>DASPRB010000001.1:0-6397 GCA_035624675.1 Burkholderiales bacterium
GATGCCGCGCGTGAGCTACGAGGACGCGCAGGGCAGGCCGGTGCCCGAGTCGAGCCCGGCGCTCGCCTACAGCGTGTACGAAGTGCGCATCAAGCCGGGGATCCTGTTCCAGCCGCACCCGGCGTTCGCGCGCGACGCGGCGGGCAGATTGCTGTACCAGGATCTCCCGCGGCGGCGCATCGACAGCCTGGCGAGCCCCTACGCGCTGCCCGCGCGCGGCACGCGCGAGGTCACCGCCGACGATTACATCTACGAGATCAAGCGCCTCGCGTCTCCGCGGCTGCACTGCCCGATCTACGGCCTGATGTCGGAATACGTCGTCGGCCTCGCCGACCTCGCCGAGCGGCTGCGCAAGCGCAACGAAGCGATGATCGAGGAGGGGCGCGGCGAGGAGTGGCTCGACCTGCGCGACGAGCCGCTGGCGGGCGTCGAGCGCGTCGATGCGCATACCTTCCGCGTGAAGCTCAAGGGCCGCTATCCGCAGTTCCTGTACTGGCTGGCGATGCCGTTCTTCTCGCCGCTGCCCTGGGAAGCAGACAAGTTCTTCAGCCAGCCGGGCATGGCGGCGAAGAACTTCAGCCTCGACTGGTGGCCGGTGGGCAGCGGACCGTACATGCTGACCGAGTACAACCCGAACTCGCGCATCGTGCTCGAGCGCAATCCCAACTTCCGCGGCGAGCCGTATCCCTCGCACGGCGCGCCGGGGGACCGCGCCGCGGGGCTGCTCGCCGACGCGGGCAAGACGATGCCGTTCATCGACCGCGCGGTGTACAGCCGCGAGAAGGAGAGCATCCCGTACTGGAACAAGTTCCTGCAGGGCTACTACGACGGGTCGGCGATCGCGTCGGACAATTTCGACCAGGCGGTGCAGATGTCCGCCGCGGGCGACGCGACGCTCACTCCCGAGATGGAGCGGCACGGCATCCGGCTGAGCACCTCGGTCGCCACCACCATCATCTACGCCGGCTTCAACTGGCTCGACCCGGTGGTCGGCGGCGAGCAGGGCGGCGCGGCCGCGGAGCGCGCGAGGAAGCTGCGCCAGGCGATCTCGATCGCCGTGGACATGGAGGAGTTCCTGTCGATCTTCGCCAATGGACGCGGCGTGGTCGCGAACGGTCCCCTGCCGCTAGGGATCTTCGGCGCGCGCGAGGGCGAGGCGGGCATCGACCCGGTGACGCACGTGTGGCGCGACGGCGCGGCGCACCGGCGGCCGATCGCCGAGGCGAGAAAGCTGCTCGCCGAGGCGGGCTACCCGGACGGGCGCGACGCGCACACCGGCAAGCCGCTGGTGCTGTACCTGGACACGGTGGCGCGGGGACCCGGCGACAAGGCGCGCCTGGACTGGTGGCGCAAGCAGTTCGCCCACCTCTCGATCCAGCTCGAGGTGCGCGAGACCGACTGGAACCGCTTCCGCGAGAAGCTGCGCAAGGGCAGCGAGCAGATCTTCATCCTCGGCTGGAATGCCGATTACCCCGACCCCGAGAACTTCATGTTCCTGCTCTACGGGCCGCAGGGCCGCCTCAAGCACCAGGGCGAGAACTCGGCCAACTACGAGAATCCCGAGTTCGACGCGCTGTTCCGGGAGATGAAGGACATGCCCAACTCCCCGGAGCGCCAGCGCATCATCGACCGCATGGTCGAGATCCTGCGGCGCGACGCGCCCTGGGTGTGGGGCTTCTATCCGAAGGACTACCTGCTCTATCACAGCTGGCTGTCGAACCTGAAGCCAAACACCATGGCGCGCAACAACCTCAAGTACCTGCGCCTCGACCCGGCCAGGCGCGCCGCGCTGCGGCGGGAATGGAACCGGCCGGTGCTCTGGCCGCTCGGGCTGGCGCTGCTCGCCCTAGTCGCCGCCGCGCTGCCGGCGGTCCTCGCGTACCGCCGGCGCGAGCGCATGGCCGCGCGGCCGGCCGCCTAGCATGCTCGGCTACATCCTCCGGCGCGCGCTGTACGCGATCCCGATCCTGATCGGCGTGAACCTGATCACCTTCACGCTGTTCTTCGTGGTCAACACGCCGGACGACATGGCGCGCATGCAGCTCGGCACCAAGCGCGTGACGCCGGAGGCGATCGAGCGCTGGAAGGCCGAGCGCGGCTACGACAAGCCGCTCGTATGGAACGCGCGCGCAGCGGGCGCGGCCAAGCTCACCGACACGATCTTCTACCGCAAGTCGCTGCGCCTGTTCGCGCTCGATTTCGGCGCCGCCGAGGACGGGCGCAACATCGCCACGGAGATCCGCAAGCGCATGTGGCCGAGCCTGGCAATCGCCGTGCCGGTGTTCCTGATCGGACTGCTGGTGAATGTGACCTTCGCGCTGCTGATGGCGTTCTTCCGCGCCACCTACCTGGACCTCGGCGGCGTGGTGCTGTGCGTCGCCATGATGTCGATCTCGACGCTGTTCTACATCATCGGCGGCCAGTACCTGGTCTCCAAGCTGCTGCACCTCGTGCCCATCTCGGGCTACGACCCCGGCCTCGCCGCGGCCAAGTTCCTGGTGCTGCCGGTGATCATCGGCGTGCTGAGCGGCATCGGCTCGGGCAGCCGCTGGTACCGCACGCTGTTCCTCGAGGAGATGGGCAAGGACTACGTGCGCACGGCGCGCGCCAAAGGTTTGCCCGAGACGACGGTGATGTTCGGCCACGTGCTGAAGAACGCGCTCATCCCGATCCTCACCGGCTGCGTGGCGGTGATACCGCTGCTGTTCATGGGAAGTCTCCTGACCGAGTCCTTCTTCGGCATCCCGGGGCTCGGCGGCTACACGATCGACGCGATCCAGGCGCAGGACTTCGCGGTGGTGCGCTCGATGGTGTTCATCGGCTCGCTGCTGTACATCCTCGGCCTGCTGCTCACCGACATCTCCTACACCCTGGTCGATCCGCGTATTCGGCTGCAATGAGCATGGGATTCCTCTTCGTTCCGCTGTGGACCGACGTACTGCTCTGGCTGCTGGTAGCGGCGGTCGTCGCCTACGGCTGGCGCTGCAGCCGCAAGCCGCACCTCGCTGCCCCCTGGGCGCGCGTGCTGCGCACGCGCCGCGCCGCTGTCACCTGCGTGGTGCTGGCCTGCTTCGTACTTGTCGCGCTCATGGACTCCGTTCACTTCCGCCCGCGCCTCGAGCGCCAGGAGCCCGGCACCGCCACCGCCTACGCCGGGCACGTCCTGTCGCTGCTCGACCTGGCGGAACGGCACCTGTACGAGCACACGGAGAAGACCTACTCGGCGCCGTTTGCCACGCGCCTGTTCGCGAAGGAGCTGGTCGAGCTGCCCGACGGCAGGGCGGTGCGCGAATACCCGCGCCTGCGCTACGGCGGCGCGCATCTGGCGAGCGAGGCGGACCTCGCCGCCGACATCGCCTGGCGCGGCCTGCTTGCGCTGCTCGGGGCCGCGGCGCTGTGGGGCGTGGCCGGTCTCGCATTCCGGCCGCTGGTGCAGCGCTATCCCGCGGTGCACTGGGGCGTCGCATGGGCGACGCTCGGCGTCGTGCTCGCGGTCGCAGTTCCGCTGCTCGCGCTGTCGAACTGGTACCACGTGCTCGGCACCGACAAGGTCGGCCAGGACGTGTTCTACCAGACGCTCAAGTCGATCCGCACCAGCCTGATCATCGGCACGCTGACGACCCTCGTGCTGCTGCCGCTCGGCCTCGGGCTGGGCGTCACGGCCGGCTACTTCAAGGGCTGGGTGGACGACGCGATCCAGTACGTCTACACGACCATCCACTCGATCCCGAGCGTGCTGCTGATCGCGGCGGCGGTGCTGATGATGCAGGTGTACATCGACAGCCACGCCGCGCTGTTCCCGACCACTGCCCAGCGCGCCGACCTGCGCCTGCTGTTCCTGTGCATCATCCTCGGCTTCACGAGCTGGACCGGGATGGCGCGCCTGCTGCGCGGCGAGGCGCTCAAGCTCTCCGAGCTCGAGTTCGTGCAGGCCGCGCACGCGTTCGGCGTCGCGCACCGGCGCGTCCTGCTGCATCATCTGGTGCCGAACGTCGCGCACATCGTGATCATCTCCGTGGTGATGGACTTCTCCAGCCTGGTGCTCGCCGAGGCGGTGCTGTCCTATGTTGGCGTCGGAGTCGATCCCTCGACCACCAGCTTCGGCACGATGATCAACGGCGCGCGCCTGGAGATGGCGCGCGAGCCGATGGTCTGGTGGTCGCTCGCATCGGCGTTCTGCTTCATGTTCGTGCTGGTGCTGGCGGCCAACCTGTTCGCCGACGCGGTGCGCGACGGCTTCGATCCGCGAGGGCGCGCGGCATGAGCGAGACGCTGCTGTCGGTCGAAGGCCTGCGCACGCGGATCGACGCGCCGCACGGACCGACGCACTGCATCGACGGCGTCGACCTGGAGCTGAAAAGGGGCGAGTGCCTCGCGCTGGTGGGCGAGTCGGGCTGCGGCAAGTCGATGACCGCGCTGGCGGTCATGCGCCTGCTGCCCGAGGCGGCGAAGATCTCGGGCGGGCGCGTGCTGCTGGAGGGCCGCGACCTGCTGGGATTGCCCGAGGCGGCGATGCGCGCGATGCGCGGCCGGCGCGTGTCGATGATCTTCCAGGAGCCGGGCACCTCGCTCAATCCGGTGCTCACCATCGGGCGCCAGGTGATCGAGGTCATCGAACGGCACACCGCGCTGCGCGGCGCTGCGGCCGAGAAGCGGGCCCTGGAGCTGCTCGAGGACGTCGGCATCCCGGACGGCGCGCGCCGCCTGCACGAGTATCCGTTCCAGCTCTCCGGCGGGCTCAAGCAGCGCGCCATGATCGCCGCCGCGCTCGCCGCCGAGCCCGAGGTGCTGATCGCCGACGAGCCGACCACGGCGCTCGACGTCACCATCCAGGCGCAGATCCTCGAGCTGCTCGCGAAGCTGCGCGCCGAGCACGGCACCGCGATGCTGCTCATCACGCACGACCTGGGCGTGGTGTGGCAGGCCGCCGACCGCGTTGCCGTGATGTACGCGGGCGAGATCGTCGAGACGGCGGCGCGCGACGAATTCTTCCGCGCGCCGCAGCATCCGTATTCGCAGAAGCTGTTCGAGGCGCTGCCTTCGCCCGAGCGCCGCGGGCGCGGGCTGGCTCTCATCCCGGGGCAGGTTCCGCCGATCACGGCGGAATTCCGCGGCTGCCGTTTCGCCGAGCGCTGCGACTACGTCTTCGAGCGCTGCCGCACGGAGGAGCCGCGCCTCATCGTGCTGCCGAACGGACACCGGGCGCGCTGCCATCTGCGCGAGCGCGGCCCCGAGGCGCCGCGCCCGGCGGGCGGGGGCACGCTCGCGGGCGCGAGTGCCGGCCTCGCGGCGGCCCAGGTGCTGCTCGAAGTGCGCGATCTGAAGGTGCACTTCCCGATCCGCCACGGGCCGCTGCGCCGCGTGATCGGGCAGGTACGCGCCGTGGACGGCGTTTCGCTCACGATCCACGAGGGGCGCACGCTCGCGCTGGTGGGCGAGTCGGGCTGCGGCAAGACCACCGCGGGCAAGGCCCTGTTGCAGCTCATCCCGCCGACCGCGGGCAGCGTCGCGGCGCGGGGCGTCGAACTGACGCGCCTGTCGCGCGCCGAGTTGCGCGCGTATCGCGCCAGGATGCAGATCATCTTCCAGGATCCGTACGCCTCGCTCGACCCGCGCATGCGCGTGGTCGACGCGATCGCCGAGGGCATGCGCAGCCTGGGGGTCGGGCGCGACGACGCCGAGCGCGAGCGGCGGGTGGACGAACTGCTCGCACAGGTCGGCCTGCCGGCGCGCGCCAGGGACCGCTACCCGCACGAGTTCTCCGGCGGTCAGCGCCAGAGGATCGCGATCGCGCGCGCGCTCGCGGTGCACCCGCGGCTCATCGTGTGCGACGAGCCGACGAGCGCGCTCGACGTCTCGGTGCAGGCGCAGATCCTCAACCTGCTCGGCTCGCTGCAGGAGCGGCTCGGGCTCGCCTACCTGTTCATCACGCACAACCTGGCGGTGGTCGAGTACCTGGCGCACGAGGTGGCGGTGATGTATCTCGGGCGCATCGTCGAGCGCGGCACGGTGGAGGAGGTGCTCGGCGACCCGAAGCACCCCTATACGCAGGCGCTCCTGTCGGCCGTCCCGGTGATCGAGGGCGGCAGGCAACTGATCCGGCTGGCCGGCGAGCTGCCATCGCCTGCGCGCCCTCCCGCCGGCTGCCACTTCCAGCCGCGCTGCCCGCGCGCGCGCCCCGAGTGCGCGCGGGCCTACCCCGAGACCGTGCGTCTGTCGCCGACGCGCGGCGTCGCCTGCGTGCTATATGGGAACGGACCCGGATCTTAAAGCCGATTCGCGGAAATTTATATTATCTATTTGAATGTGCGCTAGATTTCTTATATGAGATATGCCGCGACGCGGGGTACACGACCAGCCGCTGTCCAGGGTGCAGCGTGTGCACGTTGCTGTTCCA
>DASPRB010000003.1:0-7472 GCA_035624675.1 Burkholderiales bacterium
GCGCGCTTGGCGAGCACGTCGCCGACCAGCGCCGAGCGCAGGCTCGCGCCGCCGTCGACCACGATCACGCGGCCCGCGCCGGGCTCGTCGATCTGCTCGCGCACCAGCTGGTTGTCCTCGAACACCTTGACGGTGCAGATCGGTCCGGCGAAGCGCGTGCGGCCGCCGTAGTGCCTCAGGCCGGGCAGCGCCACCTGCAGCTCGGCGCCGTGCGCGTCGTACAAGTCGGCAGTCTTGAAGTCCATGGCCTCACATGTTCGGGTAATTCGGTCCGCCGCCGCCCTCCGGCGTCACCCACACGATGTTCTGCGTGGGATCCTTGATGTCGCAGGTCTTGCAGTGCACGCAGTTCTGGGCGTTGATCTGCAGGCGGGGATTTCCGCCGTCCTCGTCGCGCACGATCTCGTACACGCCCGCCGGGCAGTAGCGCTGCTCGGGCGCGTCGTACAGCGCGAGGTTGACGCGCACCGGAACGCCCGGGTCCTTGAGCGTAAGGTGCACCGGCTGGTCCTCGTTGTGATTCGTGTTGGAGAACGACACCGAGGTGAGGCGGTCGAACGTGAGCACCCCGTCGGGCTTGGGATAGTCGATCGGCGCCGCCTCGGTCTTCTTCAACAGCGTCTCGTGGTCCGCGTGCGCATGGCGCAGTGTCCAGGGCGCGCGGCCGCGCAGCAGGACCTGGTCGATGCCGAACATGAGCGAGCCGGTGACCAGGCCCTTCGCCATCCAGGGCTTGAAGTTGCGCGCGCGGTACAGCTCGTCGTACAGCCAGCTGTCGTGGAACGCGTCGGTGTAGCCGTCGAGCTGGTCGCGCTCGCGCTTCACGCCCATCGCGTGGAACGCCGCCTCGGCCGCGAGCATGCCGCTCTTGATCGCGGCGTGGCTGCCCTTGATGCGCGAGGCGTTTAGGAAGCCCGCCTCGTCGCCGATCAGGCAGCCGCCCGGGAACACGAACTTGGGCAGCGACTGCAGTCCGCCCGCGGCGATCGCGCGTGCGCCGTAGGCGACGCGCTTGCCGCCTTCGAAGAAGCCGCGGATCTCGGGATGCGTCTTGAAGCGCTGGAATTCCTCGTACGGGCTGAGGTAGGGGTTGGTGTAGGCGAGGCCCACCACGAAGCCGACCGCCACCTGGTTGTTCTCGAGGTGGTAGAGGAACGACCCGCCGTAGGTGTCGCGCTCGAGCGGCCAGCCGGCGGTGTGCACCACCAGCCCCTGCTTGTGCTTCTCCGGCCGCACGTCCCACAGCTCCTTCAGGCCGATGCCATACACCTGCGGGTCGACGCCGATGCGCAGCGCGAACTTCTCCTGCAGCTGCCGGCCGAGGCTGCCGCGGCAGCCCTCGCCGAAGAACGTGTACTTGGCGTGCAGCTCCATGCCCGGCTGGTAGGAGTCCGTCTTCTCGCCCTTGCGATTGACGCCCAGATCGCCGGTGGCGACGCCCGACACCGCGCCGCGCGCGTCGTACAGCACCTCGGCGGCGGCGAAGCCGGGAAAGATCTCGACGCCGAGGCTCTCGGCCTGCTGGCCGAGCCAGCGGCACAGGCTGCCCAGGCTGATCACGTAATTGCCGTGGTTCCTGAAGCACGCCGGCAGCAGGAAGTTCGGCACGCGGCGGGCCGAGGCCTCGCCGAGGATCAGGAAGCGGTCTTCGGTGACCGGCGCGTTGAGCGGCGCGCCCTTCGCCTGCCAGTCGGGAAACAGCTCCTCGATCGCGCGCGGGTCCATCACCGCGCCCGAGAGGATGTGCGCGCCGACCTCGGAGCCCTTCTCCAGCACGCACACCGAAGTCTCGCGCCCCTTCGCGGCGGCAAGCTGCTTCAGGCGGATCGCGCAGGCGAGCCCCGCAGGGCCGGCCCCGACGATCACGCAGTCGTACTCCATCGATTCGCGGCTCATGCGGCAATTATAATCATCGTCCGATGAGCCAAGACCGGACCCTCGGCCACGTGGCGCGCATCCCCATCCGCTGGGGCGACATGGACGCGATGGGGCACGTGAACAACACGGTGTACTTCCGCTACATGGAGCAGACGCGCATCGACTGGTTCGACCGGCTGCTGCCGCGCGCCGGGCGCGACGGTCGCGGCATCGTCATCGTCAGCACTGCGTGCCACTTCCGCCGCGCGCTGACATTCCCCGGAACGGTCGAGGTGAAGCTCTACGTCGGCGCACCTGGAGCGTCGAGCGTTCCGACTTTCTACGAGATGCGCGTCGACGATGATCCCGAGCCCTACGCCACGGGCGAAGCGGTGGTGGTGTTCATCGACGCGGCGAAGGGCAAGCCGGTGCGCATTCCGGACGGACTGCGCGCCAGGCTCGCGGAGGCGATGCAGTGAGCGAACGGCCCCTGTGGCAGCCTTCGCCCGGGCGCGCAGCGCGCAGCGCGCTGGCGGACTTCACGCGGCGCGCCGGCGGCTTCGCCGACTACGCGGCGCTGCACCGCTGGTCGGTCGACAAGTGCGAGGACTTCTGGAGCCTGCTGTGGGACTTCTGCGGCGTGCAGGGCACCAAGGGCGCGCGCGTCCTCGTCGACGGCGATCGCATGCCGGGCGCGCAGTGGTTCCCTGAGGCGCGCCTGAACTTCGCGCAGAACCTGCTGCGCGCGCCCGACGATTCGGACGCGATCGTGTTCTGGGGGGAAGACAAGCTGAAGCGCCGACTGACGCGCCGGGCGCTGCACGCACTCGTGTCGCGCCTGCAGCAGGCGCTCGCCGCGGTGGGCGTGCAGAAGGGCGACCGCGTCGCGGGCTATCTGCCGAACCTGCCCGAAAGCGTGGCGGCAATGCTCGCGACCGCGAGCCTCGGCGCGGTCTGGTCGAGCTGCTCGCCGGATTTCGGGGTGCAGGGCGTGCTCGACCGCTTCGGGCAGATCGAGCCGAAGGTGCTGTTTTGCGCCGACGGCTACCTGTACGGCGGCAAGGAATTCGATACGCAGGACAAGGCCGCCGAGGTGCTGGCCCGCCTGCCGAGCGTGCGCAAGTGCGTGCTGCTGCCGTACGTCGGGTCGCCGCCGCGGGTGGGCGAGAGCCTGGAGCGGTTTGTCGCGCCGTTCGAGGCGAAGGCGGTGGCGTTCGAGCCGGTGGCGTTCAACCATCCCCTGTACATCCTGTTTTCCTCCGGCACCACCGGCGTGCCGAAGTGCATCGTGCACGGCACGGGCGGCACGCTGCTGCAGCACCTGAAGGAGCACCGGCTGCATTCCGACGTGGGCCCCGGCGACCGGGTGTTCTACTTCACCACGCTCGGCTGGATGATGTGGAACTGGCTGGTGTCGGGGCTCGCCGCCGGCGCGACGCTGCTCCTGTACGACGGCTCGCCGTTCATCGCGCGCGCGAAGATCCTGTTCGACTTTGCCGACGCCGAGCGCATGACGCACTTCGGCACCTCGGCCAAGTTCATCGACGCGATCGCCAAGGTGGGCCTCAAGCCGCGCGTCACGCACAGGCTCGACACGCTGCGCGCGATCCTGTCCACCGGCTCGCCGCTGCTGCCCGAGGGCTTCGACTATGTGTACGCGAGCGTCAAGGAGGACCTGTGCCTGTCCTCGATCTCGGGCGGCACCGACATCGTGTCGTGCTTCGTGCTCGGCAACCCGATGCTGCCGGTGTGGCGCGGCGAGATCCAGTGCAAGGGCCTCGGCCTGGCGGTGGAAGTGTTCGACGAGAACGGCAAGACGGTCGTCGGCGAGAAGGGCGAGCTGGTGTGCACGCGGCCGTTCCCCGCGATGCCGATCGGCTTCTGGAACGACGCGGACGGCGCGAAGTACCGCGCGGCCTACTTCGAGAAGTATCCGAACGTGTGGCGCCACGGCGACTGGTGCGAGCTCACGGCGCACGGCGGCATGATCATCTACGGGCGCTCGGATGCCGTGCTCAACCCGGGAGGGGTGAGGATCGGCACCGCCGAAATCTACCGCCAGGTGGAGCAGCTCGACGAAGTGCTCGAGTCGCTGGTGATCGGGCAGGACTGGGAAGGCGACGTGCGCGTGGTGCTGTTCGTCAAGCTCAAGGAAGGCCAGGTCCTGGACGAAAATCTGAGCAACAGGATCAAGAAGCGGATTCGCGACAACACCACGCCGCGCCACGTGCCGGACAAGGTGCTGCAGGTAGCCGACATTCCGCGCACCCAGAGCGGCAAGATCGTCGAGCTGGCGGTGCGCGACGTGGTGCACGGCCGGCCGATCAAGAACGTCGAGGCGCTCGCCAACCCCGAGGCGCTCGAGCATTTCCGCGGCCGCGCGGAGCTCGCGGGCTAGCCGCTAGGCGCCGGTGAAGCGCGGCGAGCGCCGCTCGGCGCTCGCCTTGACTCCTTCCTTGAAGTCCTGCGTGCGGCGCAGGCGCGTCTGCTCGGCGAGCTCGTGCACGGTCGCCGCGCGCACGCGCTCGGCCAGGCCCGCGCGCAGCGTGGCGCGCGTCGCCGTCACCGCGAGCGGCGCGCACTCGGCGATCTCGCGCGCCAGCGCGAGCGCCGCGCCGCGCACTTCGGCCTGCGGCACGAGCAGGTCGGCGAGGCCCATGGCGTAGGCCTCCTCGCCCTTCACGCGCCGTCCCGTGTAGAACATGAGCGCCGCCTTGCCGCGCCCGACCAGCTCGGGCAGCGTCACGGTGAGCCCGAAGCCGGGATGGAATCCGAGGCGTGTGAAGTTCGCGCTGAAGCGCGCCTCGGGGCAGGCGACGCGGAAATCGGGCACCAGCGCGAGCCCCAGGCCGCCGCCGACCGCCGGGCCGTGGATCGCGCCGACTACAGGCTTCCTGCAGGCGAACAGCCGCACCGCTTCGGTGTAGAGGTGTGCCGTGTTCGGGGTTCCGACGCTCGTTTGTTCGGTTCCATCTCCCAGGTTGGCCCCGGCGCAGAAGGACTTTCCTTGCGCAGCGAGCACGATGGCGCGGCACTCCGCATTGCGATCGAGCGCCTCGAAGGCGTCGGCCAGCTGGCGGATGAGCGCCAGGTCGAAGAAGTTGTGCGGCGGGCGCCGGATCTCCACGGTAGCCACCGCGTCGGCGAGCTCGATGTGCAGCTCGGGAAAGGCGATGGGGTCTTTCATGCGGGCCTCCTCGATCGGCTTCAGCGCAGCCCGAGGCCGCGCGCGATGATGCCGCGCAGCACCTCGCTCGTGCCGCCCTGGATGGTGAGCTTGGGCGCGATGTTGGTCGCGTAGGCGAGCCGCTCTTCGAACAGCGGGTCTATTTCTGCAAAGGCCGCGAGATCGCGCGCCCGGGAAGGCAGGGCCTGCTCCCAGACGGTGCCGAGGTCCTTCACGATCGACGCTTCCAGCACCGGCTCCTTGCCGCGCTCGAGCATGCCGGCGACCGACACCGACATGCGCCGCAGCACGTGCAGCTGCGCCGCGAGCCGCCCCAGGCCCTCGGCGCCGCGCAGGTCGGGTGCGGCCCCGAGCAGGCGCATCAGGTCGAATAGCACGTAGGCGGTCTCGAGGAACCGCTCCGGGCCGCTCCTCTCGTAGGCGAGCTCGCTCGTCGCCTGCTGCCAGGCGAGATCGAGCGCGCCGAGCCGGTACTCGTCGGGCACCAGCACCTCGTCGAACACGACTTCATTGAAGTCGTGCCGGCCGCTCATGTCGAGGATCGGGTTCACCTTAATGCCCGGCCACTCCATGTCCACCAGGAACTGCGTCAGGCCGTGGCGGCGGTCGTCCTTGGTGGAGGGCGAGGTGCGGAACAGGCCGATCATGTAGTCCGCGTGGTGCGCTTCGGTGGTCCACACCTTGGTGCCGGTCACGCGCCAGCCGGCGTCCGCCCGGACGGCGCGCGTGCGCGCCGCGAACAGGTCGGAGCCCGATCCGGGCTCGCTCATGCCTATGCAGAAGCAGCACTCGCCGCGCGCGATCCTCGGCAGCACCTCCGCCTTGATGCGCTCCGGGGCGTACCTGAGCAGGATCGGCCCGCTTTGCCGGTCGGCGACGAAATGCGCGCGCACCGGCGCGTTCGCCGCCGAGAACTCCTCGGTGACGACATAGCGCTCGAGGTAGCTGCGCTCGCCGCCGCCGTACTGCTTCGGCCAGGTCATGCCGATCCAGCCGCGTGCGCCGACCTTGCGGCTGAACTCCAGGTTGTAGCCGCGCGCCGATCCCGTGGCGTGCGGGTCGAAGGTCCCGGCCGCGATCTCTTCCGCGAGGAAGGCGCGCACTTCGGCGCGCAGCGCCTGGGCCGCGGGCGGCAGGCGGATCGGGTCGAAGCGGATCGGCGTCATCGTTCGGGCCTTCAGCGCGAGGCGACCAGCGGCCAGAGCGCGTCGGCGCCGCGCGCCGCGAGCGCACGCCCGAGGCGCACGGCCCATTCGGATTCGCTGCCGAAATCGTCGCGCCAGGCCCACAGGCGCCGCGTGTAGCGGTGCAGCACGTGCTCGGCGGAGAAGCCGATCGCGCCGTGCACCTGGTGCGCGATCGCGGCGCCCGCGCCAGCGGCTTCGCCGGCGCGGATCTTGGCGGCGGCCACTTCGAGCAGCCGCGCGAGGTCCGAGGCCTCGCCGCCGTCGAGCGCGTCGGCCGCAGATCCTGCCGCGGCGAGCGCGGCCGCGGTCTCGCTCGCCAGGCGCGCGAGCGCGTGCTGCACGGCCTGGAACCGTGCGATCGGGCGCTCGAAGGCGACACGCTCGCCGGCATAGGAGGTCGTGCGCTCGAGGACCGCCTCCAATGCGCCGCTCATCTGCGCCGCGCGCACCGCGGCGCCGAGCGCGAGCAGGCGGTCTTCGTCCAGCCCCGGCGGGGCCTCGGCCGCCGCCAGCGGGCGCACGCCGGCGAGCGTCAGGGCGTCGCGCGGCTCACCGGCCTGGTTGTCACCGGGCTCGAGCGCGCACTGCGCACGCTCGACCAGCGCCACCACCGCGCCTGCGCCGCGGTGCGCGAGCAGCGCGACGCGCTCGACATCGCGCGCGAAGGGCACCGCGCGCGCACGGCCCGACACGCGGCCCGCGCCGTCCATCTCCAGGCGTTCGGCGGCGCGCACGGGCGCCAGCGTCAGGGGGCCCGCGGGTGCCTCGATGCCGGCCTGCGCGAGCAGCCATCCGGCGAGCAGCGTCTCGGCGAGCGGCAACGCGACCGCGTAGTTCCCCGCAACGCGCAGCACCTCGAAGCCGTCGGCGAGCGACGCGCCCGCGCCGCCGAGCGATTCGGGCACCCAGGCGCGCGTCAGGCCCGCGTCCTCGAGCGCGCGCCACAGCGGCGCGCGCCAAGCCTCGCCGCGGGCGGCGTTCAACGCCTGCGGATCGCCCAGATCGCGGAAGATCCGGCTCGTGGTCTCGGCGGCGAGCGTGGCGCTCTCGGTCATGCGGACCGCCAGTTTACTCGGCCGCCGCGGCGTTGAGAGGCCGGGCGAACTCCGGTAGACTTGTCCATCCGTGCACGACGTCGGGTGATGACCAAGTATGTCTTCGTAACCGGTGGAGTAGTTTCCTCTCTGGGGAAAGGCATCGCCGCCGCGTCGCTCGCCGCGATCCTCGAATCGCGCGGCATC
>DASPRB010000017.1:0-3754 GCA_035624675.1 Burkholderiales bacterium
GCCGAGCGCGACACGTGCGCGAGGTCGAACCACCCGGTGAGCTCGCGCACGCCGAACACCTCGTCGTCGCCGTGCGACCAGCCCAGGCGCGCGAGGTAGTTGAGCAGCGCCTCGGGCAGGAAGCCCTCGTCGCGGTACTGCGTGACGCTCACCGCGCCGTGGCGCTTGGACAGGCGCTCGCCGTCGGCGCCGAGGATCATCGGCACGTGCGCGAACTCGGGCAGCTGCGCGCCGAGCGCGCGGAAAATGTGGATCTGGCGCGGCGTGTTGTTGACGTGGTCGTCGCCGCGGATGACGTGGCTGATCTCCATGTCGAGGTCGTCGACCACCACGCCGAAATTGTAGGTCGGCACGCCGTCGGCGCGCAGGATGACGAGGTCGTCCAGCTCGGCGTTCGGAAACGAGATCGGGCCCTTCACCAGGTCGTGCCAGCCGACCTCGCCCTCCTCCGGCGTGCGAAAGCGCACCACCGGCGGCCGGTCCTTGGGCGGCACGAGCCCGGCGGCCCTGGCGCGCTCAGGGCGCCAGCGCCCGTCGTAGCGCGGTTTGTCGCCGCGCGCACGCTGCGCCTCGCGCATCACGTCGAGCTCCTCCCGGCTCGCCCAGCAGCGGTAGGCGTGCCCCTCGGCGATCAGGCGCTCGGCCACCTCCTGGTAGCGCGGCAGGCGCTGCATCTGGAAGAACGGCCCCTCGTCCCAGTCGAGCCCCAGCCAGCGCATGCTCTCCAGGATGGCGTGGGTCGAGGCCTCGGTCGAGCGCTCGAGGTCGGTGTCCTCGATGCGCAGCACGAAGCTGCCGCCGTGATGCCGCGCGTAGGCCCAGGAAAACAGCGCGGTGCGCGCGCCGCCGATGTGCAGGTAGCCGGTCGGGCTCGGGGCGAAGCGCG
Organism: Burkholderiales bacterium; assembly: GCA_035624675.1. Classification (GTDB taxonomy): domain Bacteria; phylum Pseudomonadota; class Gammaproteobacteria; order Burkholderiales; family SG8-39; genus DAHVFK01. Next base: position 887 of record DASPRB010000017.1, read on the forward strand.
TGCGCACGGTCATGGCGGCGCGGATTCTAACCCGTGCACCCGGTTCGGCTAGAATGCCCGCTCCTAGAGGAGGAGACCATGAATACGACAAACAGACTGGCCGTCGCGCTCGCGGGCGGCCTGGCGATGTTCGCCGCGCAAGGCGCCGTCGCGCAGACCACGCTCACCATGTCGTCCTGGGTGCCGCCCAGCCACCCGCTCACCAGCGTCTTCCTGGTGGGCTGGGCGAAGGAGGCCGAGAAGGTGACCGGCGGCCGCGTGAAGTTCCAGATGCTGCCCAAGGCGCCGGTCGCGCCGCCGGGAACGTTCGACGCGGTGCACGAGGACCTGGTCGACCTGTCGTACGTGACCGCGAGCTACACGCCGGCGCGCTTCGTTCTCACGCGGATGGGCGAGCTGCCGGGCGGCGGTCCGAACGCGACGATCAACTCGCTCGCCTACTCCAAGATCCACTGGGAGTACTTCCAGAAGGCGGGCGAATACAAGGGCGTGCACCTGCTCGGCGTGTTCAGCCACGGCCCGGGACAGATCTTCAACAGCAAGCGGCCGATCAACGGCGTGAACGACTTGAACGGCCTGAAGATCCGCACCGGAGGGGGCGTCGCCGACGACATGGGCAAGGCCTTCGGGGCGTCGCTGATGTTCAAGCCCGCGCCGCAGTCCTACGAGCTGCTCAAGGAGGGCGTCGCCGACGGCGTGTTCTTCCCGCTCGAGTCGCCGAAGTCGTTCCACCTCGAGAAGCTGATCCGCTACGCCACCATCTTCCCGCACGGCTTCTACTACTCGACGTTCGGCTTCTTCATGAACGAGGACAAGTGGAACAAGCTGCCGCAGCAGGACAAGGATGCCCTCAACAAGATCTCCGGCGACTACGTCGCGCGCGCGGCCGGCAAGATGTGGGACGACGCCGACGCCGCGGGCCTCGCGGCGATCAAGGAGGCGGGCGTGCACATCACCTACGCGAACCCGGCGTTCGAGAAGGCGATGCTCGAGAAGGCGCAGCCGATCATCCAGGACTGGATCAAGGCGGCCGACGCGAAGGGCGTCGACGGCAAGAAGGCGCTCGACGCGTTCCACGCCGAGGTCAGGCGGCTCGAACAGACGATGAAGAAGTGACGCCGCGCTTCGCGCGCCTCGCGCGCCGCCTCGAGGCCGTGCTCGGCCTCGTCGCCGGCGGGGTGCTGTTCGCGATGATGATCCTCACGTTCGCGGACGTGATGGGGCGCTACCTGTTCAACCACTCGGTGCCCGGCGGCTTCGAAATCACCGAGATCCTGATGGCGATGCTGATCTTCGCGGGGCTGCCGCTGGTCTCGCGCCGCGAGGAGCACGTGAGCGTCGACCTGCTGGATCACCTGATGCCGCAGGCGATGCGTCGCGTCGTGCGCGTGATCATGGAGCTCGTCGGCGGCGCGCTGCTCCTCGGCCTCGCGTACCTGATGTGGCACAAGGCGCAGCAGGTCGCCGCCTACGGCGACACCACCACGGTGCTGCAGATCCGCTACGCGCCCTACGTCTACGCGATCGTCGTCTTCCTCGTGATCGCGGGCATCGTGCACCTCGTCAACGTCTTCGCGCCCGACGCGTCGCGCAAGGACGAGCCCCTTTGAAGCGCCGCGCCCCGCGATGACCCAGGCCCTGATCGCGTTCGCGCTGATGCTTGCGCTCACCTTCATGCGCATGCCGATCGCCTTCGCGATGGGCGTGGTGGGCATCGCCGGCACCGCGCTCATGAAAGGCTGGTCGCCGGCGCTCGCGATGGCGACCGAGGTCACCTACGAGACCGGCTTCAACTACCTGTTCTCGGTCGTGCCGCTGTTCATCCTCATGGGCACGTTCGTCTCGCGCGCCGGCATGGCCGAGGAGCTGTACGCCGCCTGCTACGCCTTCATCGGCCACCGGCGCGGCGGCCTGGCAATGGCCACCATAGGCGCCTGCGGCGGCTTCGGCGCGATCTGCGGCTCGAGCCTCGCCACCGCGGCCACGATGTCGCAGGTGGCGATGCCTTCGATGCGCAAGTTCGGCTACAGCCCGGCGCTCGGCGCCGGATCGATCGCGGCGGGCGGCACGCTCGGCATCCTGATCCCGCCTTCGACCGTGATGGTGATCTACGGCATCCTCACCAACACGAGCATCGGCAAGCTGTTCGCCGCGGGCGTCCTGCCCGGGCTGGTCGGCATCGCGTTCTACATGGCGGCGGTGCAGTGGACCACCTGGCGCGACCCCAAGGCCGGCCCCCCGGGCGTGCGCGTACCCTGGAACGAGCGCTTCGCCACGCTGCGCGGCATCGGCCCGTTCCTCGGCATGGCGGCGCTGCTCTCGCTGCTGGTGCGCCTCGACGTGCTGCTCGCGAACGACGCGATGGTGTTCGGCGCGCTCGGCACGATCGGCCTCGCCTTCATCTACCGCGGGGTGATCAGCGTGGTCGCGCTGTTCACGCTGGTGATGGGCGGCATCTACGGCGGGGTGTTCACCCCGACCGAGGCGGCCGGCGTGGGCGCTGCCGGCGCGTTCGCCTTCGCGTTCGCCCGGCGCAAGCTGACGTGGAAGGTGCTGTACAACGTGCTGATGGAGTCCGGACGCACCACCTCGATGCTGTTCGTCATCCTGATCGGGGCGATGATCTTCGCCAACTACATCAACTACACGACGATGCCCGAGGACCTGAGGACCTTCGTGCACCAGTTCGAGATCCGTCCGATCGTGGTGATTGCCGCGATCTGCGTGATCTACATCGCGCTCGGCTGCGTGCTGGAGAGCATCTCGATGATCCTGCTCACCGTGCCGGTGTTCTACCCCCTCGTGCAGCACCTCGGCTACGACCTGGTGTGGTTCGGGATCATCGTGGTGGTGGTGACCGAGATCAGC
>DASPRB010000058.1:0-6734 GCA_035624675.1 Burkholderiales bacterium
GCCCGGCGGTTCATCGGCACCCCGGAGACCGAGATCCCCGCGAGGTTCACGCCGTGATAGCCGCGCTCGCGGCCGATGAACCTCGCGCGCGCTCCCTCGCCGCGGATGCGGTGGTAGGCGAGCGCGATCTTGAGCGCGGTGTCGACCGCTTCCGACCCGGAGTTGGTGAAGAACACATGCTTCATGCCCTGCGGCGCGATCGCGGCCAGGCGCTCGGCGAGCTTGAACGGCAGAGGATGGCCGAGCGAGAACGACGACGCAAAGTCGAGCTGGCCGGCCTGCCTGCGGATCGCCTCGACCACGCGCGGGCGGCAGTGCCCGGCGTTCACGCACCACAGGGTCGCCAGCCCGTCGAGCACCTGCTTGCCCTCGGCGGTGACGTAGTACATGTCCTTCGCCGACACGACCATCTTCGGTGCGCGCTTGAAGCGCCGGTTGTCGGTGAACGGCATCCAGTAGTGCTCGAGCTCGAGCGGCTGCGCGGGCGTATCCATCGTGTTATGTTAGCGCAGGCAGCCATCATGTCTCTCGAACTGCGCCCGCTGCATCCGAGCTTCGCCGCCGAGGCGGGTCCGATCGACCTGTGCCGGGCGCAGGATCGCGCGACGCTCGAGGAGATCCACGCGGCGATGGACCGCTACCTGGTGCTCGTGTTTCGCGATCAGGCGTTCGGCGACGCCGAGCAGCTCGCCTTCGCACGGCGCTTCGACGGCGCCCTGCACACCAAGACCGGCGCCGCGGCGCTCGGCGCGAACCGCTTCGGCAACGAGGCGCTCACCGACATCTCGAACCTCGGGGCCGACGGTGCGATCCTCGCGCGCGACGATCGCAGGCGGCAGTACGCGCTCGGCAACCGGCTGTGGCACACCGACGCCTCGTTCCAGGACCCGCCGGGCCGCTATTCGATGCTGCACGCGCGCGTCGTGCCGTCCTCTGGCGCCGATACCGAGTTCGCCGACCTGCGCGCCGCCTACGAGGCGCTCGACCAGACCATGCGCGCGCGGCTCGACGGGCTGCGCGTGCACCATTCGATCGCCTACTCGCGCCAGACGCTCGGCTTCGAGTTCTCCGCGGACGAGGCCGACCTCCTGAAGGGCGCCGTCCATCCCCTCGTGCGCGTCAATCCGCGCAGCGGCGACCGCTCGCTGTACCTCGCGTCGCACGCTTCGCGCATTCTCGACTGGCCGCTGCCCGAAGGGCGCCTTCTGCTGCGCGACCTGATCGAGCACGCGACGCAGCCGCGGTTCGTCTACCGCCACGCCTGGTGCGTCGGCGACCTGGTCATCTGGGACAACCGCGCCACGATGCACCGCGGGCGGCCGTTCGACGACTCCAGGGAGCGGCGCGAGCTGCGCCGCGTCACCACGCTCGACCTCTAGTCGCCCAGGCGCAGCTCGGCGCGCACCGCATCCCAGCCGACCGCCACCGCCGCGGCGCCGCGCCGCTCGATCAGCCCGAGCTCGACCAGCCGCTTTACGTCGGTGTGCACGTTCTTGTAGTCGCGCCCGAGGCGCCTCGCGAGCTCGTACACCGACAGCGGCCCGTCGGCGCGCAGCCGGGCGACGAGCGCCCAGCGCGCCGGCGAGAGCTCCTTCACCAGCGCCGGCAAATCGGGCAGCGTGAGCACCGCGAGCGGCAGCGCGCGCCCTCCCTCCAGCCTGCGGTTCCACGCCGCCTCGAAGCGATCGAGCGCGTCGCCCGGGCCGCCCAGCCGCAGCTCAAGCCGCTTCGCCAAGGCGGCCTCCCTGCTGCTCCACGTCGCGCTCGAAGTCGTAGCGCAGCTGCTCGACCGAGCGAAACGCGTAGGGCAGCGCACGCCCGCGCACGCGGCGCCGGCCGTTCGCATACTCGACCAGCTCGCCGTAGCGCAGGCGGTAGCCGCCGTCGGAACCGAGCTCCAGCTCGAGCAGCGTCCCGTCGGCGAGCAGCACCCGCTCCTGCAGCAGCGTCATATGGCGTAACATACCATAGTCCGAGTGGGCTAGAATGCGCGCATGGCGACCCGGGACGACTTCTTCAACCTCTATCGGCACGGCTTCGTACGCGTCGCACTTGCGACGCCGGCGCTGCGCGTCGGCGATCCCGGCTTCAATGCGCGCGGCACGGCCGAGCTCATGCGCCGCGCGGCGCGCGACAGAGCGCTGCTCGCCGTGTTCCCCGAGCTCGGGCTGTCCGCCTACAGCTGCGAGGACCTGTTCCACCAGCAAGCGCTGATCGCGGCCGCGGAAGCGGCGCTCGTCGAGCTGATGCGCGCGACGCGCGCGCTGCCGCTCGCAGCGCTGGTCGGCCTGCCGGTGCAGGTCGACGGCCTGCTGTACAACTGCGCCGCGCTCATCTGCCGCGGGCGGCTAGTGGGCGTGGCGCCCAAGAGCTTCCTGCCGAACTACCGCGAGTTCTACGAGCTGCGCCAGTTCACGCCGGGCGAGACCTGTGCGCGGCGCGAGATCGCGCTCGCGGGGCAGCGCGCGCCGTTCGGCACGGACCTCGTCTTCCGGCTCGAGGAGCAGCCGCGCCTCAAGCTCTACGCCGAGATCTGCGAGGACCTGTGGGTGCCTGCACCGCCCTCGACTTACGCAGCGCTCGCGGGCGCGACGCTGATCGCCAACCTGTCCGCTTCGAACGTGGTCATCGGCAAGCACGAGTACCGGCGCCAGCTCGCGGCGAACCAGTCGGCGCGCTGCGTCGCCGCCTACCTCTACAGCGCCGCGGGGCCTGGCGAGTCGACCACCGACCTCGCCTGGGACGGGCACGCGATGGCCTGGGAGAACGGCACGCTGCTCGCCGAGTCGCAGCGCTTTGCCGACGAGCCGCAACTTACCATCGCCGAGATCGACCTCGACCGACTCGCCGCGGACCGCATGCGACAAAACTCATTCGGCCAGTCGATCGCGCGCCACAAGGCCGAGGTCGCGCGCTTCCGCGAGGTGGGATTTTCCCTCCCGCTGCCCGGCGGCCGGCTGCCGCTCGCGCGCGCGGTCGCGCGCTTTCCCTACGTGCCCGGGGACCCGGCGACGCTCGACGCGCGCTGCGAGGAGGTGTACCGCATCCAGGTGCAGGGGCTGGTGACGCGCATGCGCGCCACCGGCACGCAAAGGCTCGTGATCGGCGTATCCGGCGGGCTCGACTCGACGCAGGCGCTGCTCGTGTGTGCGCGCGCAGTCGACCAGCTCGGGCTGCCCCGGCGCAACATCCTCGCCTACACCATGCCGGGCTTCGCCACTACCTCGCGCACCAAGGGCCAGGCCTGGGCCTTGATGCGCGCGATCGGCGCGAGCGCCGAGGAGGTCGACATCCGGCCCTCCTGCCTGCAGATGCTCAAGGACCTGGGACATCCCTATGCGCGCGGGCGCAAGGTCTACGACGTCACCTTCGAGAACGTGCAGGCGGGCGAGCGCACCAGCCATCTCTTTCGCCTGGCCAACATGCACGGCGCGATCGTGGTCGGCACCGGCGACCTGTCGGAGCTCGCGCTCGGCTGGTGCACCTACGGCGTCGGCGACCAGATGTCGCACTACGCGGTGAATGCGAGCGTCCCCAAGACGCTGGTGCGCTACCTGATCGGCTGGGTGGCGAAATCCGGCCAGTTCGAGCGCGCCGTCGGCCGCGTGCTCGAGCGCGTGCTCGCCACCGAGATCAGCCCGGAGCTCGTGCCCGGCGACCGGCGCGGCCAGCCGGCGCAGCTCACCGAGAGCGTCATTGGCCCGTACGCGCTGCAGGACTTCCACCTGTACTACACGCTGCGCTTCGGCTACGCGCCCGCTAAGGTCGCGTTCCTCGCCTGGAGCGCCTGGCGCGGCGAGAACGGCTACCGGCTGGCCGAGATCCGCAAGTGGCTTGGCGTGTTCCTGAAGCGCTTCTTCCAGACCAGCCAGTTCAAGCGCAGCGCGCTGCCGAACGGACCGAAGGTCGGATCCGGCGGCTCGCTCTCGCCGCGCGGCGACTGGCGCGCGCCTTCCGACGGCAACGCCGAGGCCTGGCTCGCCGATCTCGAGCGCGTGCCGGCGCACGACTAGTCCGCCCTGTGCGAGGTCCCGTGCGCACCCGCGTCCTCGCCTCGTTCGCCCTGCTCCTCGCGATGCTGGTCGGCGCGCTCGCCCTCTACCGGCTGTTCACTCAGCCGCCGCCCGCGCCCGCCGGCGCCGCGGCGACGGTCGGCCTGAGCATCGAGCCGCTCGATCCGCGTGTCGCCGGCGCGGGCGGCGGAAGCCGCGCTCTGTTTCTCGACGTCCGGCAGAGCGGCAAGCCGCTCCTGCAGGCTCTGCAGGAAGGCCGCGGCGTCGAGGTCTGGGAAGTGATCGGGCGCGGCGGCGGGGCGCTTCATGCGCCCGCCTTCTTCGCACATTTCGTCTACCACGCGCCGGGAATCGCGCCGGATTGCACGATCACGGAGTGGGGCATCTCGTCGCGCGCGGTGCGTCCGCCGCGCCACGGGACCGCCGTACGCTACGCCGCGCAGCGCAGCGCGGCCGGCGCGCCGCCGACCTACGCGGAGGTGAAGCTGCCGCCGGACGCCGGCGCCGATTCGGGCGCCGCGCGCGCGCGCTACGTTCCCGTGGCGCGCTGGTCGGACGGCGGCCCGGGGATCCTGCGCATCGCACCCGGGAAATCGGCGCGCGTGTTGTTCCACGCCGAGACCGCAGACGGCCCCGCAGCCGGCGGAGCAACGACTTCGCGGCCGCGCGCCGTCGAGCTGCGTGCGTACGCGAGGGTGTCGATCGGCCGCGCAAGCAGGCTCGTCGAGTCGTCGAACGCGCTCTACGCGGTATCGGTCGACGAGACCCGCATCGTCAGGGCGAACGGCGGCATCGAGGATCCCGTGGAGAATCTGCGCTCGCTCGCGTACCAGCCGCGCATCGCGGCGCAAGAGCCAGCCGCCGCGCAAGAGCCGGGCGCGAGCGCCGAAGCGGCGCCCGCCCCGCCCGCGCAGCCCGCCTATGTCGTGCAGCTGGGCGCGTTCCGCGACGAAGCGCACGCCCGCACGCTCGCCGAGCGGCTGCAGCGCGCCGGCTTCGGCTGCGCGGTGACGCGCATCGAGGCCGCGGACGGGACACCCCTGTACCGCGTGCGGCTCACGCCCGCGCTGTCGCGCCGGGACGCCGAATTCCTGAGCGCGAAGATCGCTGAGAAGGTTCCCGGACTGCGACCGCTCGCGCTGCGCGCGGACCGCTGAGGGCGGCAGCCTAGCCCAGAGCCGGGCCGAGCAGCGCCACGGCCATGTTGGCGAGGCCGAGCAGCAGGTTGATGCCGACCAGCACCCGGATCTGGGCGAGCGCCGCGGCCCCCGCCTTCCAGTCCTCGGCGGCGACGGCGCGCTTCAGGCGCCCGAAAGGCGCGAAATACACGTGCAGGAAGATGGCCATCATGACGATGCCGATGCCGGCCATCGCCTGCACGTAGGCGGGCACTCTTTCCATCTCGCCCATCATTGAGAAGCCGGTGAGCAGCAGCAGCGCCACGGCCGCCCACACCCAGCGGAAGAAGCGCCGGAAGATTCCGGCCCACAGGCGCAGGCGTTGCGGCGGCTCGAGCGCCTCGACCGCTGCGGGACGTACCGCCAGATAGGCGAGAAACATGCCGCCGACCCAGACGACGACCGAGAGCACGTGCAACAGCAGGGCGAAGCGCATCGCCCGGATGTTACCGCGCGCTCAGGCGGCCTGCTTGCGCATCGCCTCCGGCAGCTCGCCGATCGCCTCGGCGACCGCGTCGTCGACCTTTTCCAGGAACACGAAGCGTAGCTTGTCGCGCGCCTCGGCCGGCACGTCCTCGAGGTCCTTCTCGTTGCGCTTCGGCAGCATGACGGTGCGGATGCCCGCGCGCAGCGCGGCGAGCGTCTTCTCCTTGACGCCGCCGATCGGCAGCACGAGGCCCCTGAGCGAGATCTCGCCGGTCATCGCGACGTCGCTGCGCACCGGCCGGCCGGTGAGCAGCGACACCAGCGCGAGGTACATCGCCACGCCCGCGCTCGGCCCGTCCTTGGGCGTCGCGCCCGCCGGCACGTGCACGTGGATGTCGCTCTTCTCCATCGGGTCGCCGATGAGGCGCTTGGCGAGCGTGAGCGCGGCCTGCGCCGACTCCTTCATCACGTCGCCGAGCTGCCCGGTGAGGATCAGCTTGCCCGAGCCGGGTACGCGCGTCGCCTCGATGAACAGGATGTCGCCGCCCACCGGCGTCCAGGCGAGCCCCGTGGCCACGCCCGGGACGCTCGTCATCTGCGCCACTTCGCTTTCGAAGCGGCGCGCGCCAAGGATTGCGTGCAGGTCGGGCGCGTCGATCGACACCGACTGCGCCTGCCCCTCGGCGATGCGCATCGCGACGTTCCTCAACACCGATCCGATCTCGCGCTCGAGATTGCGCACGCCCGCCTCGCGCGTGTAGTCGCGCGCGATCGCGGCCAGCGCCGCATCGCTGATCGACGCCTGCTCGGGCTTGAGCCCGTTCGCCTCGAGCTGGCGCTTCACCAGGTAGCGCTTCGCGATCTGCAGCTTCTCCTCCTCGGTATAGCCTGGGAGCGGGATGATCTCCATCCGGTCGCGCAGCGGCCCCGGGATCGTGTCGAGCACGTTCGCGGTAGCGATGAACAGCATCTTCGAAAGGTCGAAGTCCACGCCCAGATAGTTGTCGCGGAACTTCGCGTTCTGCTCCGGATCGAGCACCTCGAGCAGCGCCGAGGCCGGATCGCCGTGGAAGCCGCCCGCGCCGAGCTTGTCGATCTCGTCCAGCATCAGCACCGC
>DASPRB010000006.1:0-7251 GCA_035624675.1 Burkholderiales bacterium
CAGCGCCTCGCTCCTCGGGTTTCCGGGCTTGAGCACGACGAACGCCTTGACGATCGTGCCGCGCTCCTCGTCCGGCCAGCCGACGACCCCGCACTCGGCCACGGCTGGGTGGCCGAGCAGCGCGCCCTCCACTTCGGGCCCAGCGATGTTGTAGCCGGCGGAGATGATCATGTCGTCGGTGCGCGCCTGGTAGAAGAAGTAGCCGTCCGCGTCCATCGCGTAGGCGTCGCCGGTGAGGTTCCAGCCGTTCTGCACGTAGTTCGCCTGCCGCTCGTCGGCGAGGTAGCGGCAGCCGGTCGGCCCCTTGACCGCCAGGCGGCCGATGTGGCCGGGCCTGCACGGGCGGCCCTCGTCGTCCAGCACGGTGGCGCGGTAACCGGGAATCGCGTAGCCGGTCGCGCCGCGGCGCACGCGCTCGGGCGTATGCGAGATGAAGATGTGGATCATCTCGGTCGAGCCGATGCCGTCGATGATCTCGATGCCGGTCGCGCTCTTGAACAGCTGGCGCGTCGCGTCGGGCAGCGCCTCGCCCGCCGAGACGCACTTCCTCAGGCTGGCGAGATCGTAGTTCTTGGCGATCCCCGCCACGGCGCGAAACATCGTCGGCGCGGTGAAGCACACGCTCGCGCGGAACTTCTGGATCGTCTCGAGCAGTGTGTCCGGCGCGAGCTTCTCCACGAGCACCGTGGAAGCGCCGAAGCGCAGCGGAAAGCACAGCATCCCGCCCAGCCCGAAGGTGAAGGCGATCGGCGGCGTGCCGCAGAACACGTCGTCCTCGCTCGGCTTCAGGCACGAGCGCGGGAAGCAGTCGCACATCGCGATCACGTCGCGATGGAAGTGCATCGTGCCCTTCGGCTTGCCGGTGGTGCCGGAGGTGAAGGCGATGAGCGCCACGTCCTCGGCCGCGGTGTCGGCGTTGCGGAACTCCGCCGGCCGCGCCACGGCGAGACGGTCGAGCGAATCGGGGCCGTCGTCGTACCAGTAGGCGATGGTCTTCAGGGTCGGGCAGGCCGGCAGCGCCGCGGTGAGCTCGGTCTCGAGGCGCTTGTCGCACAGGGCGTGCGTCACCTCGGCCTTGGTGACGATGTCGGTCAGCTCCTTCGCGCGCAGGAGCGGCATAGTCGGCACCACGATGCCGCCCGCCTTGATGACGGCGAACCAGCAGGCGGCCATCATCGGGTTGTTCGGGCCGCGGAGCAGCACGCGGTTGCCGGGCTCGAGCCCCAGGTCGCGCACCAGCACGTTCGCGAGCCGGTTCGCCTGCGCGAGCAGCTGCGCGTAGGTGCAGCGGCCCTCCGGCGCGTGCAGCGCGACACGCGCGCCGCGGCCCCGCTTGACCATGTCGTCGAGCAGCACGGCGGCGCAGTTCATGCGCGCCGGGTACTTGAGCTCCGCCAGCTCGAACAGGAACTCGGGCCATTGGCTGCGCGGCGGCAGGTTGTCGCGCGCGAAGCTGTCGGTGTGCGCCGTATAGCTCATTTGAGCAGTTCCCTGGCGACGATCAGCTTCTGTACTTCGGTCGCGCCTTCGTAGATGCGCAACGCGCGCACCTCGCGGTACAGCAGCTCGACCGGGTGACCGCGCGCGACGCCCAGCCCGCCGCAGATCTGCACCGCCGCGTCCACGACCTGCTGCGCGGTCTCGGTGGCATACATCTTCGCCATCGCGGCCTCGCTCGTGATGCGCCTGGCATGCACGTCGCGCGCCCAGGCCGCGCGGTACACGAGCAGCGCCGCCGCTTCGATGCCGGTCGCCATGTCGGCGAGCTTCGCCTGCGTGAGCTGGAAGTCCGCGAGCGTCTGGCCGAACATGCGCCGGCTCTTCGCGCGCCGCAGGGCCTCGTCGAGCGCGCGCCGCGCGAGGCCCAAAGCGGCCGCGCCGACCGTGGTACGGAACACGTCGAGGTTGCGCATCGCGAGCTTGAAGCCCTCGCCCGGCTCGCCGAGCAGCGCCTCAGACGGCACGCGGCAGCCGTTGAAGCGCACGGTCGCCATCGGGTGCGGCGCAACGATGTCGACGCGCTCGCGCGCGTCCAGTCCCGGCGCGTCGGCGTCGACCACGAACGCCGAGATGCCGCGGCTGCCCGCCGCTTCGTCGGTCTTGGCGAACACCACGTAGAAGTCGGCCAGGCCCCCGTTCGAGATCCAGGCCTTGACGCCGTCGATCACCCAGTGCGCGCCGTCGCGCCGAGCGCGGGTCGCGAGCGCGCCGACATCCGATCCGGCGTCGGGTTCCGACAGCGCGAAGGCGGCGATCGCGCGCCCCGCGGCGACTCGGCCCAGATAGCGCTCGCGCTGCGCGCCGCTGCCGGCGAGCGCGATCGGGCCGCTGCCGAGCCCCTGCATGACGAAGGCGAAGTCGGCGAGCCCCGAGTGATAGGCGAACACCTCACGCAGCAGCGCGATCGCGCGCACGTCGAAGTGGTCGGTGCCGGGCGCGCAGTACCGCAGGTAGCCCGCCGCGCCGAGCGCCTGGACCAGACGGCGGCAAGCGGCGTCGGCATCCTCGCCGTGCGCGCCGCCCAGGTTCGCCGCCGCCCAGGCGTCGGCTTCGCGGGCGAGCGCGGCGTGGCGCTCGTCGAGGAACGGCCAGTCGTAGTGCGCGAAGCGATTCATGTCGCCCCCTTGGCAATGTTCGCGAGCGCGTGCTGCTTGACCTTGGCGAGCAGCCGGAAGAGCTCCGCATGCTCGCGCCGGCTCAGGCCCGCGAGCGTCGCCACGATCCACTCTTCGTGCGCGCGCGCCATCTCGGCGAACTCGCGCTCCCCGGCGCGCGTCAGGCGCACGCGCAGGGCGCGCCGGTCGGCCGGATCGGCTTGGCGCTCGACCAGCCCTTCGGCGGCGAGCTGGTCGACGATCCCGGTGACGTTGCCGCCCGTCACCATCATGCGGCGCGACAGCTCGTTCATTTTCAGCCCCTGCGGGTGGCGCTCGAGCTGGGACATGAGGTCGAAGCGCGGCAGCGTGGTGGCGAAGCGCTCGCGCAGCCGGCCGCGCACCTGTCCCTCGATCAGCTGGGTGCAGGTGAGCAGCCGCAGCCACAGCCTGAGCGCGCGGTGGTCGTCGGCGCGCGATCCGGACTCGCGGTCCTCGCGCCCGCTGGCGGCGGCCTGGCGGAGCATTGTATGAGATCTAAATAGATTAAACTTAAAGCATCCTGCGCCGCCTTTGCGCCCCTGTCACGCTGCAGTGCGCAATCCGGCGCGTCTTCTGGTATCGTTCGAGCCGAGGAGCGCATGCTGAAACGAATCTTCATCTCGCTGCTGGCGGCCCTGTGGCTCGGCACCGCCGTGGCCGCCGACGGGCAGAAGGCCGACGAGCAGCAGCCCAAGGTCGACCCGAAGATCATCCAGGACATCTACGATTGCATGGCGGCCGGCCTGCCCAAGGACTGGAAGCGCACCTGGGTGGTGGTGACCGAGCTGGGCGTCCAGGGCGGCGAGCGCCGCTTCGAGGCCGCCTTCTTCTACGCCAGCGCGGCCGACGATCTCGTCGGCAAGCCGCTGCAGCCCTGCAGCAAGGAAGACGTGGCGAAGAACGTCTACTCGCTGAACCAGTTCCTGCCGGCCGGCGAGAAGCGCTTGTGGAAGCAGGCCACGCTGGTGTTCAACAGCGACGGCAGCTTCAATCTCAAGTACGACTACGACAAGTAGCGGCGCGTCAGGCCTTGCGCAGGAAGTCGAAGTCGCAGCCGTCTTCGGCCTGCAGCACGTGATCCATGTAGAGCTTGGCGTAGCCGCGCGACGGTTGCACGGCGGGCGCCCGCCATTGCGCGCGCCGGCGCGCGAGCTCGTCGCCGGCGACCAGCAGGTCGATGCGCCGGTGCTTCACCGAGATGCGGATACGGTCGCCATTCCTCACCAGCGCGAGCGGACCGCCCGTCGCCGCCTCGGGCGAGACGTGCAGCACGATCGTGCCGTAGGCGGTGCCGCTCATCCTCGCATCCGAGATGCGCACCATGTCCTTCACCCCGGCGCGCGCGAGCTTGGCCGGAATCGGCAGGTAGCCGGCCTCCGGCATCGCGTAGCCGCTTTTCGGACCGGCGTTCTGCAGCACCAGGAAGTCCTCCGGCTTGACGTCGAGCGCGGGCGAGTCGACGCGCGCCGCGAGGTCGTCCAGCGATGAGAACACCACTGCGCGGCCTTCGCGCTCGAACAGCGACGGATCGGCCGCCGAGCGCTTGAGGATCGCTCCGTTCGGCGCGAGCGTGCCGAACAGCGCGACGAGACCGCCTTCCTTCTGGAAGGGCTCCGCGAAAGGCCACACCACGGCACGATCGACCCAGGTCGCGCCGGCCTGCTCCTCGCGCGCCAGGCGCTCGCCGAGCGTCTCGCCCGCGACCGTCAGGCAGTCCAGGTGGAGCAACGGCTTCAACTCCCGCAGCACCGCTCCGACGCCGCCCGCGGCGTACAGATCGGACATGTAGTACTGGCCGGTCGGCTTGAGATCGACCAGCACCGGCGTAGAGTCGGAGAGTACGTTCAGGCGCGCGAGCTCGAGCTTCACCCCCACGCGGCCGGCGATCGCGGTGAGGTGAACGATCGCGTTGGTCGAGCCGCCGATCGCGAGCAGCACGCGCAGCGCGTTCTCGATCGACTTCTCGGTAATCACCTGCGAGGGCCGCACCGGCGCGCGCGCCAGCTCCGCCGCGCGCCGGCCGCTCGCCTCGGCCGCGCGCAGGCGGTCTGCGTGCACCGCCGGGATCGCCGCGCTGCCGGGCAGCGCCATGCCGAGCGCCTCGGCGAGCGAGGCCATGGTCGAGGCGGTACCCATCACCGCGCAGGTCCCGGCGGTGGTCGCGAGGTTTCCTTCGACTTCCTCGATGCCGCGCTCGTCCACCTTGCCCGCGCGGTGCAGGGCCCAGAAGCGGCGGCAGTCGGTGCAGGCGCCGAGGCGCTCGCCGCGGAACGAGGTCGGCATCATCGGCCCGGCGAGCAGCTGCACCGCCGGCACGTCGGCGCTCGCCGCGCCCATCAGCTGTGCGGGCACCGTCTTGTCGCAGCCGCCCATCAGCACCACGGCGTCCATCGGCTGCGCGCGCACCATCTCCTCGACGTCGATCGACATGAGGTTCCTGAACATCATCGAGGTGGGCGACAGGAACACTTCGCCGAGCGACACGGTCGGGAACTCGACCGGCAAGCCGCCTGCGGCGAGCACGCCGCGCTTCACCGCCTCGAGCATCTCGGGGAAGTGCCGGTGGCAGTTGTTGAAGCCGCTCTTCGAATCGGCGATGCCGACGACGGGCCGCGCGAGCATCTCGCCCGAGTAGCCCATGCTCTTCGCGAACGAGCGGCGCAGGTACAGCGAGAAGCCGGCGTCGCCGTAATTGGTGAGGCCGCGGGCCAGGCCGCGCGAGGGCTTGTCGCTCATAGGCGGAAGATTGTAACGGAGCGACCTAGCCATTTTTAAGTCTTTGATTAGCTGTGGTGGGCAACTTCCCACTTCCAATGACACAGGGTTTGTGGTTGTCTTCCCAACGAGCCGGGTCGTAGCGTCCGGCCAAGGAGGCGGGCATGGAGACGCTTGCGCAGCGCGGCGGCGCGCTGCTCGACAGCATCGCGGAGTTTTGCCGCAGGAACGGCATGGCCGAGTCCACCTTCGGCCGCCGCGCGGTGAACGACGGCAAGTTCGTCGCGCGCCTGCGCGACGGCGCACGCATCACGCCCGAGACCCTGGAGCGCGTCGCGAGCTACATGACGCGCCACGGCGCGACGCCTCCCGCCGAGCCGCCCGAGCTGCTGCCGCTCATCCGCCCGCGCAGCGTTCCCGTCCCTGCCGGCGCGCCGCCCGAGGGCGCGCCGTCGCGCAATTTCCGCTTCTTCGACAACCGCCAGAAGTACCTGCTGTTCGTCAATACCTGCGGCGAGAAGGAGGTGATCGCGCAGCGCGTCGGCCTGGAGCTCGCGCACATCCACCCGCGCCCTCCGGCGGTGCGCGTGTTCGACGCCGGCATGGGCGACGGTACAGTGCTGACGCGCGTCATGCGCGAGATGCACCGGCGCTTTGCCACCATGCCGTTCTATTTCGTCGGCAAGGAGGTAAGCCTCGAGGACGTGCGCCTGTCGTTGCACAAGATGGCCGACCGCCTGTACGAGCACCCGGCAACGGTGCTGGTGGTGACCAACATGTATTACAACGAAGCGCCGTGGCTCGCGCCCAAGGCGCTGAGCGCCGCCACCGCGCTCGTCTGGCACGAGGCCGCGCTCGCCGGCACGACGGCGCACGAGTTCGATGAGCAGATCGCCGCGCTCGAGCCGTTCCTCGCGCGCAACTGGCAGGCGCGCCACAGCCCGAAGACGGGCAACCCGATCTACGAGCGGCCGGTCGCGCTCGTCATCTACCGCGAGGATTTCCGCTTTCTCCTGCACGACGTCGTCCCGCGCCAGGGCGGCGCGCGCGCCGACTACGACCTGGTGATCGCCTCGCAGCCCTACCGCGCACGCGTGCCCGCCGAGTTCAAGGCGGCCAAGGTCGTCGGGCCGCTCGCGCGCGCGCTCGGACCGGGAGGGCGCCTGCTCGGCATCCACAGCTACGGCAACGATCCCGGCCTCGAGATCGTGCGCCGGGTGTGGCCGGACGAGAACCCGTTCCAAACCGGACGCCACGACCTGCTGCGCGCCGTGCGCGCCGAGCTCGGGCGCGACGCGCGCCACTACAACTTCAATTCCTATTCCGATAGCCGCGCGGTGTTCCGCTACGACATGCACACGCTGCCTTCCGAGATCGCAGACAGCATCGGCACCTCGACCCTGTTCGCCGCCTGGAACGCCGCGGTGTACGTGGCGCAGATCGACGACGAGCGGCTCGCGGGCGCGCTCGGCGAGCGGCGCTACCTCGAGGCGACGCGCGAGGTGCTGCAGCGCCACGGCGGGCTGTGGTTCCTCGACGAGTCGTACGTGGTGTCGCGCAAGAAACGCTAGGAGATCGCCATGAGCACGCTAACCGCCGCACCGGATGCAGTCGCCGAAACGATCGCCGAGCTGGTGTCCTGCGGCTCGGTCGAGATGACCGCGCACCGCGTCGAGGACGCACGCGCGCTCGGCGAGCTGCTGCCCGCGGGCACCAAGGTGTACGTCAACCACCTGCCGCGCCACTCGCTCGCCGACACCCTCGCCGCGCTCGTGGCCGTGCGCGCCGCGGGCCTGGAGCCCGTGCCGCACCTCGCCGCGCGGCGGGTCGCCTCGCGCGCCGAACTGAAGGAATTCCTCCAGCGCGCGGTGCGCGGCGCGGGCGTGCAAAAGGTGCTGCT
>DASPRB010000091.1:0-10104 GCA_035624675.1 Burkholderiales bacterium
TCGTCCTTGATCAGGTGGCCGCGGCCGAAATTGAACAGCCACGCGCTCGGCTTCATCATCGCCAGGCGCTCGGCGTTCATGAAGTTGTCGGTCTCCGGGGTCGCCGGAAGAAGCAGCAGCACGAAATCGGATTGCGCCAGCACCTCGGGCGCGCGCTCGGCGGGCAGCACTTCGGCCACGTCCGGCATCGGCTGCGGCCGGCGCCTGGTGCCGATCACCCGCATGCCGAGCACGGCGGCGATGCGCGCGACGTCCTGGCCGATGGCGCCCAGCCCGAGGATACCGAGTGTCTTGCCGGTCAGCGGCTGCGCCACGCTGTGGACCCACTTCCTGTGCTTCTGGTTCTCGACCGCCGCGGCGTAAGGCTTGGCCACATAGAACAGCGCGCCGATGATGTTCTCCGGCATCGCTTCGCGGTGCGTGCCGCGCGCGCAGCTGAGCGTCACGCGCTCCGGCAGGTCTGGCAGCGCGAGCCAGCCCTCGACCCCCGCGGTCATCGCCTGCACCCAGCGCAGCTTCGGCATCGCCGGCAGCACGCCCGGCGCCATGGTGTAGGCCATCAGCGCCTCGGTACGCGCCATCTGCTCGGCGGACGGTTTCTCCTTGCGCGGCAGGGCGTCGATCGCGACGCGGTCGGCCAGGCCGGCGGCCTTGATCGCGTCGAGATAGGCGGCCGTCGAGTCGGTCCAGAGCAGTACATGAACGCGGCGGGTCAAGATAGGTCTCCCGGGTTGGTCGGATTACAATTGTGAATCATGAGAATGAGGCGTTGCACCTGCGGCGCGGACGTCGACGTGCGCCGCGGCACCCGCCGCACTATGGACGGGCGCGACGAAGTCGTCTACCGCGTGGTCTGCCCGGTCTGCGGGCAGCTCGGCCCCGCGATTCCGGCCGAGGGCAGGGACGAAGCGACTGCTATCGCCGAAGCCGTCGCGGCGTGGAACGAGATGATCGCGCGCCTGCGTCCGCTGGAAGTCTGAGGCCTGCACGGAATTCCGGGGTTGGTTCGTTGGTTCACGAGGTCCTGCGGCTGGCCGCACGGAAAGCCCGCAAGATCGGTGCCCTGGCTCTCGCTGTAGGCGAAGGACGCGCACATCTCCGCAATCTCTCCGGAGCGCACGACATACCACTCGGTATCGCCCGGTCGTCGTGAGTGGTGATCCGAACGACCACACACACCTTGCGCGAATGTCAAAATATACTTGGGGTGGTTTTCATCAAGGTGGGCGGTCGGGCCATGCCGATCCAGCTATCGCTGCAGGCGTATCGTGACCACCTCCGCTTCGAGGTATCGGGAACGCGCGTGCCGAGCGAATTCGGCGTCGAAATGCTCAAGGTGTGGAAGCGAGTCGCCGATGAATGCAAAGCCCAGGGCATCAAGAAGGTGCTCGGCATCAGCAAGCTCACGGGTCCGGTTCCCGTGACCGAGTTGTACGACGTGGGCAAGGAGACCCCGCTTATTCTTGCCAGAGCTGGCTGCGAAAAGGTCGCCTACGTCGTCCTCGGCGGCGACGAGGCGTTCCGGGCGCTGAAGTTCGGCGAGGACGTAGCCGTAAACCGGGGCCAGACGACGCGAGTGTTCGCGGATGAACGCTTGGCGCTTGCCTGGCTGATGCAGCCGTAGCCGAAGTTCCTTACGCGACCGGCACCAATCCGGCGGTCGTCAGGCGGTAGCGCCGGTCGCAGCCGGCGGCGGCGGCTTCCGAGTGGGTGACGAGGATCGCGGCGGCGCGGCGTTCCTTCACCTGCGCGCTGAACAGCGCGAGCACCTGGCGCGCGTTCTCCGGGTCGAGGTTTCCGGTGGGCTCGTCGGCGAGCACGAGCTTGGGGTCGCCGACGAGCGCGCGTGCGATGGCGACGCGCTGCAGCTCGCCGCCGGAGAGCTCGCGCGGCATGCTCGCCTCGCGCCCGCCCAGGCCGACCGCCTCGATCAGCAGCCGGGCGCGGCCTTCGAGCTCGGCCGGCTCGATGCCGCGCAGGAGGAGCGGCAGGCCGACGTTCTGCAGCACGCTCAGGTGCGGCAGGACGTGGAACGCCTGGAACACGAACCCGAAGTGCTCGCGCCGCAGGCGCGTCGCGGCGTCGTCGCCGAGCGCCGAGACGCAGGCGTCGCCGAAGTACACCGCGCCGCCGTCGAGCGGCTCGAGGCCCGCGACGATGTTTAGCAGCGTCGACTTGCCGATGCCCGACTCGCCGATCACCGCGACGTACTCGCCAGCGCCGATCTCGAGCGAGACGTCGCTCAGGACGGCGCGCCCGCCGAAGCGCTTGCTGACGCGCTCGAGCCTGAGCATCACACGCCCAGGTAGCGCCGGTGCAGCTCGGGCTGCGCGCGCAGCTCGCCGCTCGCGCCCTCGTACACCGCCTCGCCCTTCACCAGGATCAGGCTGCGATCGGTGATCGCGCTCACCGCGGCGAAGTTCTTGTCGACGAGCACAGTGGCGATGCCCGAGGCGCGCACGCGCCGCACGATGTCCCAGATCTCGCGCGCGATCTTGGGCGCGAGCCCCTCGGTCGCCTCGTCGAGGATGAGGAGCTCGGGGTTGGTCATCAGCGCGCGCCCGATGGTGAGCATCTGCTGCTCGCCGCCGGAGAGCTGCGCGCCGCCATGGCCGAGCCGCTCGGCGAGGCGCGGGAACGTATCGAGCACGCGCTCGAAGCTCCAGTCGGCGCGCCCCGCGGGCCCGGGGCGCGCAGCCATCACCAGGTTCTCGCGCACCGAGAGGTTCGGGAAGATGCCGCGCCCCTCCGGCACGTAGGCGACGCCCAGGCGCGCCACGCGGTACGTGGGCGCGCGCGTCACGTCCTCGCCGCGCACGCGCACGCTGCCCGAGCGCGCCCGCACGATACCGAGCACGGTCTTGAGCAGCGTCGTCTTGCCCATGCCGTTGCGTCCCATCAGGCCGAGCGCCTCGCCGCGCCGGATGACGAGGTCGACGCCGTGCAGGACGTGGCTCGCGCCGTAGTACGCGTGCAGTCCGCGCGCCTCGACGAGCAGATCAGCCATCCCCCCCCTCCTCCTCGCCCAGGTAGGCGTGCTGCACCTCGGGATTGGCGCGCACTTGCGCGGGCGCGCCGCTCGCGAGCACCGCGCCGTTCACCATCACGGTGAGCACGTCGGCCACCGCGAACACCGCGTCCATGTCGTGCTCGACGAGCAGGATCGCGTGCTGCGTGCGCAGGCTGCGTATCAGCGCCACCATGCGCGCCGACTCTTCCGCCCCCATGCCGGCGAGCGGCTCGTCGAGCAGCAGCACGCGCGGCGCGGTGGCGAGCGTCATCGCGATCTCGAGCTGGCGCTGCTCGCCGTGCGACAGCGCCGCCGCCGGCGTGCCGCCGCGCGCCGCGAGGCCGGCCGCCTCGAGCGCGCGCTCGGCGGCCGCGTTCACCTCCGGGTAGCGCTCCGCCGAGCGGAAGAAGCGCATCGAGCTCGGCAGCCTGGACTGCGCGGCCAGGCGGCAATTCTCGAAGGCGCTGAAACCTGGGAACACGTTCGTCTTCTGGTAGCTGCGTCCCACGCCGCGTTGCGACACCTGCTCAGGCCGCAGGCCGGTGACGTCCTCGCCGAACAGCTCGATGCGTCCGCCGCTCGGCGCGAGGTCGCCCGAGAGCATGTTGATGAGCGTCGTCTTGCCGGCGCCGTTCGGGCCGATCACCGCGTGCACCGCGCCGCTCGAGCAGGCGAGCGACACGTCCGCGACCGCGCGCAGGCCGCCGAACGAGCGGCTCAGGCCCTCGGTGCGCAGCGCGGCTTCAGCCATGCCCGCTCTCCTTCCGGCGCGCGAGCAGGCCGCGCGGCATGAACAGCACCACGCCGATCACGAACACGCCGAGCAGCAGCTGCCAGTGCTTGGTCCAGGTGGAGAACACCAGCTCGAGCGCCATCAGGGCGCCGGCGCCGAGCGCGGGGCCGGCAAGCGTGCCCATCCCGCCGAGGATCACCATCACCAGCGCCTCGCCGGAGCGGTTCCAGCCGAGCTGCTCCGGATTCATGATGCCGTCCTGCAGCGCCGTGAGGTAGCCGGCGAGGCCCGCCAGCGCTCCGGCGAGCACGAAGGCCGCGAGCTTGTAGCGGAAGGTCGCGAAGCCGAGCGAGCGCATGCGCGCCTCGTTGTCGCGAATGCCCACCAGCACGCGCCCGAAGGCCGAGCCGAGCACGCGCCGCAGCAGGACGTACACGGCGAGCGCCAGCGCGAGGGCGAGGTAGTAGCGATGCAGGTGACTGTCGAGGTCGAGCGCCCGCCAGCCGAACAGCGACGCGTCCGGCCTGGCATTGAGGTACTTGCCGTCCGAGCCGCCGAAGTAGCTCGAGTCGCGCACGAAGAAGTAGGCCATCTGCGCGAAGGCGAGCGTCACCATGATGAAATAGATGCCCGAGGCGCGCAGCACGAGCGCCCCGATCGCGAGCGCGGCGAGCGCAGCGAGCGCCATCGATGCGGGCAGCGACCACCACAGGCTCGGCCCGTCCATCATTGCCAGCGCGTAGCCGGCGGCCCCGAAGTAGAGCGCGTGGCCGAGGCTCACCAGTCCGGTGACGCCGACCAGCAGATCCAGGCTCATGGCGAAGATCGCCATGATCATGATCTTGGTCGCGTACGTCAGGTAGAACTTCGCGCCCACCAGGGGAAAGAGCGCGAGCGCGATCACCAGTACCGCGAGCAGCGCGCGCCGAGCGGCCTGGCGCCCCATCATGCGCTGCCGAACAAGCCGCGCGGGCGCCACAGCAGCACCACGGCCATCACCAGGTACACCGTCATGCCGGAGAGCTGCGGAAACGCGAGCTGCCCGAACACATCGGCCAGGCCGATGAGCAGCGCGGCGACCAGCGCGCCGCGGACCGAGCCGAGGCCGCCGATCACGACCACCACGAAGGAGACGATCAGCACCTGGTTGCCCATGCCCGGGAACACCGACGCCGCCGGCGCGGCGAGCATGCCCGCGAACGCGGCGAGCGCCACGCCGAGCGCGAATACGAGCCGGTACAGCAGCCCGACATTTATGCCGAGCGCCTGCACCATCTCGCGGTTCACGCTGCCGGCGCGGATCATCATGCCAAGGCGGGTGCGCGCGATGGTCCAGTACATGGCGGCGGCGAGCGCGAGGCAGATCGCCGACATCGCCAGCCGGTACACGGAGTAGGACAGCGTATCGGTCAGGCGCAGCGAGAAATTGAACGGGCTCGGCACCGTCACGCCGTGCACGTCGTCGCCAAACAGAATGGACCTGAGCTCCTCGAACACCAGGATCAGGCCGTAGGTGAGCAGCACCTGGTAGAGGTGGTCGCGGCGGTAGAGGTGGCGCACGAGCAGCCACTCGAGCGCGACGCCGAGCAGAACGGAGAGCGCGACGCCCGCAAGCAGCGCGAGCCAGAAATTGCCGAGCGCGCCGGTGAGCCAGAACGCGAGATACGCGCCGATCATGTAAAAGCTGCCGTGTGCCAGGTTGATCACCCCCATGATGCCGAAGATGAGCGTCAGGCCGCTCGCGATGAGGAACAGCAGCAGCCCGTACTGCACGCCGTTCAGCAGCTGGATCAGGAAGGTCGCGAAATCCATGTCGGCGATAAAAAAACCGGCAGCGACGCTGCCGGTTTCTCGCCTGCGAACCGCCGGCGCGCCGGCAACGTCAGGTCATCTTACAACCGCGCGCCGGATCGGCGAGCGCCTTGTGCGCCACGCCCTGCACCTTGTTCTCCAGCCCGACGGCCTTGCGCAGGTAGATGTCCTGCACCGGGTTGTGCGCCTTGGACAGCGTGAACTTGCCGCGCGGGCTGTCGATCTCCGCCCGCTCCATGGCGGGAATCATGTGCTTCTTCGCCTTGATGTCGCCGCGCACCGCCTCCAGGCCGATCCTCAGCAGCTGCGCCGCGTCGTAGCCCTGCACCGCGTACACGTCGGCCTCGCGGCCGGTGGCCTTGTTGTACATCTCGCGGAAGGCCAGATTCTTCGGCAGGATCAGGCTGTCGCCGTAGTGCAGCGTCGTCTCGAGCCCCTGCGCGGCCTCCCCCTGGGCCTGCAGCGTGCCGTCGGTGAGGAAGCCCGAACCGTAGAGTGGGATGGTCTTTCTCAGCCCGGCCGCCGCGTAGTCCTTGACGAACTTCACCGCGCCGCCGCCGGCGAAGAACACGAACACCGCGTCCGGCTTGAGCGAAGCGATCTCGGTGAGCAGCGCCTGGAACTCGACCTGCGGAAAAGGCAGCGTCAGCTCCTTGGTCACCTTGCCGCCTGCCTGCGCGAAGCCCTCCTTGAAGCCGTTGATCGACTCCTCGCCTGCTGCGTACTTCCAGGTGAGCGTTACCACGTTCTTCACGCCGCGGTCGGCAAGCACCTTGCCCATCGGATAAGCCGGTTGCCAATTGGAGAAGGAGGTGCGGAAAAAAGTCGGCGCGCAAGCCGCGGCGGTGAGGGCATCGGCGCCGGCGTTCGGGCAGATGGTGAGCACGCCCGCCTCGCGCGAGACCTTGGCCATCGCCATCGCCACGCCCGAGTGCACGGTCCCGACCAGCACGTCAACCTTCTCGCGCTCGATCAGGCGGTTGGCGTTGTCGGTCGCCTTCGCCGGCTCGGATTCGTCGTCCACCTGTGCGAACTCGATGCCGCGTCCCCCGAGCATGCCGCCGTTCTCGTTCACGTGCAGCTTGAATGCATCGGTGATCGCGATGCCGAGCTGCGCGTAGGTGCCGGTGTAGGGCAGCATCAGCCCGACCTTGATCTTCGAGGCCTGCGCCAGGATGTAGGGCGCGTGCAGCGCGCCCGTGGTGAGCGCCGCCGCGCCGGCGGCGGTCTTGAGGAACTTGCGGCGGCCCTGCAACAGCTTGCGTTGTTTCATCTCCTCCTCCTTGCGAGAGTAAGGCTCGCGTCAGCTAGTGTAGCGAGATTTCATCCCGCGCGCCTGCGCGGCACCATGATGCACATCAATTCCGGCGCGCCGCCGCCACCCGCGCCATGAACTGCGGCGCCATCTCGGCCAGCCGCTCGTCGCTCATGCGGCCGCTGCGCGTCATGTAGTCGTAGGCGAGCTGCCAGGGCGCGAGCGCCATCTTGGCCGGGAAGTCCTCGTACCAGAAGGAGCTCAGCTCGGCGGCGCGCAGCAGCTTCTCGACCACCGGCCGGCGCTCGCGCTCGAAGGCGGCGAGCGCCGCCGGGACGTCGTCGCCCGCCTCGCCGACGGCGCGGTCGAGCGCGATCGCGTCCTCGAAGGCGAGCCGCGTGCCCGACCCGATCGAAAAGTGCACCGTGCGCAGCGCGTCGCCGATCAGCACGGCGTTGCCCGCGCTCCAGTTGCGGTTGGCGAGCAGCGGGAACTGGCGCCAGACCGACTTGTTCGACACCAGCGCATGGCCCCCGAGATCGTCGGCGAACACGCGCTCGCAGTAGGCGCGCGACTCCGCGTCCGACATCCCGTCCAGTCCGGCGCGCTTCCAGGTGGCGGCGTCGCACTCGACGATGAAGGTGCTCATGTCCGGCGCGTAGCGGTAGTGATGCGCGACGAACGCGCCGTCGGCGTTCGCGCGGAAAGTGAGCGTCAGGCAGTCGAAGCGCTGCGCCGTGCCGTACCAGGCGAACTTGTTGGTGAGCCAGCGCAGCTGAGGCGCGAACTCGGCTTCGAGCGCGCGCCGCACGAGCGAATTGACGCCGTCCGCGCCGACGACGAGGTCGGGCGCGCCGAGTTGCTCCAGCGAGTCGAGGGTTCTTCCCCAGCCGATCTCGACCCCGGCCTCGAGGCAGAACCCCTGCAGAAGCTGGTTTAGCCTGAGCCGCGCGATCGAGGAGAAGCCGTTTCCGTCGATGTCGACGCGCTCGCCGCGGTGCACGATGCGCTGCATCGGCCAACTCTCCATGCGCCCGGCGAGCTGGCGGTGCAGCTCGGGCGCATCGCGCTCGAGGAAGGCGAGCGCGCCCTGCGAGAACACCACGCCGAAGCCGAAGGTCGCATCCGGTGCGTTCTGCTCGAACACCTCCACGCGCCACGCGGGGAAGCGGCGCTTGACCAGCAGCGAAAACAGCAGCCCCGCGGGCCCGGCTCCGACGACGGCGACGCGCATGCGCGTAATGTAGAGTAAAGACCCGCGATCGAGGAAATCCGGACCTTGAGCCCTTCCCTGCAGTTCGGCCCGGTGAGCGTCTACCTGGGCGAGAAGTCGGGCAAGTACCCCGACGGCAACCAGCTGCTGGTGCGCGGCGGCGACACGCTCGCCGCCTTCGACACGCCGCTGGTCGCGAACCGCGTCCCCGAGCTCTTGGCGGCCGAGCTGGTTATCCTCGGCCACGTGCACGAGGACCACATCGCCGGGCTGCACCTTCTGCCGCGCGCGCGGGTGCTCGCGCCGCAGGGCGACCTCGAGGCGCTGCGCAGCTGGGAAGGGCTTGCGCGGCACTACGGCTACGCGCCGCCGGCGCTCGCCGCGATGAAGGCGAAGATCGAGCGCGAGTTCCACTACGTCGCGCGGCCCGACGCCGAGGGCTACCGCGACGGCGCGGCCTGGGACCTGGGTGGCGGCGTGACGGTGCGCGCGCTGCACATGCCCGGCCACACCAGCGGGCACTGCGTGCTGTTCGTCGAGCCGGGCGCGATCGCCTTCATCGGCGACATCGACCTCTCGTCCTTCGGGCCGTACTACGGCGACGCGACCTCGAGCCTGGAAGCGTTCCGCCGCACGCTGCGCGCGGTGGCGGGCGTGCCGGCGCGCGTCTGGATCACTTCGCACCACAAGGGCGCGATCTCCGAGCGCGCAAACTTCCTCGCGCTGCTCGAAGCCTTCGCCGCGAAGCTCGAGGCACGCGAGCAGGCGATTGCCGCGCACCTCGCCGCGGCCGGACCGAGCACGCTTGATGAGCTCGTCGCGCACCGCTTCATGTACCCGCGCGGCCACCAGGACGTGTTCGTCGAGGACGCCGAGCGGCGCACCATCGCGCAGCACCTCGCCTCCCTCTCGGCGGCCGGACGCGTGCGCGAGGACGACGGCCGCTACCGGCTCGCCTCCTGACACAGACGCGGCAGCACCTCCCCGATCTTTCCCCGCAGCACGGCGTCGGCGATGTCGTCGAAGGGCGTCGGCTCGGCGTTCAAGATCACGATCTTCGCGCCCGCCGCCTTGGCCGCGGGCACCGCGCCCGCGACCGGATAGACCTGCAGGCTCGAGCCGACCGCGAGCAGCAGGTCGGCTTCCTCGGCCGCCTGCATCGCGCGCGCGATGACCTCCGGCACCAGCTGCTGGCCAAAGGAGATGGTGGCGCTCTTCAGGATGCCGCCGCACAGCGCGCAGGGCGGGTCCTCTTCGCCCGCGCGCAGCCGCTCGAGCACCGGCTGCATCGGGCCCTTCCAGCCGCAGCTCCAGCAGGTGACGAAGTGGACCGTGCCGTGCACCTCGATCACGCGCTCGGGCGAGTTGCCGGCCTTCTGGTGCAGTCCGTCGATGTTCTGCGTCACCAGCGCATGCAGCTTGCCGCGGCGCTCGAGCTCGGTGAGGGCAAGGTGGCCCGAGTTCGGGCGCGCGCTCCAGGCGGGCGACTCCAGGCGCCCGCGCCAGGCCGCCTTGCGCACCTCGCGGTCGGCGAGGTAGTGCTGCAGCGTGGAGAGCTTCTCGGCGGCGGGATTGCGCGTCCACACGCCGTTCGGCCCGCGGAAGTCGGGGATGCCGGACTCGGTCGAGATGCCCGCGCCGGTGAGCGCCACCACGCGCCGGGCGGCATCGATCCAGCTGCGCACTTCCTCGGGCGCATCGCGTTCGTTCACGGGCGCAACTTTAACCGCGCTGCGCCCTGTACGGTCAACTCGAGCTGAAGTCGCTCACGTACAGCTCGACGTAGCGCGCGGCGCGCGAGCGCGCGCGCTCGCGCTGCGCCTTCGGCATCACCCCGGCGAGCCGGTCGATGATGCGCTCGCGGCCCGGCTCGCCGTTCGCCGCGGCGGCGTCCGCCCAGGCGTAGGCCTCGACCGGGTCGGGCGGCACGCCGCGGCCCGCGAGGTACATCTGCGCGAGATTGAGCTGCGCCGCACCGCTCCCGCGGCGCGCCGCGTCGCGGTACAGCGCCACGGCGACCACGGGATCGGGCGCCATGCCGCGGCCCTGGTCGTAGAGCGCGGCCAGCCGCTCCTCGGTGC
>DASPRB010000095.1:0-3868 GCA_035624675.1 Burkholderiales bacterium
GATCGTCTCCTTCGTCGGCAAGACGGTCGACTCCGAGCTCTCGGGCAACATGATCGACCTGTGCCCGGTGGGCGCGCTCACCTCCAAGCCCTTCCGCTACAGCGCGCGCACCTGGGAGCTCGGCCGGCGCAAGTCGGTCTCCCCGCACGACGGCCTGGGCTCGAACCTGATCGTGCAGGTGAAGCAGAACCGCGTGATGCGCGTGCTGCCGCTCGATAACGAGGCGATCAACGAGTGCTGGCTGTCGGACAAGGACCGCTTCTCCTACGAGGGACTGAACTCCGCGGAGCGCCTGACGCGGCCGATGGTGAAGCGCGCCGGCGCCTGGCACGAGGTGGACTGGGAGGTGGCGCTCGAGCAGGCGGCGGCCGGCCTCAAGGCCGCGGGCGGCGACGTCGCGATGCTGGCAAGCCCGCACGCGACGCTCGAGGAGCTGTACCTCGCCGGCAAGCTCGCGGGCGCGCTCGGCGGCGGCGCCGACTTCCGCCTGCGGCACACGGACTTCTCGGCGGACGGCAGGCGGCGCGGCATTCCCTGGCTCGGCGTGCCGCTCGCCGAGCTCGGGCATCTCGATCGTGTGCTGGTGATCGGCTCGTTCCTGAGAAAGGATCATCCGCTCATCGCGCAGCGCCTGCGCCAGGCCGCCAAGCGCGGCACGCAGGTGCATGTGCTGCACTCGGTCGACGACGACTGGCTGATGCCCATCGCGAGCAAGAGGATCGTGGCGCCCTCGGAGCTGCCCGATCAGGTCCTGTATTTCAAAGAAACGCTGAGCGGAGGGAAGAGCGTCGCGGTGCTGCTCGGCAACTTCGCGCAGCAACACCCGCAGGCGGCGCGCATCCACGCCGCGGCGCAGGCGCTCGGCGTGCGCGTGGGCTTCCTTGGCGAGGCCGCCAATTCGGTCGGCGGTTACCTCGCGGGGCTGCCGCGCGCCGGCAACGTCAAGGCGTTCCTCGACCAGCCGCGCCGCGCCTACCTGCTGCTGAACGTCGAGCCGCGCCTCGACTGCGCCGACCCGCAGGCGGCCTCCGCGGCGCTCGGCCGGGCTGACTTCGTCCTCGCGCTGTCGGCGTTCAAGCCCGAGGCGCAGGACGCGGCGCAGGTGGTGCTGCCGATCGCGCCGTTCAGCGAGACCGCCGGGACCTTCGTCAGCACGGAGGGACGGGTGCAGAGCTTCAACGGCGCCGTGCCGCCCCTGGGCGAGGCGCGGCCCGCATGGAAGGTGCTGCGCGTGCTCGGTAACCTGCTCGGCGCGCCGGGCTTCGACTACCAGAGCTGCGACGAGGTGCGCGATGAATGCCTGCGCGGCAAGGACGTCGGCGCGCTGCTGTCGAACGAGATCGCGCTGCAGGACGAGCCGGCACCGCCGAGGCGCGGGGCGCTGGAGCGCGTCGCGGAGGTGCCGATCTACTTCGCCGACCCGCTCGTGCGGCGCGCGCGCTCGCTGCAGAAGACGCTCGACGCGCAGCCCCCGAAGGCCTGGATGAACGCGGCGCTGATGCAGCGCCTGGGCGTCGCGGCCGGCCAGCCGGTGAGGGTGAAGCAGGGCGCGGGCGAGGCGCGCCTGGCGGCCGCGCTCGACGAGCGTCTGCCCGAGGGCTGCGTGCGCGTCGCGGCGGCGCACGCGAGCACCGCGGAGCTCGGCGCCATGTTCGGCGAGCTCTCGCTCGAGAAGCTCGCCGTGGTGAAGGCGGCCTAGATGCTCGACTGGCTCGTCTCGCGGCCCGATACGTGGTTCGGCCCGGTGTGGGGCCCGGCGGTGTTCGACACGGTGAAGAACCTGCTTTACATCGTCGCGATCGTCGCGCCGTTGTTCGTCGCGGTGGCCTACCTCACGCTGTGGGAAAGGAAGCTGATCGGCTGGATGCAGATCCGCATCGGCCCGAACCGCGTCGGCCCGCTCGGCCTGCTGCAGCCGATCGCCGACGGGGTGAAGCTCCTCATGAAGGAGATCATCCTGCCGACGAACGCCAGCAAGGCGCTGTATATCCTCGCGCCGATGATCGCCATCCTGCCGGCGCTGGCGGCCTGGGCGGTGATCCCGTTCGCGCCGCAGGTGGTGCTGGCCAACGTGAACGCGGGCTTGCTGTACGTCATGGCGCTCACCTCGTTCGGCGTGTACGGCGTGATCGTCGCCGGCTGGGCGTCGAACTCGAAGTATTCGTTCCTCGGCGCCATGCGCTCCGCCGCGCAGATGGTGTCCTACGAGATCGCCATGGGATTCGCTCTGGTGGTGGTGCTCATGGTCTCGGGCAGCCTCAACCTGTCGGACATCGTGAACGCGCAGGGCCGCGGCATGTTCGCGGCGATGGGGCTCAACTTCCTGTCATGGAACTGGCTGCCGCTCGCGCCCATCCTGGTGGTGTATTTCGTCTCGGGCGTGGCGGAGACGAACCGCGCGCCCTTCGACGTGGTGGAAGGCGAGTCGGAGATCGTTGCCGGCCACATGGTCGAGTACTCGGGCATGACCTTCGCGCTATTCTTTCTGGCCGAGTACATGAACATGATCCTGATCAGCGCGCTGACGACGATCATGTTCTTCGGCGGCTGGCAGGCGCCGATCGACTCGGCGCTGTTCGACTGGATCCCGCCGACCGCGTGGCTGCTCGGCAAGATGTTCGTCGTGGTGTCGCTGTTCCTCTGGTTCCGCGCAACCTTTCCGCGCTACCGCTACGACCAGATCATGCGCCTGGGCTGGAAAATCTTCATTCCCGTGACGCTGGTATGGCTGGCGGTCGTCGGCCTGTGGATGCAGACGCCGTGGAGCATCTGGAAGTGAGGCGCGCGCGATGAGACGCATCGTCGAATTCTTCCGCTCGTTCCTGCTGCTCGAGCTGCTGCGCGGCCTGGTGCTCACCGGGCGGCACGCCTTCGCGCGCAAGATCACGGTGCAGTACCCCGAGGAGAAGACCCCCGCGAGTCCGCGCTTTCGCGGCCTGCACGCCCTGCGCCGCTACCCGAACGGCGAGGAGCGCTGCATCGCCTGCAAGCTGTGCGAGGCGGTGTGCCCCGCGTTGGCGATCCACATCGAATCCGAGCTGCGCGCGGACGGAACGCGGCGCACGACGCGCTACGACATCGACCTGATCAAGTGCATCTACTGCGGCTTCTGCGAGGAGGCCTGTCCGGTCGACGCGATCGTCGAGACGCGCATCTTCGAATTCCACGGCGAGCAGCGCGGCGACCTGTATTACACCAAGCCGATGCTGCTGGCGGTCGGGGACCGCTACGAGGAGCAGATCGCGAAGGACCGCGCGGCCGACGCCGCCTACCGATAACCGACAACAATAATGTTCGAAAGCTTCCTGTTCTACGCCTTGTCGGCGATCCTGCTGCTGGCGGGGCTGCGCGTGATCACGGCGCGCAACCCGGTGCACAGCGCGCTGTTCCTCGTGCTCGCGTTCTTCACCGCGGCCGGGCTGTGGCTGCTGCTGCGCGCCGAGTTCCTGGCGATCGCCCTGGTGCTGGTGTACGTCGGCGCGGTGATGGTGCTGTTCCTGTTCGTCGTCATGATGCTCGACATCAATATCGAGCGCCTGCGCGCGGGCTTCTGGCGCAACCTGCCGCTCGCGCTGGCAGTGGGCGGAATCATGGTGTTCGAGATGATCGCCATCCTGGGGCGCCAGTATTTCGCCGAGGCCGCGCCGCACAAGCCGGCGGCCGGCTACAGCAACACCCGGGCGCTCGGCCTGCTGCTGTACACCGACTACGCCTATGCGTTCGAGATCGCCGCCGTGATCCTGCTGGTGGCCATCGTCGCGGCGATCGCGCTCACGCTGCGCCGGCGCAAGGACGCCCGCCGCCAGAGCCCGTCGGAGCAGGCGCGCGTGCGCCGCGCCGAGCGCGTCGAGCTGCTGCCGATGCCGGC
>DASPRB010000097.1:0-18009 GCA_035624675.1 Burkholderiales bacterium
GCCGGCATCGCCATGGGTCTGATCAAGGAAGCCAACCGCTTCGCGGTGCTGACCGATATCCTCGGCGACGAGGATCACCTCGGCGACATGGACTTCAAGGTCGCCGGAACCGAGCGCGGCGTGACGGCGCTGCAGATGGACCTCAAGATCGAGTCGATTACCAAGGAGATCATGCAGGTGGCACTCAGCCAGGCACGTGAAGGCCGCCTGCACATTCTCGAGCTGATGAAGCGCGCGATCGAAGGCTCACGCAGCGAGCTTTCGACCTACGCGCCGCGCATCATCAAGATGAAGATCAACCCGGACAAGATCCGAGACGTGATCGGCAAGGGCGGCGTGGTGATCCGCGGCATCCAGGAGGAGACCGGCACCACCATCGAGATCGAGGACGACGGCACGATCAACATCGCCTGCGTGTCCTCCGAGGGCGGCGAGGCGGCCAGGAACAAGATCCTGGAGCTCACCGCGGACGTCGAGGTGGGCAAGGTGTACGAGGGCACGGTGCTGCGCCTGCTCGACTTCGGCGCGATCGTGCAGCTGCTCCCCGGGCGCGACGGCCTGCTGCACATCTCGCAGATCAGCCACGAGCGCGTGAACGCCGTGTCAGATCACCTCAAGGAAGGTCAGTCGGTCAAGGTGAAGGTGCTGGAAGCCGACGACAAGGGCAGGGTGCGCCTGTCGATGAAGGCGCTCAGCCAGCCGGAGACCGCGAAGCAGGGCTGAGAAAGGCCCTGCGTTTCTACTTCGCGACCTGGCGCTCGCGCATCTCGTCGAGCGTCTTGCAGTCGATGCACAGCGTCGCGGTCGGGCGCGCCTCCAGGCGCTTCAGCCCGATCTCGACGCCGCAGCTGTCGCAATAGCCGTAGTCGTTCGCGTCGATGCGGGCGATCGTCTCGTCGATCTTCTTGATGAGCTTGCGCTCGCGGTCGCGGTTGCGCAGCTCGAGCGCCATGTCCGACTCCTGGCTCGCGCGGTCGTTCGGGTCGGCAAACACGGTGGCCTCGTCCTGCATGGTGTGCACCGTGCGGTCGATTTCCTCGGAAAGCTCGGCCTTGAGCTGCTCGAGGATCTTCTTGAAGTGCGTTCGCTGCCGGGCGTTCATGTACTCCTCGCCCTTCTTGGGAGCGTAGGGCGTGAAGCTTTTTCGCGTGATTTCGACCGTCATGTACGCAGCAGCCAGAAAAAGGAAAGGCGCTTTTTAGCAGAAAAGCCCCCCAGCAGCAAGCAAGTTCGGAGCGCGCGCTTATCGTCGATTTATCACGGGCTTGCGTTGCTTCACGAAGTGCCCGGGAGTATCATGTGCGACCGTTTTTCGGGGTGTGGCGCAGTCTGGTAGCGCGCTTGCTTTGGGAGCAAGATGTCGGGAGTTCAAATCTCTCCACCCCGACCAGGTTTGCGGGGACTTGCGCCAACGGGGCTGCCCGTAGCTCAACCGGATAGAGCACCAGCCTTCTAAGCTGGGGGTTGTGGGTTCGAGTCCCGCCGGGCAGGCCAGAGCCCGAACGAAGCGCAGCGGTTTTGCAGCACGACGGTGGCCGTAGCTCAACGGTAGAGTCCTGGATTGTGATTCCAGTTGTTGTGGGTTCGAGTCCCATCGGCCACCCCAGATTCTCGTAACGCCCGCCGCGCGCGGGCGTTTTCGTTTTACAGCGGCGGTTCCGTCTTCGGCTTCGAACGCATTCTTCGACTCGCCGATCGAGCCTGTGGTCGACGCGAAGCTGTCCGACAATGCAAAGCTGCTTGCCCGCATCTGACGACGCCACCTGTCCGAGGTCAATGCAATTTCGCGGCCCGCGCTCAAACTGCAGTTGCTGGGGGAGGCGTCGGTCGACGTACGCTGCTTTGCGCGACGCCGGTTCGTCAGTGAGCCGTCAGAACACGGCAAGATGAATGCAGGACTTGCCGCGCACAATTCAATATGGTGGAGATAACCTGCAAAGGAGGAGTGAATTGAACAATTCCAATTCGACCGGCATCGCCGGCAACGTCCCGAACCGATGGTTCCAGCTCATCCTCGGCATCATCTGCATGGTAATGATCGCCAACCTGCAGTACGGCTGGACGCTGTTCGTTCATCCCATTAACGCCGCGCGCGGCTGGGCGATTGCCAGCATTCAGGTGGCATTCGCCATATTCGTGGCGCTCGAGACCTGGCTCACGCCGATCGAGGGCTGGCTCGCGGACCGCCTCGGCCCCACGCGCGGCCCGAAGCTGGTGATCGCAGTGGGCGGGATTCTCGTGGCGCTGGGTTGGATGACCTGCGGCCGCGCCGAGACGCTCGGCATGCTCTATTTCGGTGCGGTGCTCACCGGCACCGGCGCGGGCGCGGTGTACGCGACCTGCGTGGGCAACGCGGTGAAATGGTTCCCGGATCGGCGCGGCCTGGCCGTCGGCCTGACCGCCGCCGGCTTCGGCGCGGGCGCGGCGCTCACGGTGGTCCCGATCCGGCACGTGATCGCGTCGAGCGGCTACGGTGATGCCTTCTTCTGGTTCGGTCTGATCCAGGGCGGGATCATTTTCATCCTCGCCTGGGCGATGCGCGGTCCGCTCGAGGGCCAGACCCCGAGCGCGGTCAAGGTCAAGGTCGCGGTGAGTGCACGCAACTACACGCCGGGCGAGATGTTGCAGACCGTCACCTTCTGGGTGCTCTACGTCATGTTCCTGCTGGTGGCGGCGAGCGGCCTGATGGCGACGGCGCAGGTCGCGCTGATCGCGAAGGACTTCGGCATCGCGAGCACGCCGGTCCTGGCGGGCGTTACCGCGCTCTCGCTCGCGCTGATCGTGGACAACGTCGCGAACGGCGCGGCGCGCCCGCTGTTCGGCTGGATCTCCGACCAAATCGGCCGCGAAAACACGATGGCCATCGCGTTCGGCCTGGGCGGCATCAGCTACTGGCTGCTCGGCTCGATGGGGCATGCGCCCTGGGCATTCGTGGTCTTCGCCGCGCTGATCTTCCTGACCTGGGGCGAGATCTTCAGCCTGTTCCCGTCTACCTGCACCGATACCTTCGGGACGAAGTACGGTACGACCAACCTGAGCCTGCTTTACACGTCGAAGGGCGCGGCGGCGTTCCTCGTGCCGCTCGCGAATGTGATCAAGCACTCGACCGGCAGCTGGCACATGGTGTTCGTGGTCGCGGCGGTGATGAACTTCATCGTCGTGGCGCTCGCACTCGTGGTGCTGAAGCCGCTGCGCTCGAAGCAGATCGCAAGCGGAGGGCAGCAGCTCGCCGGCGCGACCGGCTGAGTTTGCCGCAGCGCGGCGCGCGCTGAGGGAGCGCGCCGCGCGGCTCCGCGCTCTCGCCGGCTTGCCGCGCGCCGGCGTAAACTGTGGCTCCCGCAGGAGCGCATCGGAGCCACCGGAGGAGCGGCACGCGCATGCACGTCGAGCGCGAGCTCAAGTTCCGGCTTGCCGCCGCTTCCGCCTCGCGTGTCTGGAGCCTGATCCCGGGCCCTGCGCCGGCAAGCCGGCGCGTGCTAGAGAATATCTACTACGACACTCCCGAGCGCCGGCTGCGCGCCGCGCGCGCTGCGCTGCGCTTGCGGCGCGATGGGAAGCGCTGGCTGATCTGCTTCAAACACGATCGCGCACCCGCGAGCGGGCTCGCGCAGCGCAGCGAGTGGGAAGCCCCGGTCGCGCACGGTACATGGACGGTGGAAGCGCTACCGGTTGCCGAGATCCGGGCGTTCGCGGGCCTGGACCTGAGGGCGCTCGCGCCTCGGCTGATGCCTGTCTTCAGCACGCGCTTCACGCGGCGATCATCCGAGATCGCGTTGACGGATGGGGCGCGGCTCGAAGTGTGCGTCGATCGGGGTTATATCGCCGCGGGTCGGCGGCGCGCGCCGATCCGGGAGCTCGAGCTCGAGCTGGGCGCGGGAGACCTCGGGGCGATGCTCGCGTTCGCCGAGCGGCTCGTCGAGCCGCTGCGGCTGGAGCTCGAGCCGCTTAGCAAGGCGGAGCGCGGCTACCGGCTCGCGGCCGGCGAGCGCGCGGCGCCGGTCAAGGCACGACCGCCTTCGTTCGGGGAAGACGAGTCGACGGAGAGCGTGCTGCTCGCCGTGGTGCAGGCCGGCCTCGCGCAGATCGAAGGGAACGTCGAGGGCGTGGCGCAAGCCTCGGACCCCGAGTATCTGCATCAGCTGCGTGTGGGCATGCGGCACTTGCGTTCGGCCTGGCGCAGCTTCGAGGATCTCGGGCCGCGCAAGGCGTTTCGCGCGCCCGCTGCCGCGCTCAAGGACCTGATGCCGGTGCTGGGCAAGGCGCGCGACTGGGACGTGTTCTGTCTCGGGCTGCGGCGTCCCGCGCTCGCGCGGCGGGCGAGCGCCGCGCGCGCACAAGCTCGCCGCGCAGCGCAGGCGCTCGTGCGCTCGGCGCGCATGCAGCGCCTCGTGCTCGGCGTCGTGCGCTGGATGCACGAGGCGCCGTGGCGCCGCGACGGCGAGGCGACGCGCTCGGCGGCGGTCTTTGCCGGGCGCATGCTTGCGCGCCTCGAGCGCAGGCTGCGGCGCCGCGGGGACGAGGTGGACTGGGAGGATCCGTCGCAGCGCCACCGCCTGCGCATCCGGGTGAAGCGTCTGCGCTACGCCTGCGAGCCGTTCGCGGCGCTCTACCAGGGTCCTACCGTGAAGCGTTACTTGCAGCGTCTGGAAGCGCTGCAGGACATTCTGGGTGAGTTGAACGATATCGTGGTCGGAAGGCGCCTGCTCGCCGAGCTCAGGCTCGCGCGCGAGGATGCCGCGCCGGTGTTGCGCTC
Organism: Burkholderiales bacterium; assembly: GCA_035624675.1. GTDB lineage: Bacteria > Pseudomonadota > Gammaproteobacteria > Burkholderiales > SG8-39 > DAHVFK01. The sequence continues at coordinate 4,754 of DASPRB010000097.1, forward strand.
TTACGCGGCGCGCGAGCAGCGCCTGATCGCGCGCCTCGAGGACGCCTGGCGCGCGTGGAGGTATTCCGAGTCACCGTGGTGAGCGGCAGCTGCTCGCGCTCGAGGAGAAAGACGTGCTCGGGCCCGGCGCTCGTCTCCAGCCAGAGAAACGGCAGCGACGGAAACGCCTTCTCCAGTGCCCGCCGGTTGTGGCCGATCTCGCACACCAGCAGCCCGCCGGGAGCGAGGCGCGCGCGCGCCTCGGCGAGGATGCGGCGCACGATGTCCAGGCCGTCCGCTCCGCCGGCGAGCGCCGCGCGCGGCTCGTGCCGGTACTCGGGCGGCAGCCTGCGCATCGACGCCGCGGTCACGTATGGCGGGTTGCTGACGATCAGGTCGTAGCGTCGGCCGCGCAATGCACCGAACAGGTCGGAGCGTACCGGGCGGATGCGCCGTCCCATGCGGTAGCGGGCCACGTTGCGCCGCGCGACGGCGAGCGCGTCGGCCGACAGGTCGGACGCGTCGACCCGCGCCTCGGGGAAGCGCTTCGCGAGCAGCACCGCCAGGCAGCCCGAGCCGGTGCACAGGTCGAGCGCGCTGCGCACGCGCCGCGGCAGCCATGGCTCCAGTCCTGCGCGCAGCAGCTCAGCGATGAACGAGCGCGGCACGATGACGCGCCGGTCGACGTAGAAACGGTACTCGCCGAGCCAGGCCTCGTGGGTGAGATATGGCGCCGGCAGGCGCGTGCCAATCCTGCGCTCGAGCAGCGACTCGAGGCGTGCGCGCTCGATCGCCGACAGCCTCCGGCCGAGCGCTGCCTGCAGCGACTCGTAGCTCAGCTTCAGGACGTGGAGCGCGAGGAAGATCGCTTCGCCGCGGGCATCGTGCGTACCATGGCCGAAGTGCAGATGCGCGCGCCGCATGCGGCGCGCGGCGGCGCGTAGGAAGTCGCCGACGGTGAGCGGAGCGGCCACGCCGAGCGACGCTCAGGGCAGCAGAGCGCGCAGCGTATCGAGGTAGACGCGCGGCAGCTGCTCGAGGACCTCGAGCTCGATGTTCTCGTTCAGCTTGTGGATCGTGGCGTTGGGAGGGCCCAGCTCCACGAGCTGGGGGCAGATGGCGGCGATGAAGCGGCCATCCGAGGTCCCTCCCGTGGTCGAGACCTCGGGCGTGCGCCCCGTGTTCGCCCGGATCGCGCGCGTCACCGCGTCGACCAGCTCTCCCGGCGGGGTGATGAACGGATTGCCGGAGAGCGACCACTGCAGCTCGAAATCCAGGCCGTGCCGCCGCAGGACCGCCTCGAAGCGCTCGCGCAGCGACGCCTCGGGGCTCGGTGGGCCGAAGCGGAAATTGAAGTCGAGCTCCAGAGAGCCGGGAATGAGATTCGTCGCGCCGACGCCGGCGTGGATATTGGAAACCTGCCAGGAGGTGGGCGGGAAGAACGCATCGCCCTCGTCCCAGCGCGTCGCGACCAGCTCGGCGAGCGCCGGAGCGAGCATGTGGATGGGATTGCGTCCGAGATGCGGGTACGCAATGTGCGCCTGAGTGCCGCGTACCGTGAGGTGGCCGGAGAGCGAGCCGCGGCGCCCGTTCTTGATCATGTCGCCCAGCCGCTCCACCGAGGAGGGCTCGCCGACGATGCAGTACTCCAGCCGCTCGCCGCGCTGCCTGAGCAGCTCGACCACCCGCGCGGTGCCGTCGATCGAGGGGCCTTCCTCGTCGGAGGTGAGGAGCAGCGCGAGCGAGCCCTTGTGCGCCGGGCGCTCCCTGACGAATGCCTCGACCGCCACGACGAAGGCTGCGATCGAGGACTTCATGTCCGCAGCCCCCCGCCCGTACAGCCGGCCGTCGCGCAGAGTGGGAACGAAGGGATCCGATTGCCACTGCTCTGGCGGGCCGGGCGGCACGACGTCGGTATGGCCGGCGAAGCAGACCAGCGGCCGTCCGTTGCCGCGGCGCGCCCAGAGATTGCTGACTTCGCCATAGTGCAGGTGCTCGCAGGCGAAGCCTGCCGCCTCAAGGCGCCGGGCGATGAGCGCCTGGCAGCCGCCGTCCGCGGGCGTTACCGAGCGACGGGCGATCAACGCCTTGGCGAGTTCGAGAGGACTTTCCAATTCGCGCGCAGCGTCACGACGACATGTCGATCTTGATGTCGCTGAAGGTATCGGCGTCGGCCTCGCCGAAGGGATTCTGCGACGGCTCCGGAGCCGGCATCCTGTGCGACGGAGGCGGCGCCGAACCCACGTTGCCCGCCGTGATGTCGCCCGCGATCGCCTGGTTGATCAGCCATAGCATGTTGGTGGCTGAGTCGGCGTTCGAGATCGCCTCTTCCTGCGTGATCTTGCCGTCCATGAACAGCCTGAACAGCGCCTGCTCGAAAGTCTGCGAGCCCGGCGACAGGCTCTTTTCCAGCGCATCCTTGATCTCGCCGATCTCGCCCTTTTCGATCAGCTCCTGGATGTGGCGCGTGTTGACCAGGATCTCGACGGCCGCGCAGCGCGTCCCGGATTTGGTGCGCACCAGGCGCTGCGACACGATCGCCTGCAGGGTGGCCCCCAGGTCGAGCAACAGGGTCGGGCGGTTCTCGAGCGGATAGAAGTTGATGATCCGGTTCATCGCGTGATAGCTGTTGTTGGCGTGCAGCGTCGCCAGGCACAGGTGACCGGACTGCGCGTACGCGAGCGCCATCCCCATCGTGTCCCGGTCGCGGATCTCGCCGATCAGGATTGCGTCCGGCGCCTGGCGCATCGCGTTCTTCAGCGCGATGCCGTAGTCCTTGCTGTCGACGCCGATCTCGCGCTGGTTCACGATCGACTTCCGGTTCTTGAAAATGAACTCGACCGGATCCTCGAGCGTCAGAATGTGGCCCGACTGCAGGGCATTTCGGTAATCGAGCATCGCGGCGATCGAGGTCGACTTGCCCGCGCCGCTCGCGCCGACCATGAGCAGCAGCCCGCGCTTGCGCATGATGATGTCCTTCACCATCTCCGGCAGCCCGAGCGTATCGAGTTGCGGGATCTCGCCCGGGACATAGCGCACGACCACGGCGGGGGAGCCCTTTTGCCGGAACGCGCTGATGCGGAAGCTGCCGACGCCTTCCAGCGTGACCGCGGTGTTGAGCTCCATCTCTTCCTCGTAGTCGCGGATCTGGCGCTCGCTCAGCACCTCGTACAGCAGTTGCTTGACCGTATCCGCGCTCATGATGGTCTGGTTGACGGGCATGGCGACGCCTTCGATCTTGATGTTGATCGGCGCACCCACCGACAGGAACAGGTCGGAGGCCTTCTTCTCGGCCATCAGCTGGAACAGGCGCTTCATCGCGGACATGGCTACCCCCCTAGGCAGACGTCATCGCAGGACTTCAATCTCCGCGCAGCAATTCATTCAGGCTCGTCTTCGCGCGCGTCTTCGCATCGACGCGCTTGACGATGACCGCACAATACAGCCCGTAGCGGCCGTCCGCAGAGGGCAAAGTACCGGGGACGACCACCGACCCCGCCGGAATTTTTCCGTATGTGATCAGTCCGCTCGCACGGTCAAGGATCCGGGTGCTTTGCCCGAGGAACACGCCCATCGAAATGACGCTGTTCTCCTCGACGATCACGCCTTCGACTACCTCCGAGCGGGCGCCGATGAAACAATTGTCCTCGATGATGACCGGGTTGGCCTGCAGCGGCTCGAGCACGCCGCCGATCCCCACGCCGCCCGAAAGGTGGACGTTCTTGCCGATTTGCGCGCAGGAACCGACCGTCGCCCAGGTGTCCACCATCGTGCCCTCGTCGACGTAGGCGCCGATGTTCACGTAGGAAGGCATCAGCACGACGTTGCGCGCAACGTAGGCGCCGCGTCGCGCCATGGCCGGCGGCACCACGCGGAAGCCGCCGGCCGCGAACTCTGCCGCGCCGTAGGCGGCGAACTTGGCTGGCACCTTGTCGTAATAGCGCGTTGCGCCGCCCTCGAGCAGACGGTTGTCCTCGATACGGAACGAGAGCAGCACCGCCTTCTTGAGCCACTGGTGCGTCACCCATTCGGCACCGGACTTCTCCGCTACCCGCAGGCGCCCGGTGTCCAGGCCGGAGATCGCGGACTCAACCGCCTCCTTGAGAGCTGCTGAGGCGTTCGCGGCATTGAGTGAGGCGCGGTTCTCCCAGGCGTCGTCGATCGTCTTGCGTGCTGATTCCATTTCGTCCTCAGAGCTTGCGGGCGAAGCTGTTTATGCGCGCGATCGCCTCGACGCACTCGGCCAGCGGGGCGACCAGCGCGATGCGCACCCGGTCTTTGCCGGGATTTTCGCCCTGCGCAGTACGGGCCAGATAACTCCCTGGCAGGACGAGCACATTATATTCGTGCTGCAGACGGCGAGCGAACTCGCAATCGTCGATCGGCGTGCGCATCCACAGGTAGAACCCTCCATCCGGCCAGTACGCCGCGAGCGGCGGACGCAGCTCGGCGAGCGCTGCCGCGAACTTCTCCGCATACAGGCGCCGGTTCTCGCGCACGTGCTGCTCGTCGTTCCAGGCGGCGATCGATGCGCGCTGCACGGGCAGGCTCATCGCCGAGCCGTGATAGGTTCGGTAGAGCAGAAAGCTCTTCAGCAGCGCGGCATCGCCGGCCACGAAGCCCGAGCGCATGCCGGGGACGTTGGACCGCTTGGACAGGCTCGAGAATACGACCAGACGCGCGAAATCGTCCCGCCCGAGCTGGCGGGCGGCCTGCAGGCCGCCGAGCGGCGGCTTCGCCTCGTCGAAGTAGAGCTCGGAATAGCACTCGTCGGAGGCGATCACGAACCGGTGGCGGTCGGCGAGCGCGAACAGCGTGCGCCAGTCCTCCAGCCGCATCACGCTGCCGCTCGGGTTCGCCGGGGAGCACGCGTAAACGAGCTGCACATCGCGCCATACGCTTTCGGGCATCGCATCGAAGCGCATCCGGAAGCCGTTTTCCTCGGTCGCGTTCAGGTACACGGGGTTGGCGCCCGCCAGCAGCGCGGCGCCCTCGTAGATCTGGTAGAACGGATTGGGGCACGCGACCTTGGCTCCGGTGCGATCCGGATCGATGATCGCCTGGGCGAAGGCGAACAGCGCCTCGCGCGAGCCGTTGACCGGCAGCACCTGCGTGGCGGGATCGATGGCGGGCAGGGCGTAGCGGCGAGCGAGCCAGCCGGCGATCGCCGTACGCAGCTCGGGCGTGCCCGCGGTGGCGGGATAGACCGCCAGGCCCTCGAGCGCCTCCGCCAGCGCGCGGCGCACCAGCTCCGGAGTGGCGTGCTTGGGCTCGCCGATCGAAAGATTGATCGGGCGCAGCCCTTCGTTCGGCGTGACGCCTTGCATCAGGGCGCGCAGCTTTTCGAAGGGATACGGCTGCAGCACCCCGAGACGCGGATTCATCGCCGCTTCCAGCCGCGCTTGCGGTGCTCCACCACCACGGTCGTGAAGATCCCGCCGCGTACGTTGAAGCGTGCGGCGAGCCGCGCATAACGCGGGCGCAGCGTGCGCACCAGGTCGTCCAGGATGCGGTTGGTCACCGCCTCGTGGAACGCGCCCTCGTTGCGGTACGACCAGACGTACAGCTTGAGTGACTTCAGCTCCACGCACAGCCGGTCGGGCACGTACTCGAGCTCGAGCGTCGCGAAATCGGGCTGCCCGGTCATCGGACACAGGCAGGTGAACTCCGGTATCTGCATCTGGACGCTGTAGTCGCGCCCGGGCGACGGATTGGGAAACGTCTGCAGACGTCTGCTCGGACGGGAGGGCATCTGGAAGGGGCGCGCTGAGCGGGAAAAACGCGCGAAGATGGTATCATAGCGCGCGATTTTTCCACGCCCGTTCTCTCTCGACGCGGGCAGTTTTTTCGACTCGGTTCTCGATTCAGACAACAGTCCGTGCGCCTCACGCAGATCAAGCTCTCCGGGTTCAAATCCTTCGTCGATCCAACCTCGATCCACGTTCCCGGCCAGCTGGTCGGCATCGTCGGCCCCAACGGCTGCGGCAAGTCCAACGTCATCGACGCAGTGCGCTGGGTGCTCGGAGAAACGCGCGCCTCGGTGCTGCGCGGCGATTCGATGCAGGACGTGATTTTCAACGGCTCGGGGAACCGCCAGCCGCTCGCGCGTGCGAGCGTCGAGCTGGTATTCGACAACTCGCAGGGACGCGCGGCAGGGCAGTGGTCGAATTATGCGGAGATCTCGGTGCGACGCGTGCTGCAGCGCGACGGTGAATCGTCGTACTACATCAACAACGTGCACGTCAGACGACGCGACATCACCGACATGTTCCTCGGCACGGGGCTCGGTCCGCGCGCCTATGCCATCATCGAGCAAGGGATGATTTCGCGCGTGATCGAAGCCAGGCCCGAGGACCTGCGCGTGTTCCTGGAGGAAGCCGCCGGGATCTCCAGATACAAGGAGCGTCGGCGCGAGACCGAGAACCGGCTCTCCGATACGCGCGAGAATCTCGCGCGCGTGAACGACATCCGCCTCGAGCTCGGGGCGCAGATCGAAAAGCTCCAGGCGCAGGCCGAGGTGGCCGGACGCTACAACGAGTACCAGTCGGAGCTGCAGCTCAAGCAGCACTTGCTGTGGTACCTGAGGCGGCGCGACGCCGCCGCAGAGCGCGAGCGCCATGCGCAGGAGATCGCGCGCACCGGCAATGAGCTGGAGGCGGAGACCGCCCGACTGAGGGAGGTGGAGGCGCGCCTCGAGGCTGCGCGCAGCGCGCACTACGCCGCGGGCGACAAGATGAATGGGGCGCAGGCCGCCCTGTACGCGGCGAACGCCGAAGTGGCGCGGCACGAATCGGAACTGCGCCACGCGGAGGAGACGCGCCAGCGCCTCGAGAACCAGCACACCGAGCGTCAGACCCAGCTCGCGTCCTGGCGCGAACAACGCTCGCAGCTCACGCAGGCGCTGCACATGTGGGCGGCGCGCGCGGCCGGCGCAAAGCAGCGGGTTGCCGCGACGCAGGAGCGCCTCGCGCAGGAAAGCGCCAAGCTGCCCGAGGCGGAGCATGCCTTTCGCACCGCGCAGGAGCGGTTAAACGAAGCGCGTGGCGCGGTCATGCAGGCCGACGGCCGGCTGCAGCTCGAGCACAGCAACCTCGCTCACCTGGACAGCAGCGTGCGCGCGCTCGATCAGCGGCGCGAGCGCCTGCAGGCCGAGCTCGCGGCCCTCGCGCAGCCCGATGCGGCCGCGCTCGGCGCGCTCGAGCAGCGCCACGCCGCGCTGGACGCGGCGATCGGCGATGCGCAGGCGGGGCTGGAGTCTTTGCAGGGCGAGTGCGCCGCGCAGGAAGAGCGGCAAGCCGACGCGGCTGCGCGCCTGGCCGATGCGACGCGCGAGGCGACTGCGGCGGAAGCTCAGCTCACCACGCTGCGCCAGATCCAGGCGGCGGCCGAGGACAACGCGCCGCTGCAGGTTTGGCTCGAGCGCCATGGGCTCGCGGCCCTGCCGCGCCTGTGGCAAAGGCTGCGCATCGAGCAAGGCTGGGAGACAGCGGTGGAAGCGGTGCTGCGCGAGCGCCTGCACGCGGTCGAGCTCGGGGATGCCGGACAGATGCGGCGCATCGCGGCGGACCAGCCCCCGGTCAAGGCGAGCCTGTACCTGCGCGGCGAAGAAACGCCAGCGCCCGCGCTACAGGGCCATACGGCGCTGGCCTCCAAGGTGCACGCCACCCATCCGCTCGTCGCGGGAGCGGTGGCAGACTGGTTCGCTGGCGTATACGCGCTCGATGCGGACCCCGACGACGCGGCGCGCGACCGCATGCCGCCGGAGGCGATTTTCGTCAATCGCGCGGGCCATCAGTTCACGCGCCATACGGTCAGTTTTCACGCGCCTGATCCTGCCGATGCCGGTCTGCTCGCAAGGCAGGCAGAGATCGAAGCGCTCGAGGCGCGATATCCGGAGCTCGAGGCGCGGCTCGCCGCGGCGCGCGCCGCGCTCGAAGCGGAGGAAGCCGCGCTCGTCGAGCGCCAGCAGGCCCTCGAACAGGCGCGGGCGGAGATCGCGCGCCTGGAGCGTGAGCGGCACGACGCCCAGATCGAGCTGATCAAGTTCAGCCAGGCGCATGAGCGCGTCCGGGAGCGCAGCGCCCAGATCGGCGGCGAAATGGACGAGATCGCGCGCGAGGCGGCGCGCGATGCCGAGCGTCTGCTTGCGAGCAGAACGGCCGTCGAGCGTGTCACCCAGGAGATCGCTGCCGCCCGCAGCCAGCTCGAGTCCGTCAAGGCTGCGCATCTGGCCGCTGAGACCGCGCTCGCCGGTCAACGGCTCGCCGCACAGCAGGCCGAACGCGAGGCCCAGGACGCGGTATTCGGCGAGCGCGAATGCGCGTCCAAGATCACCGAGATCGACGGCTCGGTGCGCGTCATCGACCAGCAGATCGAGCGCGCCGAAGCCGAGGTCGCGCGGCTCACGGGGGAGCTGGCGCAGGACCCGATCCCGCAGGTGCGCGCGTTGCTGGATGCGGCGGTCGAGGCGCGCATCGCCTGCGAGGCGCGTCTGGCCGAAGCGCGCAACGCCGTTGAAGAGGTCGCGGCCGCGCTGCGCAGCCTGGAAGAGGATCGCCTGCAGGCGGATGGGCGCATCGCCCCCCTGCGCGACCGGGTGGGCGAGCTGCGTCTGAAGGAGCAGGCGGCGCAGATCAACCACGACCAGTTCGCAGAGCAGCTGCGTGCGGCCGAGGCGGACGAGGCGCGCCTCGCCGGCGAGGCGGAGCGCGCGCCGCGTCCCTCGGCGCTGCAGGGGGAGATCACGCGACTGACGCAGGCGATTGCCGAGCTGGGAGCGGTGAACCTCGCCGCGCTCGAAGAGCTGCGCACCAGCACGGAGCGCAAGGGCTTTCTCGATTCGCAGGCGGGCGACCTGGAGGAAGCCGTGACGACTCTGGAGGACGCGATCCGGCGCATCGACCGCGAAACGCGCGAGCTGCTGCGCGAGACCTTCGACAGCGTTAATCGACACTTCGGCTCGCTGTTCCCGGTCCTGTTCGGCGGAGGCGAGGCGAAGCTCATAATGACGGGGGAGGAGATCCTGGACGCCGGCGTTCAGGTCATGGCGCAGCCCCCCGGCAAGCGCAACAGCTCGATTCACCTGCTGAGCGGCGGCGAGAAAGCGCTCACGGCGATTGCCCTGGTGTTCTCGATGTTCCAGCTCAATCCCGCGCCGTTCTGCCTGTTGGACGAGGTCGACGCGCCGCTCGACGACAGCAACACGGTGCGCTTCTGCGACCTGGTGCGCAAGATGGCGTCGCAGACGCAGTTCCTTTTCATCAGTCACAACAAGCTGACGATGGAGCTGGCCGAGCAGCTGGTCGGCGTCACGATGCCCGAATCGGGCGTCTCGCGGGTCGTCGCGGTGGACATCGACGAGGCGCTGCGCATCCGGGAGGAGCTCGCCGCCTGAGAGCGCAGACGCCATGACGCAATTCCAACTCGGCCTGCTCACGGTGGGTGCGTTGGCGGTGGCCGGCGTCGTCGTCTACAACAAGGTTCAGGAACGCGCCGCGCGGCGCAAGGCCGAGCAGGCATTCGGATCCGGGCGCCCGGACGCGCTGCTCGGCGACACGTCGCAACGCCGCGAGCCCACGCTGGAGCCGGCGCATCGCAAGCCCGAACACGAGGACGCCGAGGTACATGAGGCCCTGCCGGACCCGCGGCTCGACTACATCGTCGAGCTGCATGGCAGGCAGCCGGTGCCGGCGGCCGTCTTCCTCGAGCACTGGGCGGGGATCGAGCACAGGTTCGGCTGGCGCGCGCTCGCCGCGAGCTCCGTCCAAGGCGCGGGGTGGCGCAAGGTCGCGCCGGGCGGCCACGACGGCCACGAGCACTACCGGGCAGCGCTGCAGCTCGTGTCGCGTGCCGGCGTGACGAGCGAGGCCGAGCTGATCGAGTTCCGCTCCGAAGTGGAGAACATGGCTTCGCGGATCGGCGCGACCGCCGAGGCGCCGGAGATGAAGCAGGCGCTGGAGTCCGCGCGCGACACCGATCGGCTGTGCGCCGAGGCGGACATTCAAGTCGTGTTCCATCTCGTCCCGCCTGCCGGCGGCGGTTTCGCACCGCAGCAGGTCGAGACGGCAGTGGCCGCGGCCGGCTTCACTCGGGGAAGCGACGGACGCCGCGCGCTGCGCGATGCCCGCGGAGCCGTGCTGTACGAACTTGCGCAAGGCGACGGCGAGCAGGAGGCAGCCGGCGGCCTCAGCCTGGCGCTCGACGTGCCTCACGTAGCAGATCTGCGCCGTACCTTCCAGTCGATGGCGCGCTGCGCGCGGCAGCTCGCGGCCACGCTCGGCGCGTCGCTCGTCGACGACAACGGCCGGCCGCTCGACGATCGTGCGCTGACGGCGATCGAGCGCGAGCTCGACGCAGTGCGCCGCTCGCTGGAAGAGCGCGGCCTGCCGCCCGGCGGAACGCTCGCTACCCGGTTGTTCGCGTGACTCGTCCGTCGGTATGACGGTTCGCAAATCGCCGCGCGAGCGCGCGGCCTTTCTGCGCAGCGAGATCGAGCGCCATAACCGCCTGTATTACGTCCTCGACCAACCGGAGATCACGGACGCGGAGTACGACCGCCTGTTCGAGCAGCTGGTCGCGCTGGAGCGCGAGCATCCGGAGCTCGCCGGCCCGGACTCCCCGACGCAACGCGTCGGGGCGCCGCCGCTCAAGGAGTTCGCCGAAGTCAAGCATCGCACGCCGATGCTGTCCCTTGCCAACGCCTTCGACGAAGAGGAGGTGCGTGCCTTCGACCGGCGCGTGCGCGAGGGACTCGGCGTGCAGGCCGTCGAGTACGCCACCGAGCCCAAGTTCGACGGCCTCGCGGTCAGCTTGAGCTATCGAGATGGCGTCTTCAGGCAGGGAGCGACGCGCGGCGACGGGGCGACCGGCGAGGACGTGACGCCGAATCTGCGCACGGTGCGCTCGCTGCCGCTGCGGCTGCCCGCAGCGCCCGATACGAAGGATCTCGAGGTGCGCGGCGAGGTGGTGATGTTCAAGCGGGATTTCGATACCTTGAACGAGCGCCAGCGAGGCGCTGGCGGCAAGGAATTCGCCAATCCGCGCAACGCCGCGGCGGGCAGCCTGCGGCAACTCGATTCGCGCGTCACCGCCAGTCGGCCGCTACATTTCTTTGCCTACGCGGTCGGCGAGGTGTCGGGGGCGAGCTGGTCGACGCATGCCGAGACGCTCGATCGCCTCGCCGCGCTCGGTTTCAGGATCGCCGCGGAGCGCGACATCGTGCAAGGCGTCGACGGACTGCTCGAGTACTTCGCGCGCATCGGCAGGAAGCGCGAGCGCCTGCCCTATGGCATCGACGGCGTCGTGTACAAGGTCAACCGCCTGGACTGGCAGCGCCACCTCGGGTTCGTGTCGCGCGCGCCGCGCTTCGCGCTGGCGCACAAGTACCCGGCGGAGGAGCAGGCGACCGAAGTGCTCGACATCGAGGTACAGGTGGGACGCACGGGCGCGCTCACGCCGGTGGCCCGCCTCAAGCCGGTGCAGGTCGGAGGCGTGACGGTCAGCAATGCCACGCTGCACAACGAGGACGAGCTGCGCCGCAAGGACGTGCGCATCGGGGATACGGTGGTGGTGCGGCGCGCCGGCGACGTCATCCCGGAAGTCGTGTCGGTGCGGATAGAGCGACGCCCTGCCAATGCGCGCATTTTTCACATGCCGAAGAAGTGCCCCGTGTGCGGATCGGCGGTCACGCGCGCCGAGGACGAAGCGGTCGCGCGCTGCACCGGAGGGCTGTACTGCCCGGCGCAGCGCAAGCAGTCGCTGCTGCACTTCGCAAGCCGCCGCGCCATGGACATCGAGGGGCTGGGCGAGAAGCTGGTCGACCAGTTGGTGGACGCGGATATCGTGCGTACGCCAGCGGATGTCTTCGGTCTCTCGGCCAAGCGGCTCGGCGAGCTCGAGCGCATGGGCGAGAAGTCCGCGGCCAACCTGGTCGCGGCGATCGAGAGAACCAAGGACACGACGCTCGCGCGCTTCATCTTCGCGCTCGGGGTGCGCAATGTGGGCGAGAGCACGGCGCGCGACCTCGCGCGCCACTTCGGTAACCTGGAGCGGCTCATGCACGCGAGCGAGGAGGATCTGCAGGCCGCGCCCGACGTCGGACCCGTGGTGGCGCGTTCGATCCACGAGTTCTTCCAGGAGCCGCACAACCGCGAGGTCATCGCGAAGCTGCGGCGCGCCGGGGTCAATTGGCAGGAGACCGCGGGAGCGCCGGCGCGTGCCGCGGAGGACGTCAAGACCTTCGTGCTGACCGGCGCTCTGCAGAAGCTTACGCGCGACGAGGCGCGCGAGCGCATCGAAGCCAAGGGGCACAAGGTGGCGTCCTCGGTGTCGCGCAAGACCTCCTTTGTCGTCGCGGGCAGCGACCCGGGCAGCAAGCTCGACAAGGCGCGCGAACTTGGCGTGCCGGTGCTCGACGAGGACGCATTCCTCGACCTTCTCAAGAGGCTATGACACGCATGCAAACCAAGCTCAGAAAGGCGGTGTTCCCCGTCGCGGGGCTGGGCAGCCGCTTCCTGCCGGTTACCAAAGCGAGCCCCAAGGAAATGCTGCCGATCGTCGACAAGCCGCTCATCCAGTACGCGGTCGAGGAAGCGGCCGCGGCCGGCATTACGGAAATGATCTTCATCACGGGACGCAACAAGCGCGCCATCGAAGATCATTTCGACAAAGCCTACGAACTGGAGACCGAGCTGGAGCTCAAGGGCAAGCACAAGCTGCTCGACATGGTGCAGGGCGTGCTGCCGGACAACTGCCGCTGCATCTACATCCGGCAGGCGGAGCCGCTCGGCTTGGGGCACGCGGTGCTGTGCGCGGGGCCGGTGGTAGGGCAAGAGCCCTTCGCGGTTCTGCTCGCTGACGAGCTGATGGACGCCGATCCCCCGGTCACCGCGGCCATGGCCGAGCGCTTTGCACGCGAGGCTTGCTCGCTGCTCGGGGTCGCGGAGGTCCCGCGCGAGCAGACCGGCAGCTACGGCATCGTGAGCGTGGAGGATGCGCTGGCCGAGGTTTCCCGGGTACGGTCGATCGTGGAGAAACCGGCGCCTCAAGAAGCACCCTCGCGCCTGGCGGTGGTGGGACGCTACGTTCTGACGCCGCGTATATTCGATCTGCTCGCGCAGGGGAAGCCCGGCCGCGGGGGGGAGCTGCAGCTGACCGACGCGATCGCGGCGCTGCTCGCCGAGGAGCGGGTGATGGCTATGAAACTTCCCGGCAGGCGTTACGATTGCGGCTCGAAGCTCGGCTACCTGAAGGCTTCGGTGGAGTTCGGACTGCGGCAC
>DASPRB010000116.1:0-8702 GCA_035624675.1 Burkholderiales bacterium
GATGCGCATGAGCGCATCGTACAGGCGCGACACCTTGGAGCGCGTGGTGCCGATGGTGAGCAGCAGCGTGAGCGTGTTGAAGGTCGACTTCTCGGTCTGGATGTTGTAGCGCTCGAACAGCTCCTTCTGCAGGTCCTCCACGGTGTAGCCGCAGCCGGAGATGTCGATCGTCACCTTGGTCGGGTCGAGCCGGATGCCGTCCGCCTTGACCTCATCGGGCAGCAGGTCGTCGAGCTCCAGCACCCGGAACACCCCGGTGGCGTTGATCTGCTCGCGCAGCTCCTTGGCGAGCACGAGCGTGCGCGACAGCAGCTTGTAGCCCTCCATCACCGCCTGCTTGCGCGCCACGTCCAGGCTCGCGATCAGGGCGTACTGCGGGCTGGTCGAGGTGTGCATGTTGAAGTTCTCCCGGAACAGGTGCTCCCTGAAATCCGGGTCGTTCACGTGGATCATCGAGGCCTGCGAGAACGCGGACATCACCTTGTGCGTGGACTGCGTCGCGTAATCGGCGCCCGCCTCCAGCGCGGTCGGGCGGAAATCGGGATGGAAGCGGGCGAAGCCGTACCAGGCCTCGTCGATGATCACCTTGATGCCGTTCCTGTGCGCCGCCTCGACGATGGGCGCCAGGTCGTAGCGCAGGCCGTCGTAGGTGCACGAGGTGAGGATGAGCGCCTCTGCGTCGGCGTGCTTCTCGATCGCCTCGAACAGCGTCTTCTTCGGTACCGGACCGTACAGGCCGTACTTGCGATTCAGCGCACTGTCGAGGTAGATCGGGTGCGCGCCCGAGAGCACGACCCCGTGGTGCACGCTCTTGTGGCAGTTGCGATCGAGCAGCAGCTTCTCGCCGGGTGCGAGCAGCGTCTGGAAGATCACCTTGTTGGCGGTCGAAGTGCCGTTGGTGGCGAAGAAGGTGCGTCGTGCGCCGAAGGCCTTGGCGGCCATGTTCTGCGCTTCGGCGATCACGCCCTTGGGCTCCATCAGCGAGTCGAGCATCGGCACCGACACCGACAGGTCCGCGTCGAACACGTGCTCGCCCATGAACTCGTAGAAATCGTTCACCCACGGGCTGCCTCGCAGCGACTCGCCCGACGAGTGGCCCGGCGTGTGCCACTGGTCCTTCGCCATCCACACGTAGTTCTTCAGCTGATCGGTGAACGGCGTCTTGGCGCGCTCCTGGATCTGCGCGTTCAGGATGCGGTAGATCCCCCGGTAGTCGCGTTCCTCGCGGTAGAAGTAGCCGTCGACCGCCTCGGTGAACAATGCGTCGACGACGTCGTCCTCCTTCTCCTGCGCGATCAGGATGTACACGTCGAGCTCGGGCCGGAAGCGCGTGACACGCTGCACCAGCTCGAGCGCCGACATCTGCAGCTTCTTGCGTCCGCCGCCGTTCTTCTTTCCTCTGGCGGGCAAGGTGTACAAGGTGTCGTCGACCAGCACCGCTTGCAGGTCGCCGTCCGATTCGATCGCGGCGAGCGCTTCCTTGGCGGTGGTGACTCCGGTGAACGTGATGCCGAGCGGATTGTCGAGCGAGCGCGCCGCCGCGTTCAGGCCCTTCACGAACTCGCGCAGCACCAGGTGTTCGTCGTTGATGACGAGGATGCGGCTGACGGGCTTGATCAAGGCTGCGAGCCGCTCAAAAGCCTATAATTCGGCGTGCCTGCAGCGCGCCTATCCCGCAGCCTCGCTTCGATCCGGACATGTTGCGGGAAAGCATCCCGCCGTCTGCGCGCTGCGGCGCGTAAGCTGTTACTGAAGCGCCTTGACGGCTGCCGCGAGGCGGCTCTTGTGGCGGTTCGCGGCGCTACGGTGCAGGATGCCCTTGGCGGCGCTGCGGTCGAGCACGCTGTGCGATCGCTGCAGCACCTGCGCTGCGGCGGCCTTGTCGCCCGCGGCGACGGCCTTCTTGACGTTCTTGATCGCGGTGCGCACTTCTGTGCGCAGGCTCATGTTGTGCGTGCGCCGCTTCTCCGATTGCCGGGCGCGCTTGCGCGCCGATTTGATGTTGGCCATGTGATGTGGGGCGATCCGAAAAAGGGGCGCATTGTAGCGGCTAACTGCCCGCCAGGCAAGGCAATTCTGGCGGCGCGGGGAGGGGCGAAGCGGTGAACCTGCTGCGCGCGCTGGCCACCATCAGCAGCATGACGTTCGTGTCGCGCATTCTCGGCCTGGTGCGCGACTTCTTCATCGCCAGCACGTTCCGCACGGGCCTGGCCACGGACGCCTTCTTCGTCGCGTTCCGCATCCCGAACCTGATGCGCAGGCTGTTCGCGGAGGGCGCCTTTTCCCAGGCCTTCGTGCCGATTTTGGGCGAGTACCGCACGCGCCAGGCGCCGGGCGAGACGCGCGCGATGCTCGACAGCGTGGCGACCCTGCTATTCCTCGCGCTGGTCGCCGCCGCGGCGCTCGGCGTGCTGGCGGCGCCGCTGATCGTCTACGTCTCGGCTCCGGGATTTGCGGGCGACCCGGAGAAGTTCGCGCTCACCGTGTCGCTGCTGCGCGTCACCTTCCCTTACATCGTCTTCATCTCGCTGGTCGCGCTCGCGGCGGGCATCCTCAATACCTGGAGCCGCTTCGCGGTCCCCGCGTTCACGCCGGTGCTGCTGAACGTGAGCTTCATCGTCGGTGCGGTGTTCTTCGCCGGACGCTTCGACCCGCCCGTGCGGGTGCTCGCCTGGGCGGTGTTCGTTGGCGGCGCGCTGCAGCTCGCGCTGCAGCTGCCATTCCTTGCGCGCCTCGGCATGCTGCCGCGCTGGCGCCTCAATCCGCACCACTCCGGCGTCAGGCGGATACTGAAGCTGATGGGGCCGTCGGTGTTCGGCGTCTCGATCAGCCAGATCTCGCTGCTGATCAACACCATCTTCGCGTCGTTCCTCGTCTCGGGAAGCGTGTCGTGGCTGTATTACGCCGACCGGCTGATGGAGTTTCCCGCCGGCGTGCTGGGCGTCGCGCTGGGCACCATCCTGCTGCCCAGCCTGTCGAAGTACCATGCCGACGCAAACTCGGAGGAATACGGCAGGCTGCTCGACTGGGGGCTGCGCATCACGCTGCTGCTCGCGGTTCCTGCGGCGGTCGCGCTGGCGGTGATCGCGCTGCCGCTCATCTCGACGCTGTTCCACTACGGTCGCTTCACCAGCAGCGACGCGTTGATGACGCGCCAGGCGCTCGTCGCCTATAGCGTCGGCCTCGTGGGAATGATCCTGGTGAAGATCCTCGCCCCGGGGTTTTACGCACGACAGAACGTGGTTACGCCGGTGAAGATCGGGCTGCTCACGCTCGCTGCCACGCAGGCCATGAACCTCGCCTTCATCGTGCCGCTCAGGCACGCGGGCCTGGCGCTCGCGATCGCGCTCGGAGCCTGCCTGAACGCCGGCTTGCTGTACCGCTACCTGCGCAAGCACCGCGTGTATACGCCGCAGCCGGGCTGGACGGCCTTCGCGGGCAAGGTGGCGCTCGCCGCGCTGCTGATGGCCGGCGTGCTGCACTTCGCCGCGGGCGATCCGCAATGGTGGCTGGCCGCGCGCTGGCAGGGCAAGGTGCCGGCGCTCGCGGGCCTGGTCGCGCTCGGCGCTGCGGTGTACGGGGGAACGCTGCTCGCGCTCGGCTTTCGCGTGCGCGACTTCTCGCGCCGGGGCGCGGAATGAGCGCGGCGCTCGAGGCCTTCGCCGAGCTCGTGCGGCGCGACGACGCCAAGATCGATCTTGCGCGCTGCTGCCTGCTGATCGCCGAGGACGCCTATCCGGGCCTGGACGTCGAGCACTACATGGCCGAGCTCGAGCGCCTGGCGCTGCGCCTGCGCGCCGATCTGTCGCAGACTGCGGACGTCGAGGAGCGCGTCATGGCGCTGAACCAGTTCCTGTTCGACGAGCTGGGCTACCGGGGCAACGTAGACGAGTACTACGACCCGCGCAACAGCTATCTGAACGAGGTGATGGAGCGCAAGACCGGCATCCCGATCACGCTGGCGATCCTGTACATGGAGCTCGGGCGGCGCATCGGGCTGCCGCTCGAGGGCGTCTCCTTCCCCGGCCATTTCCTGGTGCGGCTGCGGCTGCGGGGCCGCATGCTGGTGCTCGACCCCTTCGGCGGCGGGGCGCCGCAATCCGAGGCCGAGCTCTACGAGCGCCTGAAGCGCGTGATCCCCGAGGGCAGCACCGGCGGCGTGCCGGTCGGCGAGCTGCCGCTCGATCAATTCCTCGAGCCGGCCACCCACCGGCAGATCCTGGCGCGCGTGCTGCGCAACCTGAAGGGCATCTACCGCGACAGCGACAAGCCGGAGCGCCTGCTCGAGGTGCTGAACCGCATCCTGGTGCTCAATCCGCAGGCGCGCGCCGAGCTGCGCGACCGCGGCCTGCTGTACCAGCGCATGGAGGCCTACCGGGCCGCGTACCAGGATCTCTCCGAGTATCTCGAGCGCGAACCCGACGCTGCCGAATTCGACGAGATACGCGCGCGGGTGATGGACCTGCGGACCCTGTGCGGCCGCCTGAATTGAGGATGACTTTCATCACCCCAGTCTGGACTCGTAGGCATTTTCCGCGCATGCGCTTACAATCGCCGCTCCGGGCTTGGGCGCACACCCGGCCCAATCGAACAATCCCCAACCAGAGAGGAGACTCATGAAACGTCGCTCATTCCTTAAGAAGGCCGCGGGCGGCCTGGCGGTCGGCGGCACCCTTGCCGCGCCGGCCATCGTGCACGCGCAGCCGAAGATCCAGTGGCGCCTGGCCGCGAGCTGGCCGAAGAGCCTGGACACCCTGTTCGGCGGGGCAGACCTCGTCGCCAAGCGCGTCGGCGAAATCACCGACGGCAAGTTCGAGATCCGCACCTTTGCCGCGGGCGAGATCGTGCCCGCGCTGCAGGTGCTCGATGCAGTGCAGGCGGGCACAGTCGAGATGGGTCACACGGCGCCGTACTACTACGCCGGCAAAGACCCGGCGTTCGCGATCGCCACGGCGATCCCGTTCGGCCTGAACTGCCGCCAGATGAACGCTTGGCTGTACCACGGCGGGGGCAATGAGCTGATGGCGCCGCTTTTCAAGGATTACGGCTGCATCGGCATACCCGCGGGCAACACCGGCGGCCAGATGGGCGGCTGGTGGCGCAAGGAGATCAAGAGCGTCGCCGATCTGCAGGGCGTCAAGTTCCGCATCGGCGGCCTGATCGCGGGCGAGGTGTGCAAGAGGTTGGGCGCGGTACCGCAGTCGCTCGGCGGTCCGGACATCTATCCTGCCCTGGAGAAGGGTGCGATCGACGCGGCGGAGTGGGTCGGGCCATACGACGACGAGAAGCTCGGCTTCAACAAGGTGGCGAAGTTCTACTACTACCCGGGCTGGTGGGAGCCGGGTCCGACGCTCGTGACGTTCATCAACGAGAAGAAGTGGAACGAGCTGCCCAAGGACTACCAGGCGGCGGTCAAGGCGGCCTGCGGCGAGGCGAATGTCTGGATGCCGGCCAAGTACGACGTGGTGAACGTCGACGCGTTGAAGCGCCTGATTGCCGGCGGTACGGTGGTCAAGCCCTTCCCTGCCGATCTGATGAACGCGGCGGCGAAGAACGCCTTCGAGCTGTACGAGGAACTGAAGGGCAAGAGCAAGCACTGGGCGCGCATCTATCCGGAATACAAGAAATTCCGCGCCGACTCGAACTCCTGGTTCCGCATCGACGAGAACACGGACGACAACTTCCGGCTGCACACGAAGTACGGCGCCTGATTTCGCTCCGTGGCAGGATGAACAAACCCCGCTCAGGCGGGGTTTGTTTTTTAGCGCGGGTCCCGCGAAGGATTACTTGCCGGGCTGCGCGCCCTGTCCCTTGCCCGGGCCGCCGAGGTCCAGGCTCTGGTTGATCTCCTGCTGCTCGTAGGACGGCATCTCGACCTCGATCTTGACCTTGTTCACGTCGACTTTCTGCTCGTGCAGGCTGCCGGTGACGAGCTTGGGCGAGAAGATCAGGATGCCGACCATGATCACCTGGATCACGACGAAGGGCACCGCGCCCCAGTAGATCTGGCCGGTGGTCACCGGCGCGAGCCGTTTGCGCGTGATCTTGTCGACGTATTCCTTGGCGGGCGCCACGCTGCGCAGGTAGAAGAGCGCGAAGCCGAACGGCGGGTGCATGAACGAGGTCTGCATGTTCACGCCGAGCAGCACGCCGAACCAGATGAGGTCGACGCCGAGCTTTTCCGCGACCGGGGCGAGCAAGGGCACGATGATGAAGGCCAGCTCGAAGAAGTCGAGGAAGAACGCGAGCAGGAACGTGAGCACGTTGACCACGATCAGGAACCCGAGTTGGCCGCCGGGCAGGCTGGTGAGCAGGTGCTCGACCCACAGGTCGCCGTTCACGCCGCGGAATACCAGGCTGAACACGGTCGAGCCGACCAGGATGAAGACCACGAAGGAGGACAGCTTCGCGGTCGAGTTCATTGCCTGCTTGAGCAGCGGGTACGACAGGCGCCGGTTGATCAGAGCGAGGATCAGCGCGCCGGTCGCGCCCATCGCACCGCCTTCGGTCGGGGTCGCCCAGCCGATGAAGATCGTACCGAGCACGAGGAAGATGAGCGCGAGCGGTGGGATCAGCACGAACACCACGCGTCCAAGCAGCTTGACGCCGCGCAAGGGGCGCGCCTCGGGCGGCAGCGCCGGGGCGGCGTTCGGGTAGATCATCGTGACCGCGAAGACATAGACCGCGTACAGGCCGGTGAGGATGAAGCCGGGGATGAAGGCGCCCGCGTACATGTCCCCGACCGACCGGCCAAGCTGGTCGGCGAGCACGATCAGCACCAGCGAGGGCGGGATGATCTGCGCCAGCGTGCCCGAGGCCGCGATCACGCCGGCGGCGACGCGCCGGTCGTAACCGTAGCGCAGCATGATCGGCAGCGAGATCAGGCCCATCGAGATCACCGATGCGGCGACCACCCCGGTGGTGGCGGCGAGTAGCGCGCCGACGAAGATCACCGCGTAGGCGAGTCCGCCGCGCACCGGGCCGAAGAGCTGCCCGATGGTGTCGAGCAGGTCCTCGGCCATGCCGCTGCGTTCCAGGATCAGCCCCATGAAGGTGAAGAAGGGGATGGCGAGCAGCGTGTCGTTCGACATGATGCCGAAGATGCGCTCGGGCAGCGCCTGCAACAGGGCCGGATGGAGCAGCCCCAGCTCGATGCCGATCCAGCCGAATAGC
The DNA here is from genome assembly GCA_035624675.1 of Burkholderiales bacterium. GTDB lineage: Bacteria > Pseudomonadota > Gammaproteobacteria > Burkholderiales > SG8-39 > DAHVFK01. Next base: position 7,174 of record DASPRB010000116.1, read on the forward strand.
AGGCCGTTCGCGGCGAGCGAGAAGGCGACCGGAAAGCCGAGCAGCAGGAACACCACCAGGCCGCAGAACATCAGCGGCGCCATGTAGGCGATCAGGAAGGCGCTCATTTCGCGGGTTCCTCGTCGACGTGCAGCTGCTCGATCGCCGCGTTCTCGTGCTTTTCGAGAGGGTTGGGAATCAGACCCATCAGGAAGGCGATGCGCTTGATCAGCTCGGAGATGCCCTGCAACGACAGCAGGAAGAACCCGACCGGCACCATCAGCCGCGCCGGCCAGCGGATCAGGCCGCCGGCATTGACCGAGACCTCGCCCGTCTCATAGGCGTTCATGAATATCGGCCAGGACAGCCACATGATGATCGTCGCCATCGGGAGCAGGAAGAAGATCAGGCCGACCACGTCGATCCACATCTGCGTGCGGGCCGAGAGGTGCGAATTGATCACGTCGATGCGGATGTGCTCGTTGTGGCGCAGGGTGTAGCCCGCGCACAGCAGGAACACGGCCGAGAACAGATACCACTGCAGCTCGAGCCAGGCGTTCGAGGCGATGTCGAGCATGTAGCGCGAGGTGGCATTGGCGGCACTCACCAGCACCGCCGCCAGCACCAGCCATTTCAGCGCGCCTCCGATGCGATCGTTCAGCCAGTCAATCGCGCCCGACAGCTTGAGCAGTTGATTCATCATCACCGTTCCCGATAGGACACAACGAGGGGTGTTCGCGGGGGCCCCCTCAGTACCCCGCGGCGCGGCAGATCCGCTCGCCTGGACCAACGGGCCGCGGCGAAGCAAAGCCAGCGGCGGATTGTCTCCGATTGGCGCCTGACTGGCAAAGACAATAGCGCAAGCAGGGGCGTCAGCGGGTCGAAAGCGGTTGCGTTGCGGTACTCTCGCGCACTATGAGTGAGCACCCCGGAAGCCGGAACGCCGCCGTCCCCCTGATCGTCGCCGCCCAACTGTTCGGGACCTCGCTGTGGTTCAGCGCGAATGCCGCGGCCGGCGACCTGGCGCGCGCCTGGGGACTCGGCACCGCCGAGCTGGGCGCGCTCACCAGCGCGGTGCAGCTCGGGTTCATCGCCGGGACGCTGTTCTTCTCGCTCTCGGGGCTCGCCGATCGCTACCCTGCGAGCCGCATCTTCGCGCTGTGCGCCGTGCTCGGTGCGCTCGCCAATGGCGCCTTCGCGCTGCTGGCGCACGGCGTGGCGGCGGGCATGGCCTGGCGCTTCGCGACCGGCTTCGCGCTCGCCGGGATCTATCCGCTCGGCATGAAGCTGGTGGTCGGCTGGGCGCCGGGACGCGCCGGCGAAACGCTCGGCTGGCTGGTCGGCATGCTGACGATCGGCACGGCGCTGCCGCATGCGATCCGCGCTGCCGGCAGCGGCGCTTCCTGGCAGGTGGTGGTGCTCGCGGCGTCGGCGCTCGCGCTCGTCTCCGGCGCGGCGGTGCTCGCGCTCGGCGACGGGCCGCACGTCAGGAGCGGCACGGCGAGGCGCGCCGGCTGGGGATCGGTGCTGCGCGCCTTCCGCGTGCCGGC
>DASPRB010000009.1:0-35747 GCA_035624675.1 Burkholderiales bacterium
CGCAACGCAGTCGGCGCGCTCGTGTTCCTCAACCCCGCGGCCGCGCGCGATCTCGCCTCCGACGCGATACGTGGCAGAATCTCCGGCGCTCTGCGCGCGCTGGCCGCCGAAACCGGCGCGAGCAGTTCGACGCATCCGACAAGGGTCCTGGTGATGAGCGAGCCGCCGTCGATCGACGCAAACGAGATTACCGACAAGGGCTACATGAACCAGCGTGCCGTGCTCGCGCGCCGGGCGGCGCTGGTGGAGAAGCTGTACGCCGGCGGCCCGGACGTGATCACGGGCTGAACCCGGCGGTCTTCATGGCGGAGCGCAATTACCGACGCACCGCGGCAGGCGACGAGGCGTTCGCCAGCGATGACACCGCCGTGCCGTCCGATTACCGCCGCGTGCTCGGCGTGCTCGAGGGCGAGACGCACTTCGACGTGATCCGCGGCCGGCTGCGCCAGTACCCGGGCAAGCTGCTCGAGGAGTGGCTGGCCGAGATCGAGGAGCTCGGCTACATCGAGTCCTCGCCCACTGCGGCCGCGCTGGACCTCGACTTCGTCTCCCACTTCAAGAAGAAGCCGCCCGACCAGACCGGCACGATCAAGGAGGACATGCTGCGCCTGGAGCGCACCGCGCGCGAGGCCGGGGCGGCGCTCACGCGCAACGGCGTGTTCCTGGCGACGGACCGGCTGAAGAATCTGGCGCCGAGCCGCAAGCCGGCGGCGCAGACCGTGGTGTGCATCGTCGAGGACGATCCGGACCAGCTCGCACTCGCCGACCTGCGCGTCAGCATGGCCGGCTACCAGGTGCGCGTCGCGCGCAGCGGGGCGGAGTTCGTCAACGTGATCCGCGGCTACGCGCCGCCCGACATCGTGCTGCTCGACGTCATGCTGCCCGACGGCAACGGCTTCGACATTCTCGCCAGGATCCGCAGCCACCCCAAGCTCGCCCTGCTGCCGGTGGTGATGCTGACCGCCGAGAACAGGGCCGAGGACATCAAGCGCGGGCTCGCGCTCGGCGCCGACGCCTACGTGACCAAGCCCTACAGCAAGACGATCGTGGTCGACACGATCCGTGCGGTGCTGAAGAGCCCCTAGGGCGGGCGGCGCCTGCCACTGCCCAGGAACGCGATCGCGCTGATCACGACGAGCGCGCCGATGATCTGGTGCGCGGCGACCTTCTGCGCCAGGATGGCCCAGCCCAGCAGCAGCGCGGCGACCGGCTCGAAATTGAGGGCCACCGTGCTGCTCGCGGCGGCCAGGCGCGGAACGATGGTGAATAGCGCGGTGATGGCGCTGCCATAGAGCAGCGTCAACAGCGCGACGCCCAGCCAGCCGGTCCGGTCGGCGGGCAGCGCGAGCGCATGCTGCGCGGTGCCGTACGCGAGCATCACCACCGCGGTCACGCCCATGGTGAGCAGCGTACGCAGGCGCCCGTCCACCTCCTTCAGCCAGCGCGTCGTCAGGAACAGCACGGCCACGAACGACACCGAGGCGGTGAGCGCGTAGCCCACGCCCGCGCCGATCTCGCTCCAGCGCCCTTCGATCGCGCGCGCGCTGCCGACGACATCGAGCGCGAACGCGAGACCCAGGAGCGCAGCGGGCATGGCGACGAGCGCGCGGCGCGGCGGCCGCTCGCCACCCGCCGCCCAGCTCACGAGCACCAGCAGCATCGGGTAGGTATTGAAGGCGAGCAGCGCGAGCGCCACCGGGATGCGCGCCACCGCCGAATAGAGGCAGAAGCTCTGCACCGACACCAGCAGGCCGATCGCGAGCGCGCGCACGAGCGTCGGGCGCGCGAGGCGCAGCGACACGCCCTTCGCGCGCATCAGCGCGGCGAGCACGAGCGCCGTGACGCCCGAGCGCAGCGCCACGGCCGCCGCGACGCTCGTGCCGTGATCGAAGGCGAGGCGCGCCGCGATATGGTTGGCGGCGAAGGTGCTCGCCACCAGCATCAGAATCGCGACGCCCAGCCGCTGCGGCAGACCGCCCACCTCAGCGCGCGGCGCAATCGAAGCGCAGGTAGTCCTCGCGCCGCAGCTGCTCGACCAGCGCGACCTCCCAGTCGAGGTAGTCCTTCATCGCCTGCTCGATCTGCGACTGCCGGTCATAGGGGCGGTAGTACACGTCGTCCGGCTCGCAGGCCATGCGCGTAGCGCCCGCTTCGAGCGGCAGGCCGGCCGCGCGCCACGCGTTCGTGCCGCCCGCCAGCGCGAGCGCGCGCCGCTCGCGCGCCGCGAGCCGGGCGAGCACGCCGTCCGGCGAGGTGAATACCAGGCGCCCCTGCGGGCCGATCTTGGCGAGCGCCTCGTCGAGACGCGCGCGCACTGCGAACCATGCGCCGGGGACGTGGCCGTCGCGATACCGCAGGCTGTTCGCCAGGTCGATGACGGTCGCCTGCCCGCCGGCGATCAGCCGCTCGAGCGCGGGCGGCTCGATTGATTCGACCGCCGCAGCGTCCAGTCCCAGCGCGCGCGGCGCGCCACCGCGCACCCGCGCCTGCGCGTCGATCGCACCTTCGAGCGCGTACACCTCGGGCCAGCCCATCTGCGCGAGCCACGAGCCGGTCATGCGCGCGCGCACGCCGTCCGCGTCGGCGAGCACGATGCACGCGTTGCGCACGGCCGCGTACAGGTCGGTCGCCTGCACCAGCTGGCCCCCGGGGGCGCTCGCGAAGTCGGGCAAGTGTCCGAGGGCGTACTCCTCGGGGCTGCGCACGTCGAAGCAGTAGGTGGTGCGCGACGAGTCGCCGCGCAGGCGCTCGAGCTCCTGGTATTCGAGCAGGCGCACGCCGTGTCGCGCAGCCACCCGCGCCGCCTCCTCGCGCGCCCGGGCGAGCGCCGCGGGGCCGGGCGCGGGCGCGGGGCGCTCCTGCCCGTGCTCCAGGCTGTAGCCGGCGAGATGCCAGCCCATGGTGCCGTTCTTGAGCGCCACCACCCGATTCGGCAGCCCCGCGTTGATCAGCGACTGCGCGCCGATGATCGAGCGCGTGCGCCCCGCGCAGTTCACCACCACGAGCGTGTCCGGGCTCTTCACCACCTCGTGCACGCGGTACACGAGCTCCGCGCCCGGGCAGTCGAGCGCGCCGGGAATGTTCATCACCCGGTACTCGCTCATCGGGCGCGAGTCGAGCACTACCACGTCCTCGCCCGCGTCGAGCTTCGCCTTCAGCTCCGCCGCGCTGATGCGCGGCGTGCCGCACTCGTGCTCGACGTACTCGCCGAAGGCCTTGCTCGGCACGTACACGCCCGAGAAGAGCTCGTACCCTGCGGCCTTCCAGCCCGGGACGCCGCCCGCGAGCACCGAGATGTTGCGCCAGCTGAAGCGCCGCATGACCGCGGCCGCGCGCTGCGCGAGCCTGCCGTCGTCGTCGCACAGCACGACGCGCGTGGCGCGCCGCGGCACCAGCGCTTCGAGCCGCAGCTCGAGCTGCGACAGCGGCACGCAGGCCGCGGTGAGCAGGTGTCCCCGGGCGAACACGCCCTCCTCGCGCACGTCGAGCAGCGCCAGCTCGGCCCCGTCGGCGAGCATCGCGCGCAGCTCGGGCGCCCCGACGAGCGGCGACAGGATCTCGGGCTTTTCCATGAACGCGCGCCAGGCCCCGCCCTGCGGGTCTTCGAAGCCGATGCGCCGCGGCAAGTCCTCGAGCGTGTGCCCGTACAAATGCAAATGCAGCGTCGGCTGCGCGCCGCGCACCTCGATGGTATGGAAGTCCTCGGGCATGAGCGCCACCGCGTTGCCGCGCCGCACCGTGACCTCGTGCGTCTTCTTCAGCCGCCCGGTGCCTTCCTGCGCGCGGTCGTCGACGCGCTCGTAGAAGACGTTGTGCTCCTCGCCATGCACGCCCGAGATGACCGCCCAGGTCGTGTGGTTGTGCGGCGGCTGCGCCTTGCCCGGGACGCCGGCCGAGCCGTACAGCGCCAGGCCTCCGTCGGCATCTTCGGCGAGGTGATAGATCGCGCCGCGCTTGCCGGCCGGCACCGGGAAGTGCTCGAGCGGGAACAGCGCGTCGCGCTGCGCGAGCGCCGTGAGCGCGCTCTTTACCTCCTCGAGCGCCGCGCGGCCCGGCTCGGCGCGCGCCAGGATGGCGCGCACCGCCTCGATCGTCTGCGCGACCGCTGCCGCGCGCTCGTCAGTCACCGCCATGAAACACCTCCGCAGGCCGGATCATAACGGTAGGATACTTGCCCGAAGCGCTCAAGGAGGTCGGCTCATGAACGATATCGCGCGATTCAGAAAGTTCGTACAGGACATGACGCGCCTGGTGGAACGCCACGGCGCGGACGAGCCGCGGATGCTCGACGAGGGCGCGAAGCTGCTGCGCGAGCTGGTCACGCACGACGACTGGCTACCCGAGGAGTTCGCGCGCCCCTCGGCGGATTCCTACCGCCAGTACCTGCTGCACTGCGATCCGCTCGAGCGCTTTTCGGTGGTGAGCTTCGTCTGGCAGCCCGGGCAGAAGACGCCGGTGCACGACCATACCGTGTGGGGGCTGGTGGGCGTGATGCGCGGCGAGGAGATATGCGAGGAATTCGCGCCCGGGAAACCCATGCGCGCGACCGGCAGCCACCGCGTCAGGCCGGGCGACATCGACCGCGTCTCGCCGCGCGTCGGCGACGTGCACGTCGTATCGAACGCCACCGCCGATCGCACCGCGATCAGCATCCACGTGTACGGCGCCAACATCGGCGCAGTCAGGCGCCACACCTTCGATCCGGCGAGCGGCGCGCCGCGCGAGTTCGTCTCCGGCTACCACAACGCGGTCACGCCGAACCTGTGGGACCCCTCCAAGGCGAACGCTACCTGAACTGGGGATCGACCTCGACCCGCAGGCCGTTCGTGAGTCGGTTCGTCTCGTTCGCGAGCCCGACCACCGCCATCAGCTCCATCAGCATGGCGTCGCTCATGCCCTTCTTGCGCGCCGCGGCGGTATGGGAGTGCGTGCAGTACTCGCAGCCGTTGGTGGCGCTCACCGCAACGTAGATCATCTCCTTCACCAGCGGGTCGAGCGCGCCCGGCGCCATCACCTGCTTGACGTTGTCCCACATGCGGCGCAGCTGCGCGGGGTCGTTCGCCAGCGCCTTCCAGAAGTTGTTGATCCAGTCCACGCCGCGCGTGCGCATGATGTCGTCGTACACCGCGCGCACTTCGGGCGACGCGTCCGCGTATTCGATCAGCTTGACCAGTGCCACGCTTTCCTCCCTCGGTCCCGGCGCCTATAGTACGCCGATGCTGGGATGGCTCTCGGGATGGTCGCCGCAGGCGCTGCTCGTCGGCTTCGTGCTGCTCGGGCTGCTGCTCGCGCTGCCGCTCGAGCTCGCCGCGCTGCGCCGCTTGCGCCGCGCGCAGATCGCGCGCGGCACGCTGCTGCTGCTCGCGGGCTTCGCGCTGCTCGTTCTCGGCCTGCTGGCCGCCGTGCTCGCAGCGGGCCTGCATTCCTACGCGCGCCTGACGCACGAGCAGGATGCCGCGCGCGTCGAGCTGCGACAGCTCGCGCCGCAGGAGTTCGCCCTGACCCTGGATGTCCCGGGCGCCGCGCCGCGCAGCTTTGAGCTGCGCGGCGACGAATGGCAGATCGACGCCCGGCTGCTCAAGTGGCGGCCGCTTGGCACGCTGCTCGGCTTCGACACGGTCTACCGGCTGGAGCGCGTCTCGGGGCGCTATGCCGATGCCGCCCAGGACCAGTCCGCGCCACGCACGGTGCACGCGCTGGCGCCGCAGGCCCGGGTCGACCTGTGGGCGCTGCTGCGGCGGTATCATGACTACCTGCCGCTCGCCGACGCCCTGTACGGCAGCGCGGCTTACGTGCCGATGGCGGACGGCGCCGTCTACGTGGTGAGCGTGTCGGCGAGCGGGCTGGTGGTGCGGCCCACCAACGAAGCCGCCCGGCGGGCAGTCGGCGGCTGGCACTAGGAGATCGAGCGATGGATGACAGGACGAAGAAGACGGACGAAGAGTGGAAGAAGCAGCTCACGGCGACGCAGTTCAACGTCACGCGGCGCAAGGGCACCGAGCCCGCGTTCAGCGGCGCATACTGGAACACCCACGACAAGGGCGTTTACCGTTGCGTGTGCTGCGGCGCTGAGCTTTTTTCCTCCGAGCACAAGTTCGAGTCCGGCAGCGGCTGGCCGAGCTACTGGCAGCCGCTGAAGGCGGAGAACGTCGCCAGCGAGCAGGACAACAGCCACTTCATGCAGCGCACCGAGGTGCATTGCGCGCGATGCGCGGCGCATCTCGGGCACGTGTTCGACGACGGACCGCAGCCCACTGGCCTGCGCTACTGCATCAACTCCGCATCGCTGAAATTCGAAAAGTCCTAGCCGCGCTCGCCGCGCTCGCGGCGCTCGCGGGCTGCGCCGCTACCGGCGAGTACTTCGGCGCCGCGGGCGCGCCGCCCGCACCGCAGGCGCACGCGCTCGCTTCCTGGCCGCACGCGGAGCTGTGGACCGGGCTGGTGTTCAACGGCCAGAAGGTCGGCTTCACGCACCTCGCGCTCAAGCCTGCACCGGACGAACCCGGGCGCTACGCGATCGACTCCGAGGCGGCGATGCGGCTGCACTTCCTCGGCGTCGACAAGCGCATCAGCCTGCGCGCGCACGACCGGGTACGCGACGACCTGACGCTCGAGTCGTTTGCCTACGAGCAGGACATCGACGGCAGCGTGCTGCGCGTGGCGGGCCGAGCGGACCGGCAGCGCCTCGAATTCACGGTCGAAGCCGCCGGCAGCCGCGCAACGCGCAGCTTCGTACTCGACGCGCCGCTCTACCCGTCGAGCGCGCTCGACCTGCTGCCGGTTCTGCACGGCATGCGGGTGGGCGACAAACGGCGCTACCTGGTGTTCAACGGCGAGACGCAGACCGTGGACGAGGCGCGCCAGGAGGTTACCGCGTTCGAGTCGAGCACGCTGTTCGAAGGGCACGCGTTCCGCGTGACGACCAGCATGCTCGGCCTGGGCACCACCTCGTGGATCACCCCCGATGGCCGGCCGCTGCTCGAGCTGAGCAGCCACGGCACGCTCGTGTCCGCGCTCGAAGACGAAGCGAGCGCGCGGCGCTATCTCGTCGCCGCGAGCCTGAACAAGAACGACGCGCTGCTCGACTACAGCATCCTGCGCAGCGCGCCGATCGCCGAACCGCGCAGCGTCGCGCGCATGCGGATCGTGCTCCAGGGGGTGCCGCAGGACTACCCGCTGCCCAGCGCGCAGGGGCAGAACTGCGAGCGGACGAAGGCGCTGCTCGCCTGTACCGTCGACCGGAACGCCGGCGGCGAGGCCGGAGAGCGCAAGCCGCCGAAGCGCTACCTGCAACCCACCTTGGCCGCGCCGTCCGACGAAGGCGAGATCGTGCTGCTCGCGCGCGGCATCGCGCCGGCCTCGGTGCAGCCCGCGGAGGCGGTGAACCGCATCCTCGTCTGGATGGACGCCAACATCGCCAAGCAGGCGACCGACTCGTTCAGCGCGGTCGACGTGCTGCGCACGCGCCGCGCCGAGTGCCAGGGACACGCCTACCTGTTCGCGGCCCTGGCGCGCGCGCGCGGCATCCCGACACGCGTGGTGAACGGCCTGGTCTACTCCGCCGAGCACGAGGGATTCCTGTTCCACAGCTGGAACGAGGTGTGGCTCGCTGGCGAAGGCTGGCGGCCCGTAGACCCGACCTTCGGCCAGCCGCTCGCCGATGCGACGCACCTCGAGCTGATCGAGGGCGAATCGCTCGGCGAACTGACGCCGCTCGCGCGCCTGGTCGGACAGCTGCGCCTCGTCAGCGCACGCGCCGAGGCGCGCTGGTAGAATTCGCCCTCTCGCATGAAGTTCCTCTTCGACCTTTTCCCGGTCATCCTGTTCTTCATCGCCTTCAAGCTGAAGGGCATCTACGTCGCGACCGCCGCAGCGATCGCCGGAACCCTCATGCAGGTCGGCTGGCTGTGGCTGCGCGGCCGGCGCATCGACGGCATGCTCTGGGCCAGCCTGGTGATCATCGTGGTGTTCGGCGGTGCGACGCTGCTGCTGCAGAACGTCACGTTCATCAAGTGGAAGCCGACGGTGCTGTACTGGACCTTCGCGGTGGCGCTGGTGGTGGCCGAGCGGCTGTTCCGCAGAAACCTCATCCGGGCGATGCTGGGCGCCCAGTTCCAGCTTCCCGAGCGGCTCTGGACGCGGCTCAACTGGAGCTGGGCGGCATTCTTCGCCTTGATGGGCTGCGCGAATCTTTACGTGGCGTTCAACTTTTCGCAGGACCTGTGGGTCGACTTCAAGCTGTTCGGCACCACGGGCCTGATGCTGCTGTTCGTGCTGGCGCAGGCGCTGCTGCTGGCGCGGCACATGGATGAGGACGGCAGCAAGCAGTGACCGTCGAGGAGCGGATCCGGCAGCATCTCGCCCGCCTCGCGCCCGTGGCGCTCGAGCTGGTGGACGAAAGCGCCGCCCACGCCGGGCACGCGGGCTGGAAGCCGGGCGGCGCGACGCACTGGCGGCTGCGCATCGTCTCGGAGGCGTTCCGCGGCAAACCCACAGTCGCGCGACATCGCATGGTGTACGACGCGCTCGCGGAACTAATCGACAATCCGATCCACGCGCTTGCCATTACGGCCCGCGCGCCGGACGAAGCCGGCGCATAATGGCAGCCGCAAATTTTCGCTCGAAAGGAACGCAATGAACATCCGTCACCTTGCCGGCGCCGCGCTCTGCGCCGCCGCCCTTGCCCTGCCGGCGGCGGCCCCCGCGCAGACCGCCAAGGAAACCCCGAAGGCCGCGACCAAGAGCGCCCTCAAGCCAGGCGTCATCGCGACCGTGAACGGCGTCGCGATCCCGCAGCGGCGCGCCGACGTGCTGTTGCGCGAGCGCGCTGCGCACGGCGCTTCGCCGGACGATCAGCTGCGCGAGGCGGTGCGCGAGGACCTCATCAATCGCGAGGTGATCGAGCAGGAGGCCAAGCGCGAGGGCTTCACCAAGAGTCCGGAGCTGCAGGCGGAGCTCGACCTGGTGCGCCAGACCGTGATCGTGCAGAACTTCGTGCGCGACTGGCTGAGCAAGCACCCGGCGACCGAGGACGAGATGAAGCAGGATTACGAGAAGGCCAAGGCGTCCACTGGGGAAACCGAGTACAAGGCGCGCCACATCCTGGTGGACACCGAGGACGAGGCGAAGATGATCATCGCCGAGCTCAAGAAGGGCGGCAAGTTCGAGGATCTCGCAGCGCGCTCCAAGGACGCGGGCAGCAAGGACAAGGGGGGCGAACTCGGCTGGGGCGTTCCCGCCTACTACGACAAGGCCTTCGCCGATGCGCTGGTGAAGCTGAAGAAAGGCGAGTTCACCCAGACGCCGGTGCATACGCGCTTCGGCTACCACGTGATCCGGCTGGACGACGTACGCCCGGTCAAGTTCCCGTCCTACGAGGAGGTGAAGCCCCGCCTCCAGCAGGAGATTTCGCAGCGCAAGCTCGAGAAGCTGGTACGCGACCTGCGCGCGAAAGCCAAGGTCGTCGAATAGGGATGATTCTCGCGGAGCTGCCGTTCGCCTCGGGCGGCAGGTTCCAGGTGGTGCGAGGCAACCTGCTCGAGGAGCCGGTAGACGCGATCGTCAACGCCGCCAACGGCTTTCTCGCGCACGGCGGCGGCGTCGCGGGGCTCATCGCGCGCGCGGCCGGACCGGCGCTCACGGAGGAATCCGAACGCATCGTACGTGCGCGCGGGCCGCTGCCCGCGGGCTCGGCGGTCGTCACCGGCGCCGGCAAGCTGCGCTACAAGGGCGTGATTCACGCGGTGGGGCCGCGCCAGGGAGAAGGCGGCGAGGAGGCGAAGCTGCGCGCGGCGCTCGGCGAGGCGTTCAGCCGCGCCGAGGAGTCGGGCTGGCGCTCGCTCGCCTTCCCCGCGGTGTCGAGCGGAATCTTCGCCGTGCCGCTGCCAGTGTGCGCACGCGCTTACGTCGCCGCGGTGCGCGACTGGTTCGAATCGGGGCGCGACGGCACGCTGCGCACCATCAGGTTGTGCCTGCGCGATCAGGACGTGATCGAGGCGGTGCTCGCCGAGCTCGGCTTGCGTCCCTGAAACGCCGCGCGCGCTAGAACTTGCGCACGCGCTCGATGTCGGACACGCGCCCGCCGACCAGCGTGATCGTGGTGGTGAACGGGTCGGCCGGAGTCGGCATGTAGGTGTAGGTGCGTACGGTCAGCGCCGCCGAGGCGCTGCTGCGCGTATGGCGGCCGATTTGCGCCGTGGCCGGCGCGTCGTACACCGCGCCCTCGTCGGCGATGAAATCCGGCTCGCCCGCGATGCCGAGCAGCTCGCCCTCGGTCATGCCGCGCTCGATGCTGACGTACTTGCGGAAATCGAGCCCGTGCACCGGACGCGGCGCGTTGGCAGCGCGGTCCGCCGCCAGCTTGGCGTCGAGCGCTTCGCGCCGCGCAATGCGCTCTTCCATGCGCTCGCCCTGGCAGCGCACCGTATAGCACTCCTTCGAATCGGGCGACGGCGGACCCTCCTTCACCTCGATATCGACCAGCTTCGCCTTGACGCCGGGAGGCGGTGCGGACTGCGAATAGTGCACCGTGCCCTTTTCGTCCACCCAGCGGTAGACCTGCGCTACCGCGTTTTGCGCCGCGCACAGGAGCGTCGCTGCGAGGATCCAGACCCGCGCACTCATGGCACGCAGTCTACTCGCACTCCTCCATCCAGGCAGCCTGGATCGCCTCGAGAATCTTCTCGCCGCTGCGCTTCGGGTCATCGTTGAATCCGGGCAGGCCGAGCACCCACTGGTACAGGTCGGTGAAGCGCACGCCCTTCGGGTCGGTGTCGGGATACTTCTCGGCCAGGGCGATCGCGATCTCCTGGACGTCGGTCCACTTCATGTGCGTCCCTCGCGCGCGTAGTTGATGGTGTACTTCGGGATCTCGATCACCAAGTCCGCGTCACGCACCTTCGCCTGGCAGGACAGGCGCGAAGTAGCCTCGAGGCCCCAGGCCTTGTCGAGCATGTCCTCCTCCTTCTCGGCGGCTTCGTCGAGCGAATCGAATCCCTCGCGCACCACGACGTGGCAGGTGGTGCAGGCGCAGGACTTCTCGCAGGCATGCTCGATCTCGATGCCGCTGTCGAGCAAGGTATCGAGAATCGTGGCGCCCTGCCTCGCCTCGAGCTCGGCGCCGGCGGGGCAGAGCTCGGGATGCGGCAGCACTTTGATCTTCGGCACGCCTCAGACGTCCAGGTTGGCGATGTTGCGCCCCGCGAGCGCGCGGCGCACGCTCGCATCCATGCGGCGCGCGGCGAATTCCTCGGTCGCGCGGTTGAGCGCATCGGTCGCCAGCTTGATGGCGCGGTGATCGCTGCCGCCGCCGACCGCATCGAGCGCCGCCACGGCGCGCTCGATACTCGCACGCTCCTCGGGCGCGAGCAGCGCCGCGTCGGCCGCGAGCGCGACGCGCGTCGCCGCGAGCAGCCGCTCGGCCTCGACGCGCTGCTCGGCGAGCGCGCGCGCGTGCATGTCGTCGCGCGCGTGCTCGTAAGACTCGCGCAGCATGCGCTCGATGTCGGCATCCGCCAGGCCGTAGGACGGCTTGACCCTGACCGAAGCCTCCACGCCGGTGGTCTTTTCCTGCGCGCTCACCGACAGCAGGCCGTCGGCGTCGACCTGGAAGGCGACACGGATGCGCGCTGCGCCCGCCGTCATCGGGGGAATTCCGCGCAGCTCGAATTTCGCCAGCGAGCGGCAGTCGCTCACCAGCTCGCGCTCGCCCTGCACCACGTGGAAGCTCATCGCGCTCTGCCCGTCCTTGTAGGTGGTGAACTCCTGCGCGCGCGCCACCGGGATCGTCGAATTGCGCGGCACGATGCGCTCCACCAGCCCGCCCATGGTCTCGAGGCCGAGCGACAGCGGAATCACGTCGAGCAGCAGCCAGTCCTCGCCCGCAGGCTTGTTGCCCGCGAGCACGTCGGCCTGCATCGCGGCGCCGAGCGCAACGACCTTGTCGGGGTCGAGATTGTTCAGCGGGGCGCGGCGGAAGAACTCGCCCACGGCGCGCTGGATCTGCGGCATGCGCGTCGCGCCGCCGACCATCACCACGCCCTTCACGTCCTCGACCGCGAGGCCCGCGTCGCGCAGCGCCTTGCGAGTCGGGCCGAGCGTCTTCTGCACCAGGTTCTGCGTGATCTCGCAGAATTTCTCGGTCGAAAGCGACAGGTCGACCCAATCTCCCGACGACAGCCTGGCGCTCACCGGCGCCTCGCCGTGGTAGGTGAGGTATTCCTTCGCCTCGCGCGATTTGACGAGCAGCTTGCGCATGTCGCGCGCGCCCAGCGGGGGAAGCTTCGCGGCCTCCACCACCCAGCAGAACACGCGCTGGTCGAAGTCGTCGCCGCCGAGCGCGGCGTCGCCCGCGGTGGCGACCACCTCGAACACGCCCTTCGAGAGCTTCAGGATCGAGATGTCGAACGTGCCGCCGCCGAGGTCGTAGACCGCATAGATCCCCTCGGCGGCGTTCTCCAGCCCGTAGGCGATCGCCGCGGCGGTCGGCTCGTTCAGCAGCCGCAGCACGTTCAGGCCGGCGAGCCGGCCGGCGTCCTTGGTCGCCTGGCGCTGCGCGTCGTCGAAGTAGGCCGGCACGGTGATCACGGCGCCCGCCAGCTCGCCGCCCAGCGACAGCTCGGCGCGCGTGCGCAGCGTCCTGAGGATCTCGGCCGAGACCTCGACCGGGCTCTTCACTCCGGCGCAGGTCCTGAGCTGCAGCATGCCGGGCGCGTCGACGAAATCGTAGGGTGCGTTCTCGACGTGCGCGACGTCCTTCAGGCCGCGCCCCATGAAGCGCTTGACCGACACGATCGTGTTCTTGGGATCCTCGGTCTGGTGCGCCTGCGCCGCGTAGCCGACCTCGCTGCGGCCGTCGCCCAGGTAGCGCACGATCGAGGGCAGCAGCGCGCGCCCCTGCTGGTCCGGCAGCACGGAGGCGACGCCGCTGCGCACGGTCGCGACCAGCGAGTTGGTGGTGCCGAGATCGATGCCGACCGCCAGGCGCCGCGCGTGCGGCGCCGGCGACATTCCCGGCTCGGAAATCTGCAGCAGCGCCATCAGGCTTCCAGCGCCTCGTAGGCGAGGTCGATCTCGGCGCCGAGCTTCTCGAGGAACACGAGCTTGCGCACCAGCCCGGCGGCACCGGCATAGTCGCGCCGCGCGTCGATCGCCTCGGCCAGCGCGCCCTCGAGCAGGCGCGCGTCGCGGCGCAGCCCGATGCGCAGTCGGTCGAGCGCCGCCGCATCTTTCGCGGCGCCCGCCCGCTCGAGCGCCTCGCGCAGCTCCATCTGCTCGAGGAGGAACTCGGGCGGCATGGCGGTGTTCGTCTCGAGCCCGACGTCCACGCCCTGCAGCTCGAGCAGGTACTGCGCGCGCGTCACCGGGCTCTTCAGCGTGCGGTAGGCCTCGTTCACGCGCGTCGTCCACTGCATGGAGGCGCGCCGCTCGGCGTCGCCCGCGTGCGCGAACCGGTCGGGGTGCACGCGCGCCTGGATTTCGCGGTACGCGGCCTCGAGCGCCGCGCCGTCCAGCGCGAAGCCGAGCTTCAGGTCGAACAATTCGAAGTGGTTCTGCATGCTCACCAACGACAAGGGGGCTTGCGCCCCCTCGTCCGTCGCCGTGCGGTCACGCCCGGCCGTCAGACGTTGAACGATTCCCCGCAGCCGCAAGAGTCCTTGACGTTGGGGTTGTTGAACTTGAATCCTTCGTTCAGCCCCTCGCGCGCGAAATCCAGCTCGGTGCCGTCCAGGTAAGGCAGGCTCTTCGGATCGACCAGCACTTTCACGCCGTGGCTCTCGAACTGCGCGTCCTCGGGACCGACTTCGTCGGCGAACTCGAGCTTGTAGGCGAGGCCCGAGCAGCCCGAGGTGCGCACGCCGACGCGCAGGCCGACGCCCTTGCCGCGCCTGGCGAGGAAGGCCTGCACGTGGCCGGCCGCTTTTTCGGTGAGAGTGACTGCCATCGCCTTACTCGTTTACCGCCTTCTTGCCCGGCTCGGCATCGCCGTGGCGCTTCCTGTAGTCGGCGATCGCCGCCTTGATCGCGTCCTCGGCGAGGATCGAGCAGTGGATCTTGACCGGGGGCAGCGCAAGCTCCTCGGCGATCTGCGTGTTCTTGATGGTCGCGGCCTCCTCGAGCGTCTTGCCCTTGACCCACTCGGTCACGAGCGAGCTCGACGCGATCGCCGAACCGCAGCCGTAGGTCTTGAAGCGCGCATCCTCGATCAGTCCGTCCTTGCCGACGCGGATCTGGAGCTTCATCACGTCGCCGCAGGCGGGCGCGCCGACCATGCCGGTGCCGACGCCCTCGTCGCTCTTGTCGAACGAGCCGACGTTCCTCGGGTTTTCGTAATGATCGATGACCTTGTCGCTGTATGCCATATGCCGAACTCCTCAGTGGGCGGCCCACTGTACCGAATTGAGGTCCACGCCTTCCTTGTACATTTCCCAGAGCGGCGACATCTCGCGCAGCTTCGCCACCTTGACGCGGATATGCTCTACCGCGTAGTCGATTTCTTCCTCGGTGGTGAAGCGGCCGAGCGTGAAGCGGATCGACGAGTGCGCCAGCTCGTCGGAGCGCCCGAGCGCGCGCAGCACGTACGACGGCTCGAGCGAGGCCGAGGTGCAGGCGGAGCCCGAGGACACCGCGATGTCCTTGACCGCCATGATAAGCGACTCGCCCTCGACGAAATTGAACGATACGTTGAGGTTGTGCGGCACGCGCCGCTCCAGGTCGCCGTTGACGAACACCTCCTCGATGCGGCGCACGCCGGCGAGCAGCTTGTCGCGCAGCGCCCGGATGCGCTCGTTCTCGGTCGCCATCTCGAGCTTCGCGATGCGATACGCCTCGCCCATGCCGACGATCTGGTGAGTCGCGAGCGTGCCCGAACGGAAACCGCGCTCGTGGCCGCCGCCGTGGATCTGGGCTTCCAGCCGCACGCGCGGCTTCCTGCGCACGTAGAGCGCACCGACCCCCTTCGGCCCGTAGGTCTTGTGCGCCGAAAACGACATCAGGTCGACTTTGAGCGACGCGAGGTCGATCGGGCACTTGCCGGTCGCCTGCGCAGAATCGACGTGGAACAGCACGCCCTTCGCGCGGCACAGCTCGCCGATCGCGGGAATGTCCTGGATCGTGCCGATCTCGTTGTTCACGTACATGATCGACACGAGGATCGTGTCGGGTCGGATCGCCGCCTCGAGCTGCGCCGGATCGAGCAGGCCGTCGTCGCGCGGGTTCAGATAAGTGACCTCGAAACCGCGGCGCTCCAGTTCGCGCATCGTGTCGAGCGTCGCCTTGTGCTCGACCGTCATGGTGATCAGGTGCTTGCCCTTGGTCTTGTAGAACTCGGCCGCGCCCTTGAGAGCCAGGTTGATCGACTCCGTCGCGCCCGAGGTCCAGACGATCTCCTTCGGATCGCAGTTGACCAGCGCGGCGACGTGCGCGCGCGCCTCCTCGACCGCCTCCTCGGCCTTCCAGCCGAACGCGTGCGAGCGGCTCGCCGGGTTGCCGAAATGCTCCGTCAGGTAAGGGATCATCTTCTCGGCCACGCGCGGGTCGACCGGTGTGGTCGCCGAGTAGTCGAGATAGATCGGGAGCTTCATGCCGCCACCGCCTCCGCAGGCTTCTGCTTGGACTGCGCCTCCGCCGCGCGCCAGTCGTGCAGCACCGCGACGTGCTTGCCGTTCTGGTGCGCCACCAGGTCGGCCAGCGTGACGGAGCTCAGGTAGTCGTACATTTTCGCGTTCAGGGTCGCCCAGAGGTCGTGCGTCATGCAGCGCTTGTCGTCCAGGCAGTTTTCCTTGCCGCCACACTGCGTGGCGTCGAGCGGCTCGTCCACCGCGCAAATGATATCGGCCACCGAGATCTCCTGCACCGGCTGCGCGAGGTTGTAGCCACCGCCCGGGCCGCGCACGCTGCTCACCAGCTTGTGGCGGCGCAGCTTGCCGAACAGCTGCTCCAGATACGACAGCGAGATGCGCTGACGCTCGCTGATCGCCGCGAGCGTCACCGGCCCGCGCGCCTGGCGCATCGCCAGGTCAACCATCGCCGTCACTGCAAACCTGCCTTTCGTCGTCAGTCTCATGTTGGCCCCGGGTTCAATACCTGATTAACGTGGTCAAGTATAGCAAAAGCCGACAAAATTGATCAACTATAACTTGTATTGCCGATCAATCACTTGACGGCGCGCAAGCCTTCGGGCCGGTCAGCGTCGCGACGCGCCAGCTCTTCCTCGAGCCGGGCGAGCTTGTCAGTGAGCACCTTGAGGGATTCGTCCAGCTCGTGAGAGTGCTCGATCAGCGTCTGGATGGCCTTGGAATAAGGGTCGTCCTGATTGGCGACCACGGCGTAGGCCGCAAAGCGCGCGCCTTCCTTGGTCGGTCCGCCTTCGCTCACGCGGCCGGGTACGCCGATGACCGTGGCGCCCGGCGGCACATCCTTCACCACTACCGCGTTCGATCCGATCTTGGCGCCATCGCCCACCGTGATCGGGCCGAGGATCTTGGCCCCGGCGCCGACCACGACGCCTTTGCCGAGGGTCGGGTGGCGCTTGCCCTTGTTCCATGTCGTGCCGCCGAGCGTCACGCCGTGGTAGAGCGTCGTGTCCTCCCCGATTTCGGCCGTCTCGCCGATGACCACGCCCATTCCGTGGTCGATGAACACGCGGCGGCCGATCGTCGCGCCGGGATGAATCTCGATGCCCGTCAGCCAGCGCCCGAGATGCGAGGTAAATCGCCCCAGCCACGGCAGCCTGTGCGTCCAGAACCAGTGCGCAAGGCGCTGAATCTGCAGCGCGTGCAGCCCCGGATAGCAGGTCAGGACCTCCCAGGCGTTACGAGCCGCCGGGTCGCGGTCGAAGATGCTCGCGATGTCTTCACGCAGTCGCCTGAACATGAAGATCCTTCAGAGTCCTCTAATGAACACCCGAATGCTAGGGTGTCCTACTGATTTGGTCAACTATTTTACGGTCAAGTTCCGCAAGAGCGCGCGCAGCAACCCGCGCAGGATGTTGACCTCCTCGCGCTCGAGCGCGGCGCGCGAAAACAGCCTCCTCCAGCGCTCGCGCAGCCGCTTCGGGTCCGCCGGATCGAAGAACCCGCTCGCAATGCCTGCTTCCTCGAGTTGCGCATAAAGGCCCTCGAGGTCGGCCACCGTGGCCGGCCTCTCGGCGTGCGCCGGCTGTAGCGCGCCGCCCTGGGCCATGTGCAGCTCGTAGGCGACGATCTGCACGGCCTGCGCGAGGTTGAGCGAGCTGTAGCGCGCGTCCGTCGGGATGTGCACCAACACCTGGCAGGCGAACATCTCCTCGTTGGTGAGGCCGGCGCTCTCGCTGCCGAACACGAACGCCACTGGCCCTTCGGCCGCGCGCACGAGCGCGACGCGCGCGGCTTCGCGCACCGCGAGCGCCTCCGGCGACCACTCGCGCGGGCGCGCGCTCAGCGCAAAGGCGACGACGCAATCGCCGATCGCCTCGCCGAGCGTCGCGTGCAGGCGCGCGCGTGCGAGCACGTCGACCGCGCTGCTCGCCAGCCACTCGGCCTCGGGCGCCGGGTAGCGCTCGGGCGCGACCAGGCGCAGGTCGGCGAGCCCCATGGTCTTCATGGCGCGCGCCGCCGAGCCGATGTTGCCGGGATGGTTCGGACGGCAGAGGACGATGCGCAGGTTTTCCGACGGCACGGACATGCGCGCAGTGTACTCAGATTAGAATGCGCCCTTCCATGCATCCGATCCTGAATATCGCGATCAAGGCCGCGCGACGCGCCGGCGCGATCATCAATCGCGCTGCGCTCGACGGCGCGCCGCTCGAGGTGAGGTCGAAGAACGTAAACGACTTCGTCACCCAGGTGGACAAGGCCGCAGAAGCGGCCGCCATCGAGGTCATACGCAGGGCCTACCCCGATCACGCCATCCTGGCCGAGGAATCCGGCGCCGGCGCCGGCACGGCACACAGCGACTACCGCTGGATCATCGATCCGCTCGACGGCACCACCAATTTCATCCACGGCTTCCCGCAGTACTGTGTGTCGATCGGCATCGAGCACCGCGGCGCGCTGGCGCACGCGGTCGTGTACGACCCCGGGAAGAACGAGCTGTTTTCCGCGTCGAAGGGACGCGGCGCCTTCCTGAACGACCGGCGCCTGCGCGTCACGCGCTGCGCCCAACTGCGCGATGCGCTGGTCGGCACGGGCTTTCCGTTTAAGGAGCTCACGCGCCTGGATCTCTACACGAGGCAGCTGCGCACCATCATGTCCTCGTGCATCGGGGTGCGGCGCGCCGGCTCGGCGGCGCTCGACCTCGCCTACGTCGCCGCAGGGCGGCTGGATGCGTTCTGGGAGCTGGGCCTGTCGCCCTGGGACATGGCCGCGGGCGCGCTGCTCATCAAGGAGGCCGGCGGCCTGGTGGGCGACCTGCAGGGCGAGGCGAATTTTCTCGAGTCGGGCGACATCACGGCCGCGACGCCGAAAATCTACGCGCAGCTGCTCGCAGCGCTCAGGGCATGAGCCGCATCCTGGTCTGGGACTTGCCGGTGCGCATGTTCCACTGGCTGCTGGCGATCGCCTTCTTCGGCGCCTACCTGAGCTCGGAGGACGACTGGCTCGTGCTGCACGTGGTGCTCGGCTACACGGTGCTCGGCCTCATCGCGTTCCGCCTCCTGTGGGGTTTCGCGGGCACGCGCTACGCACGCTTCGCTTCCTTCGCGTACGGCTGGCGCCGCACGCTCGCCTACCTGCGCTCGCTCGCCGCAATGCGCCCGGAGCACTGCCTCGGCCACAACCCGGCGGGCAGCTGGGCGATCTGGTCACTGCTCGCGCTCGGGCTGGCGAGCGGCGCGAGCGGCTGGATCACGCTGCAGACGCGCTGGCACTGGCTGAAGGAGGTGCACGAGGTCTTGAGCAACGCGATGCTGGCGGTGGTGATCGTTCACATCGCCGGCGTCGTGGTGGCGAGCCTGCTGCATCGCGAGAACCTCGCGCGCGCGATGGTCGACGGTCTCAAGGAGGGTTCGCCCGAAGAGGGCATCCACGGCAGCGTCTGGGTGGTGGGCGCGCTGCTCGCGGCGCTGGTCGGCGGCTTCTGGATCGCCGCTTGGCGGGGCGATCTTCCCGCGGTCACGCGCCCGGCTGCCGAGCACGCGCGCGAACACTGAGCCGCTACACGCAGCTGCGGTAAATCGGCTGGTACATCTGCGAGCGGATGAAGCCCGACAGGTCGAGGGGCCGCGCAGCGCCTGCCAGCCCGCGCGAGAAGGCGACCTCGGCCACGGCCTCCGCGATGCGCGCCGATACCTCGCGCACGCGGGCGAGCGGCGGATACAGGCTTCCCTGATCCAGGTCCTGCGGCGTGACGAGGTCGGCGAGCGCGCGGGCCGCCGCGAGGAACATCTCGTCCGTGGCGCGGCGCGCGCGCGAGGCGATCAGCCCGAGCCCGACGCCCGGGAAGATGTACGAATTGTTGCCCTGGCGCGGCACGTGCGTACGGCCCTCGAAGGCGACAGGGTCGAAAGGGCTGCCGCAGGCAAACAGCGCGCGCCCCGCAGTCCAGAGGTAGGCCTCCTGCGCGGTGCATTCGGACTGCGAGGTCGGATTTGACAGCGCGAACACGATCGGCCGCTCGTTCAGGCGCGCCATCTCTTCCAGCACCTCGCGCGTAAAGGTCTTGCCGACCGCGGCGACGCCGATGATCGCGGTGGGCTCGAGCGCCTTCACTGCGGAAAGGAAATCGGCCGCCTGCTCGTGCGCGTGGGCGTACGGGCGCTTGTGCTCGCCGAGATCGGTGCGCGAGCGCACCACCAGGCCGCGCGAATCGAACAGCCAGCAGCGCTGCCGCGCCTGCGCCTCCGCCAGGCCCTCGCCGGCCATCGCCGCCACCGCGAGGTCGCAGATTCCGGTAGCCGCCTCGCCCGCACCGAGAAACAGCAGGCGCTGGTCCGAGAGCCTGCCGCGCGTGACGCGCAGCGCCGAGTATAATCCCGCCAGCGCGACGCTCGCCGTGCCCTGGATGTCGTCGTTGAAGCAGCAGAAGCGCTCGCGATACGCGTGCAGCAGGCGAAACGCGTTCAGATTGGCGAAGTCCTCGAACTGCACCACGACGCCCGGGAATACCTCTTGCGCGGCGTTCATGAACTCGTCGACCAGCGCATCGTATTCCGCACCGCGCAAGCGCGGCCGCTTGAGGCCGATGTACAGCGGGTCCTGCAGGAAAGCGGCGTTGTTCGTGCCGACATCGAGCAGCAGCGGTAGCGTGTGCTCCGGATGGATCCCGGCGCACGCGGTGTACAGCGAGAGCTTGCCCACCGGGATGCCCATGCCGTTCGCGCCGAGGTCGCCCAGGCCGAGAATGCGCTCGCCGTCGGTGACCACGATGATCTTCACCTCGCGCGTCGGCCAGTTGCGCAGCACTTCGGCGACGCGGCCTCGATCCGCCGCCGACACCCAGATGCCGCGCGGACGCTGAAAGATCTGCGCGAAACGCTGGCAGGCCAGCCCGACCGTCGGCGTATAGATGAGCGGCATGATCTCGTCCGGGTGGTCGGTCACCACGCGGAAAAACAGCGTCTCGTTGCGGTCGTGCAGCGCGTTCAGGCTGATGAACTTATCGAGGTTGGTCGGTTGCCGGCGCAGGTTGTCGAGCACGCGCGCGACCTGCTGCTCCTGGCTGAGCACCGCGGGCGGCAGCAGGCCGCGCAGCCCGAATGCGTCACGCTCGGCTTCGTCGAACGCAATGCCTTTGTTCTGCAGCGGGTCGCGCAGCAGATCCAGACCGGTGCGGCGCATCGCGGCTCCTCCCCTGTGCCTACCCCGCATGCTGCGCCGCCAGTGCGCGCGCCCCTTGACGAAGATCAATCCGCCGCCCGTCGACGCGCGGCGCTCCGCTCATTGCGGCACGATGACCATCCAGGGCACGCCGAAGCGATCGGCAACCATGCCGAAAGCCGGCGAAAAGAAATTCTTGCCGAGCTGCATGCGCACTTCTCCGCCGTCGGCGAGCGCGTCGAACAGGCGCTTCGCATGCGCCTCGTCCCGCGCGTCGAGCGAGAGCGTAAAGCCCTGGAAGCTCGCCTTTCCCTGGCAGCGGCCGTCGGAGACCATCAGCGTCGCCTCGCCGATGCGCAGGCTCGCGTGCATCACCTTGTTCTCTGAGCCGGGCGGATGCGTGCCCGGCAGCGGCGGCTCGGGGCTGTCCTTGATGCGCATGAGCATCGTCACCTGCGCGCCGAGCGCCCTCTTGTAGAACTCGATCGCTTCATCGCAGCTTCCTTCGAAGAACAGGTAGGCCTGGATTTGCATGGCATCTCCTCCGGGTCAGTCCTGAATCTCGGCCTCGACGAGTTTTGCCAGAAGAGCAAGCGATTCCTGCCAGCCGAGATAGCAGGCCTCGGGCGGAATGACATCGGGGACCCCTTCCTGCACGATGCTCAGCTCGGTGCCGACCAAGACCTTCTTCAACGTGACCGTCACCTGCATCTCCCCGCGCAGGTTCGGATCGTCGAAGCAGTCGGTGTAACGGATGCGTTCGTGCGGCACCAGCTCGAGGTACGTGCCTGCGAAGGCGTGACTGCGCCCGGTGGTGAAATTTGTGAACGACATCCTGTGGCCGCCGCCGACGGTGGCATCAAGCTTGTGAACCGTGCCAGTGAAACCGTTCGGCGGAAGCCATTTGACCATTGCGTCGGCTTCGAGAAACGCCCGGTAGACCCTCTCGGGAGTCGCACGCAAAACGCGATGAAGCCGGATGGTGTTCGTCATTGTGATTCTTTCCTCGAGTTCGGTCTTGGTATCACGCGCGCGCTTCGGCTTGTCAAGTTCGCGCCGCAGCATAGCCTGCAGTACAGTTGCGCCGGCCCGGCCCGCATGTCCGGTCAGCTTCGAGACAGTAAACAACCGAAGGAGTGCGATCTTGAAAATCGACGGCAAGCGCATCGCGATGGCCGCACTGATCCTGCTCGCATCCGCGTGCGCGCAGCAGCCGCTCGTTCCCGTTCCCGCCAATGTCGCCTACGTCACCAGCCAGAGCGGTGGCGTCACGGTGCTCGACACGACGACGCTGCAGCCGATCGCACAGATCGCCGTCGGCCCCGGACCGCGCGGCATCGCGATCACGCCCGACGGCCGCCGGCTGCTGACGGCCAATCAGAAGACGGCCGACGTTTCGGTGGTCGACACCGTGTCGCGCAAGGAACTGCGGCGCATCCCGGTGGGCAAGAACGTCGAGTTCATGCGCATCTCGCCGGACGGCAAGCTCGCTCTCGTTACCTACGAGCCCTCGTCGACTGGCAAGCCGGGAAAAGAGACCAAGGAATCCGAAGAGTCGGAGGTGCCTGCCGAGGTGGCGGTCATCGACCTTGGCTCGTGGGGCGTGGTCGGCCGCATGAAGGCCGCCCCCGAGACAGAAGGCATCGAATTCTCGCCCGATGGCAAGTTCGCGGTGGTCGCGAACGAAGGCGACAACACGGTCGCCGTCTACGATCTCGCGGCGAGGCGCAAGGTGAGGACCATCGACGTCTCGCGCTACGGCAGCCGGCCGCGCGGTGTCAAGCTCGCCCCCGACGGGCGTCACTACGTCGTGACTCTGGAGAACTCGAACAACTTCCTGCTGCTCGACTCGGACTTCAAGGTGCTGAGGTCGGTGCCGACCGAAAAGGGGCCCTACGGCGTCGCGTTCGACCGCGACGGCCGGAGGATCTGGATCGCCGCGGCCCGCTCCAGCCGGCTGCAGGTGTTCGATGCGAAGAGCCTCGCACCGCTCGCTTCGATCCCGGTCGGCAAGCGCTGCTGGCATTTCAGCTTCACGC
This sequence comes from Burkholderiales bacterium, assembly GCA_035624675.1. Classification (GTDB taxonomy): domain Bacteria; phylum Pseudomonadota; class Gammaproteobacteria; order Burkholderiales; family SG8-39; genus DAHVFK01. The sequence goes on from DASPRB010000009.1 coordinate 22,772, forward strand.
CCGACGCGCGCAGCCTGCTGCTTGCCTGCGGGCGCTCGAACGCGGTCGAGGTCGTCGACCCGGACACCTACAAGGTGATCGATACGCTTAAGGGCTACGAGCTGCCCTGGGGCATCGTGACCTATCCGAAGTCGGCGGGAAGCCTCGACGCGCCGCGCTAGCTAGTTCGTCGCGCCCGCGCCGCGCAGCGCCTCGACGGTCTGCTTGTCGCCGTTTTCCAGCGCGATGGCGAGCGCCGTCTTGCCGCGGTTGTCGCGCAAATCCAGTTTCGCGCCGCGCGCGAGCAGCAGCTTGACGGTGTCCGCGCGGCCGTAACCGGCCGCCCACATGAGCGTCGTGAGGTCGTTGTGATAGCGCGCATTGACGTCGCCGCCGGCGTCGAGCAGCGCAGCCAGGCAGTCGGTACAGCCGTTGCCCGCAGCATAGACGGCAGCGGTCTTGTTCACCCGGTCCGTCAGCGTCGGGTCGGCCTTGTGCGCGAGCAGCATCTTGAACACATCGGCGTGGAGATAGAACGCCGCGCTCATGAGCGGCGAGATGCCGGCCGCATTCTGGGCGTTAATGTCCGCGCCGTGCTCGAGCATGAATTGCGCGAGATGCAGATTTCCGCTCTTCGCCGCACTGTTGAGCGGCGTATCGCCGAAGCGGTTGCGCGAATTCGGATCGGCGCCCTTCGCGAGCAGCGCGCTCATGCTCGCCTCGTCGCCGCTGCGCGCGGCGAGCAGGAGCTCGCCGTTTACGTTCATGTCCTTCATCCACCCCTGGCCCCACGCGCTGCCGGCGGCGAGCGCGAGGGCGAGAACGGCCGCCCGCTGGATTTCCTTCATCTTGATATTCCTCGTATTTCTGACAATTTCGATATCTTTCCCGGCGCTCGACCGCAGCGCGAACGGGCCGTGGACGCCCCCATGCAGAAGGAGTAGATTCTGCCTCCTTCTGATAAGCGTAAACAATAACGCGATCAGATGATAGATGCCGCCGCGTTGCGTGGGCACTGCTGATCGAAGCGTCAGCGAACGGCGTGCATCGCATTTGTTCGAACTAGGCTGTCGCAGGCTGCGTCGTCAAACAACTGGAGACCACCATGCTAAGGGAGCACATATTGATTGCCAGGAGCGCGCTGCTGGTCGCCGCTCTTGCAGCGGCGAGTTTGGCAAGCGCCGCGGGAACGGAGATCAAGACTCACAAAGTCGAGACCGGTAAGGCGGCGATCGAGCACGTCGACGTCACTCAGGCGATGCTGAACGCCTCCGACAAGCAGGACAAGAACTGGCTGCAGACCAACGGCGGTTACTCGCAGACGCGCTTCTACCCCGGCAAGCAGATCAATGCGGGCAACGTGAAGCGCCTCAAGCCGGCGTTCGTCTTCCAGACCGAAGTGACGGAGTCGATGGAGACCGCGCCGATCGTCGTGAACGGGGTGATGTATTTCACCACCTCGTACGACCACGTGTACGCGATCGATGCCAAGACCGGCAAGCAGTTCTGGCATTACAAGCACAAGATGGGGCCGATAACGACCTTCTGCTGCGGCCCGAACAACCGCGGCGTCGCGATCGCCGGGGACAAGCTGTTCCTGGGCACGCTCGATGCGAAGCTGGTGGCGCTGAACGCCAAGACCGGCGAGGTGGTCTGGGAAACGCAGATCGCCGATCCCGAGAAGGGCTATAGCGAGACGATGGCGCCCACGGTCGTCGACAACAAGGTGCTGATCGGCACCAACGGCGGCGAGTACGGCATCCGCGGCTTCGTGAAGGCCTACGACACGAACGACGGCAAGCTGCTGTGGACTTTCCACACCATCCCGGAGACCGGCCAAGAAGGCGTCTGGGCGACCAAGGACGCGACCGGCCGCGACATGCACCGCGACATCGCCGCGGAAAAAGAAGCGCTCGCGAAGAACGGCGGCGACTTCTACAAGATCCTGGGCGGCGGCGTGTGGATGAACCCGTCGGTCGACCTCAAGACGCGCACGATCTACTTCGTCGTCGGCAACCCCTCGCCCGACCTGTACGGCGCTATCCGTCCGGGCGACAACCTGTACACCGACTCGATCGTCGCGGTGGACCTGGACAAGGGCACCTACAAGTGGCACTTCCAGTACATCTCGCACGACGTGTGGGACCTGGATGCGGTCAGCGCGACCATCCTCGTCGACGCGAAGGACAAGAGCGGCAAGATGGTGCCGGCGGTGATCCACGGCGGCAAGACCGGCCACGTGTACGTGCATGAGCGCGCCAACGGCAAGCTCATCCGCTTCTCGCAGGCCATGATCCCGCAGGAGAACATGTGGACGCTGCCCACGGCGGACGGCGCTCGCATGCTGCCGGGCGCGAACGGCGGCGTGGAGTGGTCGCCGATGGCGTTCGACCCGCAGACGCGCCTGGTCTACGCGCTCAACCTGCACCAGCCGATGACTTATCAGGTCGCGGACGCCGCCTACCCGGGCGGCAAGCTCTGGCTCGGCGGCGCGTTCAAGACCATCGCGAGCGAGAAGCAATGGGGCCGGCTGGCGGCGGTGAGCGTGGACACCGGCAAGGTCGTGTGGAAGCACGACACCGAGCAGCCGCTCATCGGCGGCGCGCTGGCCACCGCGGGCGGTCTGGTGTTCTTCGGCGAGGGCAACGGCGACTTCGACGCGCTCGACGCCAAGTCCGGCAAGAAGCTGTGGAGCTTCAACTGCGGCGCCGGCGCGAACGCGATGCCGGTGTCCTATATGGTCGGCGGCAAGCAGTACGTCGCGATGGGCTGCGGCGGCAATACGCAGCTCGACTACAAGCGCGGCAACAGCATGTTTGTCTTTTCGCTAGAATAGCCATTCGGCTGAACACAGGGAGGCCGCCTGCGGGCGGCCTCTTCTTTTGTAAGGAGCCAAATCCAAGTGAGGCGAGGGAGTCTACGGATTCTGTGCGCGCTGTTGCTCGCATTCGCGACGCGTGCAGCCCTGGCACAGGACGTCGACGCGGGCCGCAAGAAGGCCGAAGCATGCGCCGCGTGTCATGGTCCGAACGGTAACTCGACGCAGCCTCAGATTCCGTTCCTCGCCGGCCAGAACTTCCGTTATCTCTATTTTCAGTTGCGGGATTTCAAGGAAGGCCGGCGCAAGCACCCGGAGACGGATCCCCTCGTCGCGGTTCTCTCGAAGCAGGACATGTGGGACCTGGCCGCCTACTTCGCCGCGCAGACGCCGGTGTTGACCCAGTTCCGGCCCGACCCCGAGAAGGCGAAGAAGGGAGAGGCGAAGGCCGAGGAAGTGCTCTGCACGATGTGCCATCTCGGGGGATTCAAGGGGCAAAACGAGATCCCGCGGGTCGCGGGCCAGCACTACGAGTACATCGTGAAGCAGCTGCACGACTTCAGGGCTCAGCGCCGCACCAACGATGCCGGCAACATGACCAGCGTCGCGAGGACGCTTTCGGACGCCGACATCGACGACCTCGCGCAATACATTGCAGGCCTGCAGTAGAGCGGGCGCCATGCGACCCGCTCGCCGCGCCGGAGCGATCGCCGCGCTGGCGCTCGGCTGCATCTCGGCTGCGGCAAGGGCGGCAGGCAACGTCGCAACCGAGCTCGAAGAGCAGGAGGTAAAGGTGGTCGGCGCGACTCCGCTGCCGGGTATCCTCGCGCCGCTCGACCAGATCCCGGCCAACGTACAAATCGTCACGGACCGCAAGCTCGCCACGCAGCCGACCCCGAGCGCGGCCGACTACCTGGAGCGCGGCGCCAGCAGCGTCAATCTCAACCAGTCGCAGGGCAACCCGTTCCAGCCCGACCTGAACTACCGCGGCTTCACGGCATCGCCGCTGCTCGGCACGCCCCAGGGCCTTTCCGTGTTTCAGGACGGGGTGCGCATCAACGAAGGATTCGGCGACGTCGTGAACTGGGATCTCATCCCCAGAAACTCGATCTCGAGCATCCAGGTCATTCCGGGCTCGAACGCCTTGTTCGGGCTGAACACCCTCGGCGGCGCCCTGGCCATCTATACGAAAAGCGGCTTCAGGTATCCCGGCTCCTCGGCCTCGGCGTACGGCGGCTCGTGGGGCCGTCGCGCGCTCGAGTTCGAGTCGGGCGGCTCGCGCGGCGACAAGGACTACTACGTCGCAGGCAACGTCTTCTCGGAGGACGGCTGGCGCGAGCACAGCTCGAGCGACATCCGCCAGTTCTTCGGCAAGGTCGGCGCCGAGAGCGACCGCAACGATCTCGACCTTTCACTCAACCTGGCGCACAACGCGCTACACGGCACGCAGGCGCTGCCGCTATCCATGCTCGGCGAACCGAAGCAGGCCTACACCTGGCCCGACCGGACCGACAACGATCTGGTCTTCCTCAATTTGCGCGCCAGCCACGTGCCCAGCGCGGAGCGACTGATCTCCGGAAACGTCTTCTTCCGCGACACGAGGACGCAAACCTTCAACAGCAACGTGAACGACGCCTGCGCGCCGGGCCCCTGTGTGTTTCCGGGGAGCAACGTCCAGACCACCATCGACCAGACGCGCTTCGGCGGGACGCTGCAGGCGACGGACTACGCCGCGCTGGCGAGCCGCGAAAACCAGTTCTCGCTCGGCGCGAACCTGGATGTCGGTCGGGCCGAGTTCACCGGAGCGTCCCAAGACGCCGTCTTCGGCGACACTCGCGACACGATCGGCGTGTCGCCATTCACCGCCGACACTACCGTCGCGACGCGACAGGTCAATGCTTCCCTGTTCGCGATCGACACCTATTCGCTCACGTCGAAGCTGCACCTGATCGCATCGGGCAGCTACAACGTCGCGCTCATTCGCATCGAGGACCGAAGCGGATCGCAGCCGGACCTGAACGGCAAGCACCGCTATTCGCGCTTCAACCCTTCCGCAGGACTCGCCTATACGCCCAACCGCGGTCACACCTGGTATGCCAACTACAGCGAAGGCATGCGGGCGCCGACGCCCATGGAGCTGACCTGCGCCGACCCGAGCGCACCTTGCCAGCTACCCAATATCTTCCTGGCGGACCCCGCGCTCGAGGCGGTGCTGTCGCGCACCCTGGAGCTCGGCACGCGCCACGCGCTGGGCAGAAACTGGCGCTGGAGTGCGGCTGTGTTCCGCACCGACCTGGAGAACGACATCCAGTTCGTCAGCACCAGCGGTGCGGCGGTGAACACGGGCTACTTTCGCAACGTCGGCGCCACGCGCCGCGCGGGCCTCGAGCTGGGCGCGGAGGGAACGCTGGCGCGCTGGTCGCTCGCCGCGCGCTACAGCTACGTCGACGCCACCTTCGAATCGCCGTTCACCCTGTTCAGTCCCAATAATTCGTCGGCAAACGCGCTCGGCGACATTCAGGTCGCGCCCGGCAACCGGATGCCCGGCATACCGCGCCAGAGCCTGAAGCTGCGCGGCGAATACGACCTCGGCAGCGGCGCGGCAGCCGGCGCCACCCTGTTCGCGTTTTCGAGTCAGTTCGCGCGCGGCGACGAGAACAACCAGGACCGCAACGGCGCGCTCGCAGGATACGGCCTTCTCAGCTTGGACGCGCACTGGCAGCTGGCTCGCGGCTGGCAGCTCTTCGCCACCCTGGACAACGTATTCGATCGCCGCTACGCGACGTTCGCTCAGCTCGGAGCGAACTTCTTCACGGGCGCCGGCGGGAGCTTCGATGCCACGAACGTTCAGTCCGAGCAGTTCCGCACCCCCGGCGCCCCGCGCGCCGCATGGGTCGGCATCAAGGCCGATCTCGGCGGAGGCGCAGCGACGCGCTAGCGCCCCGGCAACATGCGCCGGAAGACGTCGTCGCGGTCGACGACGACATGCTTCAGCGCCGCAATGACGTGCCCGCCGATCAGCGCCACGAACAGATACGAGGTCCAGACGTGGATCGACTGCAACAGGTCGTACACCGGCTTGCTTGCCACGCCCCACGGCGGCAGCACGAACAGGTCGAAGTACTTGATCCCGAACTTGCTGAAGTTGGTCGCAACGTAGCCGGACAGCGGCATCACCAACATGCACGCGTAAAGCGCGCGGTGCGCCCAACGCGCGAGCCATACCTGCCACGGGAGCATGCTCGAAGGGAACGCGGGCGCCGGATGCGTCGCGCGCCACGCCAGGCGCAGCAAGATGATCAGCCCTATGGTGATGCCGACCGACTTGTGCAGGTTGACCATGATGCCGCGCGCCGGCACGTGGCGCGGAATCTCTCCCAGATACCAGCCGAAGCCGATCTGGAACAGGATCAGCGCGGCGACGATCCAGTGCAGCGCGATCGCGGTGCGCGTGTAGCGGCTCGTAGTCATGCGGGCTCGCGCAAGGGCATCGCCCGAATAATAGACGCGATCTGTTTCGGCGCTTGACTGCGGCGTAAGCCGCTGCTCGGGACTCGAGAATGCCCGGGGGCCTTTCAGTGCCGGAAAAGAAATGGCCCGGAGCAGATTGTGCTGTTCCGGGCCGGGCGCGTAAGGAAGGAGAGAGGAGCAACAAACAGCATTGCGCGCCCTTCGTTACGCTAGACCCGGCGGGGCAAAACCGATTGACCTAGCGCAAAGGATGTCGCGATCAACCGCAACAGCTATTTCTTTTTCGCTCCCGCCTTTTCGCCCTTCACCTCGATCGACTTCGCGGTCATCGAGTACTCGACGGTCACCTTCGAGCCCACCTTCAGATCGCCCGTCACCTTCGTCTCGGGCGTGCGTGCAAGCTCCCATTTCTCCTTTCCCTTCTGCACCACGATCTTGCTGTCCGTGACTTCCAGCACCGGCCCGGTGACCTGGTAAGCCCACGCCGAGCTCGCTGCAAGGAGCATGGCCACTGCGAACAAACTGCGCTTTGCAATCATGGAATTTCCTTTGAGTGATTGGACAACAACATTCAAAATGGGCTGCGCTCAAACAGAGACCTGCGAAGAGGGTAGCCCGCGGTGTACCGCGAACATTTGATCCACCGCAAGGCACGTCCCGATCAGCCGGAACGACGCTGTCGGCGACATCCCCTGCCCGGGACACTAGAATCCGCCAATCGGGCTGCGGCGCGCGGACATCCGTGCGACCCTCCACATTGCGGACTTAGGCCTTGAACGACAGGCAGATAGAGCACACGCCGATGATGCAGCAGTACCTGCGCATCAAGGCGGAGCATCCGGACATCCTGCTCTTTTACCGGATGGGCGACTTCTACGAGCTCTTCTACGACGACGCCGAGCGCGCAGCGCGCCTGCTCGACATCACGCTCACCGCGCGCGGGACGTCCGCCGGCCGGCCGATCCCGATGGCCGGCGTGCCTTACCACTCCGTCGAGCAGTACCTCGCGAAGCTCGTCAAGCTCGGCGAATCAGTCGCGATTTGCGAGCAGGTCGGCGATCCGAATACGGCGAAGGGGCCGGTCGAGCGCAGGGTGACGCGCATCGTCACGCCCGGCACGCTCACCGATGCGGCGCTGCTCGACGAGAAATCCGACAACGTCCTGCTCGCGCTCGCCGCGGACCGCGCGAGCGTCGGCCTCGCCTGGCTGTCGCTCGCGAGCGGCGAGCTGCGCGTGGCCGAGGTCGCGCCGCAGCAGCTCGCAAGCGAGCTCGGGCGCATCGCGCCCGCCGAAGTGCTCGCCGCCGAGGGCTGCGAGCCGGAAGGATTCGTCGTCACCCGCCTGCCGGCCTGGCAGTTCGACGTCGCGGCGGGCCGCAAGAAGCTGCTCGAGCAGCTCGGCGCGGCAAGCCTCGCGGGCTACGGCTGCGAGGACCTGGCGCTCGCCTTCGGCGCCTGCGGCGCGCTGCTCGACTACGCGAAGAAAACCCAGGGCCAGGCGCTCGCTCACGTCGCGGCAGTGGTTGCGGAGCGCGGCGGCGACTACCTGCGCCTCGATGCGGCGACGCGCCGCAATCTCGAGCTCACCGAGACGCTGCGCGGCGAGACCGCGCCGACGCTGTTTTCGCTGCTAGACGAATGCGCCAGCGGGATGGGCAGCCGGCTGCTGCGCCATTGGCTGCACCACCCGCTGCGCAGCCGCGAGCCGCTCGTGCTGCGGCACGAGGCGATCGAAGCGCTCGGCGCAAGCGCGGACGACCTGCGCGCCGCGCTGCGGCGATTCGCCGACGTGGAGCGCATCGCCGGGCGCGTGGCGCTCAGGAGCGCCCGCCCGCGCGATCTCGCGAGCCTGCGCGACAGCCTCGCACGCCTCGGCGCGCTGCGCGCGGCGCTGCCGCAGCCGGGCTCGGCGCTGCTCGCCTCGCTGGCCGGCGATCTCGCGACGCCCGAGGAAGCCCTGTCGCTGCTCGAGCGCGCGCTGCTCGCCGAGCCCGCGGCCTTGGTGCGCGACGGCGGCGTGATCGCCGACGGCTACGATGCCGAGCTCGACGAGTTGCGGCGCCTGCAATCGAACGCGGGCGGCTTCCTGGTCGAGCTCGAGGCGCGCGAGCGCGCGCGCACCGGGATTCCGAACCTCAAAGTGGCCTACAACCACGTGCACGGCTACTACATCGAGGTGACGAACGCGCACGCGGAGAAGATCCCCGTCGACTACCGGCGGCGCCAGACGCTGAAGAACGCCGAGCGCTATATCACGCCCGAGCTCAAGGCCTTCGAGGACAAGGCGCTATCGGCCAAAGAGCGCGCGCTGGCGCTGGAACGAACGCTCTACGACGCGCTGCTGGAAAAGCTCGCCGCGCAGGTGGGCGTGCTGCAGCGCGTGGCGCGCGCCCTGGCGCAGACGGACGTGCTCGCCTGCTTCGCCGGGATCGCCGCGCGGCGCAATTACTGCCGCCCGGCGTTCGCCGACGAGCCGGTGATCGAGATCGAGGCCGGCCGCCACCCCGTCGTCGAGGCGCAGCTCGAGCGCTTCATCGCCAACGACTGCCACCTTTCCTCCACGCGCCGGCTGCTGCTCATCACCGGCCCGAACATGGGCGGCAAGTCGACCTACATGCGCCAGGTGGCCCTGATCGTGCTGCTCGCGCACGTCGGCAGCTTCGTCCCGGCGCGCGCGGCGCGCATCGGCCCGGTCGACCAGATCTTCACGCGCATCGGGGCCGCCGACGACCTGGCGGGCGGACGCTCGACCTTCATGGTCGAGATGACCGAGAGCGCGAGCATTCTGCACAACGCGACCGAAAGGAGCCTCGTGCTGATGGACGAGGTCGGGCGCGGCACCTCGACCTTCGACGGCCTGGCGCTCGCCTGGGCGATCGCGCGCCACCTGATCGAGCACAAGCGCGCACTGAGCCTGTTCGCCACGCACTACTTCGAGCTCACGCGCCTGGCGCTCGAGTACCGCGAAGTCGCGAACGTGCATCTCGACGCAGTCGAGCACAAGGACACGATCGTTTTTCTGCACGCGCTCGAGGAAGGCCCGGCGAGCCAGAGCTACGGGCTGCAGGTGGCGGCGCTCGCCGGCGTGCCGAAGCCCGTGATCCGCCAGGCGAAGCGCTACCTCCAGGCGCTCGAGGAGGCGAGCCTGGCGCATGGCGACCAGGCCGACTTGTTCCTCGGCAAGGAGCCCGCAGCGCCGGAGCCGGCGGTCGATCCGCTGCGCGAGGCGCTCGGACAGGCCAATCCCGACGAGCTCTCGCCGCGCGAGGCCTTGGAGCTCCTGTATCGACTCAAGCGCCTGTGAGCCCGCTCACCGACATCGGCGCCAATCTCACGCACGCCTCGTTCGGCGACGATCTCGACGAGGTGCTCGCGCGCGCGCGCGCCGCGGGCGTTGCGAACATCGTGGTCACCGGGACGAGCATCGCGGACAGCCGCGCGGCGGCGCTGCTCGCGGAGCGCCATGCGGGCATTTATGCGACCGCGGGCGTGCATCCGCACCACGCGCGCGACTGCGACCCGGCGACGATCCCGGCGCTGCGCGAGCTGGCGGCGCACCCGCGCGTGGTGGCGCTCGGCGAATGCGGGCTCGATCACAACCGCAACTATTCCACGCACTCTGAGCAGGAGCGCTGCTTCGTCGCCCAGCTAGAGCTCGGCATCGAGCTCGGCAAGCCGCTGTTCCTGCATTCGCGCGACGCGCATCCGCGCTTCGCCGAGATCCTGCATCACTACCGGCCGGCCAAGGCGGTGGCGCATTGCTTCACCGGCGGGCAGGCCGAGCTGCACGCCTACCTGAAGCTCGGCCTGTACATCGGCATCACCGGCTGGATCTGCGACGAGCGGCGCGGCCGGCACCTCCTCGAGCTCGTGCATGACATTCCTCCTGATCGGCTGCTCGTCGAGACCGATGCGCCCTATCTCACGCCGCGCGACCTGCGACCGCAGCCGAAGTCGCGCCGCAACGAGCCGGCATACCTGCCGCACGTGCTCGGCGCCGTCGCGCGCGCGCTCGGCCGAACGATCGACGAGCTCGCAGCGCAGACCGCGCGCAATGCGTCTGTGCTGTTTGGCCTGCCGCGCGCCGACCCCGCTATGGCACAGTAACGGGCATGAAAAACGCCGCGCCGAAGCCCCCAGCCAAGCTGGACCGGCCGCTCATCCTGGCGGTAGACGACGACGAGGACATCCTCGCGCTGTACGGCGCGATGCTCCAGCCGCGCTACGGGCTGCGCCTGGCCGGCGATGGCGAGAAGGGCCTCACTGCGGCGCTCAAGGCGCCGCAACCCGACCTCATCCTGCTCGACGTCGAGATGCCCGGATTCAACGGCTACCAGGTGTGCACCAAGCTCAAGGCGAATCCGGCCACGCAGCGCATCCCGGTGATCTTCGTCACCGCACGCAGCTCGCCGAAGGACGAGGCGCACGGGCTTTCGCTCGGCGCGGTCGACTACATTCCCAAGCCGCTGAACAATCCGATCGTCCTGCAGCGCGTCGCGACGCACCTGGCGCTCTCCAGCCAGACCCGCCAGCTCGAGCACCTGGTGGTCGAGCGCACGCGCGAGCTGAATACGGGGCGGCTGCTGCTCCTGCAGCGCATCGCGCGCGCGCTCGAGTACCGCAAGGGCACGCCGACCGATCGTGTGCTGCGCATCGGCGAGTACGTGAGGGCGCTGGCGCTCGCCGGCGGCGCGCGCAACGATGTGTGCGAGGTGTACGCGCAGGCCTCGACGCTGTACGACATCGGCATGCTCGCGGTCTCGGAAAGCGTGCTGCGCGCGACGGGAAAGCTGAGCGAGGCGCAGTGGGCGGAGCTGCGGCGCCATCCGGAGATCGGCGCCGCCGTCATCGGCGAGCAGTCCGATCCCCTGCTTGCGACGGCGCGCGCCATGGCGCTCACGCATCACGAGCGCTGGGACGGGCGCGGCTACCCGAAGGGCCTGGCGGGCGAGGCGATCCCGGTGCCCGGGCGCATCATGGCCCTGGTCGACGCTTTCGAGGCGATGACCACGGCGCAGCCGCACCGCGCGGCGCGCCCCGTCGAGGATGCCGCGCGCGAGATCCGCGCCGAAGCCGGCAAGCAGTTCGACCCGGCGGTCGTGGCAGCCTTCGACAAGGCGCTGCCGTCGTTCCTCCAGGTGCGTCAGACGCTCAAGGACTGAGCCTAGTCCTTGCCGGGTCCACCGCCGGACTTGTCGTACTCGTGGTCGTACAGGAGCAGCACCTCGCGCACGATGCCGTCGTCCGAGAACTGGACGTCGAGCAGCCGCTTGGTGGGATTGTCGAGAATCTTGTACTCCCACACCGTGCGCTGCAAGAGCGCAAAGTGAGTGATCTGGTGGGGCGGGCCGAACAGCAGGCGCACGTCCTCCATGTTGCTCTTTCCGATCTGGATCTTGCCGATGTTGGCTACGTCCAGGCGCTGCTCGATGCCGCGCAGGATGCCGTCCGGCCCGATGCGCGCGACGAAGGTCTGGCGCGCGAACTCGCCGCGCGGGTAATAGAGCCAGGTTTCATTGCCCACGTGGGCGACCATGGCCGGGCGGCCCATCGACGCCTCCACCTGCGCCTCGGTCGACCTGCCGGCCACCAGGTTGCTGCCGGAGTAACTGGCGCAGCCGGCGACCAGCGCGAGGAACGCTGCCACCGCGCAACTCCGAATCCAGGATTTCGCGATCATGTCAGCTCTCGCTACGGCAATGGGCCAATCACCCTGTATATGAACACCTTGGCCGCCGATTTGTTCCGCGCCCCCCTTACTCCCCCTTGCCGGGATTGGGCGAGAAGTATTTGTCGTACTTGCCTTTCTCGTCGCGATGTTCGTCCGCGTCGGCGGGCGCGCTGCCCTTGCGCGTGATGTTGGGCCATTTCCCCGAGTACTCGGTATTCAGGGGCAGCCACTTCGCCGCCTGAGCGTCGGAATCCGGCACGATCGCCGCGGGCGGGCACTCGGGCTCGCACACCCCGCAATCGATGCACTCGTCTGGATGGATGACGAGCATGTTCTCGCCCTCGTAGAAGCAGTCGACGGGACACACTTCGACGCAATCCATGTACTTGCACTTGATGCAGTTCTCGGTAACGACGTAGGTCATGCGCGCTGTTCTTTCGTCGCGATTCGGAAAGGGAGGGTTGATTATCTCACCGGCGGCCCCAGTTTCTCCACAGTGACCCTTGAAACGGAAAGGCTTTCGCATGCCCGCGCATGTCATCGAGGTGAGCTCCGCGACATTCGAGCGGGAGGTGCTCGAGGCGTCCAGGCAGGTACCGGTGGTCGTGGATTTCTGGGCGCCGTGGTGCGGGCCGTGCCGCGCCCTCGGCCCGGTCCTGGAGAAGCTGGCTGCCGCATACGGTGGCCGGTTCAAGCTGGCGAAGATCAATTCCGACGAGAGTCAGGATCTGGCCGCCGCGTTCGGCGTGCGCTCGATTCCGACGGTCATCGGCTTCCGCGACGGCCGCCCGATGGGGCAGTTCCTCGGCGCCGTGCCTGAGTCGCAGGCGCGCGCCTTCATCGACAAGCTGCTGCCCACGCCCTCGCAGATCGAGCAGGTGCGCGCCGCGCGGCTACGCGCCGGGGGCGACCCTGCGGGCGCGGCCGACGCGCTGCGCAAGGCGCTGGAGCTGGACACGGCGAACGACGCCGCGCGGATCGAGCTGGCGGAGATCCTGATCGAGCTCGGGCGGCCGGCCGAAGCCGAGCCGCTGCTC
>DASPRB010000010.1:0-13520 GCA_035624675.1 Burkholderiales bacterium
GCCGAGGACTCGGCCTGCGACAGCGACATGAACGTGGTGATGACCGGCTCGGGAGGCTTCATCGAGGTGCAGGGCACCGCCGAGGGAGCGCCGTACTCGCGCGCCGAGATGGACGCGCTGCTCGCGCTCGCCGAGCGCGGCATCGGCGAGCTGCTGTCACGCCAGCGCGCCGCGCTCGGGACGTGAAGCGCCTCGTCCTCGCCTCGAACAACCCGGGCAAGCTGAAGGAGATTCGGGCCCTGCTCGCGCCGCTCGCGATCGAGGTCGTGACACAGGCCGAGCTCGGCATCGGCGAGGCGGAAGAGCCGCATCACAGCTTCCTCGAGAACGCGCTCGCCAAGGCGCGCCACGCGAGCGCGGCGGCCGGACTGCCGGCGCTCGCCGACGATTCCGGCCTGTGCGTCGATGCGCTCGCCGGGGAGCCGGGAGTGCATTCCGCCTACTACGCCGGCCGGGACGGCGGGCGGGAGGCGCGCGATGCGCGCAACAACGCCCGGCTCCTCGAGGCGTTGCAAGGCGCCGCGGACCGGCGCGCGCACTACTGCTGCGTGCTCGTGCTGCTGCACAGCGCCAACGATCCGCAGCCGATCGTGGCGGAGGGGATCTGGCACGGGGAGATCGCGCATGCAGCGCGCGGCGGCGGCGGCTTCGGCTATGACCCGCTGTTCCTCGTTCCGGGCACCGGCCGCACCGCGGCCGAGCTGACGGCGGAGGAGAAGAACCGGGTCAGCCACCGCGGGCGCGCGCTCGCCGCACTCATCGCACGCCTGCGAAATGAAAATCGAGCTTGAGCGTAGCGACCGGGTGCGGCTCGAGGTGCTGCCGCCGCTCGCGGTGTACGTGCACATCCCCTGGTGCGTGCGCAAGTGCCCGTACTGCGACTTCAACTCGCACGAGCGCGCGGGCGAGCTGCCCGAGCGCGAGTACATCGACGCGCTCGTCGCCGACCTGGATAGCTCGCTGCCCGCGGTGTGGGGACGGCGCGCGGCGAGCGTGTTCATCGGCGGGGGCACGCCGAGCCTGTTCTCGCCGGACGCGATCGACAGATTGCTGTCGGAGTTGCGCGCGCGCTTGCCGCTCGAGCCCGGCGCGGAGGTCACGCTGGAAGCGAATCCCGGCACCGCCGAGGCGGCGCGCTTCCGCGGCTACCGCGCGGCGGGCGTCAACCGCCTGTCGCTCGGCGTACAGAGCCTGGACGATCGCATGCTCGCGGCGCTCGGCCGCATCCACTCCGCCGGCCAGGCGCGGCACGCGGTCGAGCTCGCGCTCGAGAGCTTCGACAACGTCAACGTCGACCTGATGTACGGGCTGCCCGGGCAGACGCCCGAGGGCGCGCGCGCGGACATCGAGCAGGCCGCGGCCTTCGGCGTGCAGCATGTCTCGGCCTACCAGCTCACGATCGAGCCGAACACCGCCTTCTGGAGCCGTCCGCCGGCGCTGCCTGCGCACGATGCCTGCGCCGACATGCAGCTCGCCGTCGAGGAGGCGCTCGCCGCGCGCGGCTACGAGCACTACGAAACCTCGGCGTTCGCGCTACCCGGGCGGCGCTCGCGCCACAACCTGAATTACTGGCAGTTCGGCGACTACCTGGGACTTGGCGCCGGCGCGCACGGAAAGATCAGCTTCGCCGAGCGCATCACGCGCCACGAGCGCATCAAGCAGCCGCGCGAGTACCTGCGCGCGCGGGGCAGGACGATCGCGCTCGAAAAGGAGGTCGCTGTGGGCGAGTTGCCGTTCGAGTTCATGCTCAATGCGCTGCGGCTCACCGAGGGCTTTGCGCTCGCGCTGTTTCGCCAGCGCACCGGCCTGCCGCTCGCTGCGCTCGAGTCCGCGCTCGCGCGCGCCGAAGCGCAGGGCTTCGTCGAGCGCGACTGGCAGCGGATGCGTCCCACGGCGCGTGGGCAGCGCTTCCTGAACGAGGCGCTGGCGCTGTTCCTGCCCTAGGACGCGCGGCGCCGGAACACGAGGTCGCGCACTGCGTGGCCGTGCGCGAGGCCGCGCTGCTCGAACTTGGTGAGCGGGCGCCGCGCGGGGCGCGCCGCGTAGCCGGCGGCGGTGTTCTCGAGCCGCGGCTCCGCGCCCAGCACGGCGAGCATCTGCTCGGCGTACTCGGGCCAGTCGGTGGCCGCGTGCAGCGTGCCGCCCGGGGCGAGCTTGCGCGCAGCGAGCGCCGCGAACGCCGGCTGCACCAGGCGCCTCTTGTGATGGCGCTTCTTCGGCCACGGATCGGGGAAGAACAGATGGATGCCGGCGAGCGCGCCGTCCGGGATCATGCGCGCGAGCACTTCGACCGCGTCGTGGCGTATGACGCGCAGATTGCGCAGGTCCATGGCCTGGATCCTTCGTAGCAGGCTTCCGACTCCCGGCGCGTGCACTTCGACGGCGATGAAATCGGTCCCGGGCTCGGCCTGCGCGATCGCCGCGGTGGTCTCGCCCATGCCCGAGCCGATCTCGAGCACGAGCGGCGCCTTGCGGCCGAAGACCTCCGCAGCGTCGAGCGGTGCGTCGCGAAATTCGATACCGAATCGGTGCGACAGCTCGCCGAGCGCACGCTGCTGCGCGGGCGTCGTCCTGCCCTGGCGCAGCACGTAGCTGCGGATCTGGCGGTTCACGCAGCCTTGGGCTGCGACGCTGCGATGGTTCCCGCGCTCGGCGAGGATGGTGTCGCCGAATAGAGCTTCTTCGGCATGCGCCCGGCCAGATAGGCCTCTCGCCCCGCCTCGACAGCCTTCCTCATCGCCTGCGCCATGAGGACCGGGTTCTTCGCTGCGGCGATCGCCGTGTTCATCAGCACGCCGTCGCAGCCGAGCTCCATCGCGATCGCGGCGTCCGACGCGGTGCCCACGCCGGCGTCGACGAGCACCGGCACGCCGACGCGCTCGATCACGAGCTGCAGATTCCAGGGGTTGAGGATTCCCATGCCCGAACCGATCAGCGAGGCGAGCGGCATCACCGCCACGCAGCCGATGTCCTCGAGCATCTTGGCCTGGATCGGGTCGTCCGAGCAGTACACCATCACCTCGAAGCCGTCCTTCACCAGCTGCTTGGCCGCATCCAGCGTCTCGGGCATGTTCGGATAGAGGGATTGCGGGTCGCCGAGCACCTCGAGCTTGACCAGCTTGTGGCCGTCCAGCAGCTCGCGCGCCAGGCGCAGGGTGCGCACCGCATCCTGGGCGTTGTAGCAGCCGGCGGTATTGGGCAGGTAGGTGAACTTCGATGGCGGCAGGTATTCGAGCAACGAAGGCTCGCCCTTGGTCTGGCCGATGTTGGTGCGCCGGATCGCCACCGTCACGATCTGCGCGCCGGAGGCCTCGATCGCCGCGCGCGTCTCGGCGAAGTCCTTGTACTTTCCCGTCCCGACCAGCAGGCGCGAGACATAGGTGCGGCCTGCTACGACCAGCTCGTCCCGCGTCGCCATGCTCAGCCTCCGCCCACCGCGACGACGATCTCGAGCGCGTCGCCATCGGCGAGCTGGGTCGCCGCGTGCGCGCTCTTCGGCACGATCTCGCCGTTTCTCTCCACCGCGATCTTCTTGCCGGCGAGCTCGAGGCGCGCGAGCAGGGCCGCCACGTCGAGCGGCTGCTCGAAGCGGTGCGGCGCGCCGTTCACGGTCACCTGGATCATGCGCGAATTCTACCTCGGGCGAAGGCGCCCGCCGCGCTCAGAGAGCGGCCATCACTCTCTCGAGCCGGCCGCGCACCTCGGCGGCGAGCGTGCCGATCTCGGGGCGGTCCACGAGCGTCAGGACGGCGCCCGGATCCATGAATTCGACGCGCGTCTTGCCCGCTGCGTCCTGGCGCACGACCACGTTGCACGGCAGGAGCGCGCCTATCTCCGGCTCGGCGGCGATCGCCTTGCTGGCGAGCTGCGGGTTGCAGGCGCCCAGGATCTTGTAGGGTGGGAGCTCGAGGCCGAGCTTCTTCTTCATGGTCGCCGCGACGTCGATCTCGGTGAGCACACCGAAGCCTTCCTTGGAGAGCGCCTCGGTCACCTTCTGCACCGCCGCGGCGGGCTCGAGCGCGACGGTCTTGCCGAACGAGTACTTGCTCATGGGATCCTCCAGGCGGTAGCTGCCGGAGCAGATGGGGCCTCCCGGGCGCTGTTCAACCCCGCGGCTAGAAGGTGACGGTAGCCTGGTTGCCGTTCAGCTCGATCTTGGGAGACGGTCCGCCCTGTTGCGTGACCCCCACGTCGTTTACCGACGTCGCGATTCTCGCGGAGGCGCCGGCGACATCGCTTTGCTGGGCCATGGTTTGCTGGCTGCATGTCGGCTGCGGATGCGCGATCGTCGTGGTGCACGAGGCAAGGACGTGGGCGGCGACGCTGACCGTCACGGCGGCTTGTGCGTGGACACTGCCCGCGGCAAGCGCTGCGCCAAGTGCCACCGCCAGTCGAGCTGCGATTGCGGGCCTCGGTGCGTTCGCCATGCGCTTGGATCGTAGGAGGGCAAATCTGCGCATAGGCTACGTCGAGTCGGGCCCCGGCGATAGTGCGCGGACCCCGTTTGGCGCGATTTTCGGACCGGGGGATAAGCCGCCGCGCATGAAATTGCTGCGGCCTGCCGTTCCCTCTTAGAATCCGCACCCTGGGCGGGTGTAGTTCAATGGCAGAACGGCAGCTTCCCAAGCTGCATACGAGGGTTCGATTCCCTTCACCCGCTCCAGCGGCTCACTTCTCGGGCCGTTGCCTGGCCGGCGACGCGATTTTCTCTTTCAGGCGTGCGCGGACCGCCTCGCGCCGCACCGGGTCCATGTGCGGCCAGAGCAGCGTACGGACCGCGTAGTCCACCTGCCGGTACTCGTAGACGCAGTTCTCGGCTCTTTCCTTGGGCAGGTAGCTCTTCTCCACGACGTCGCCGAAGGTCTTCGGGTCGGCGCCGTAGGCGAGGCAGAGCAGGTTGTACAGGCGCTGCTGGGTGAAGGGGTGCACTTCCGCGGCGGTCTCGGCATTCATAGGCTTGTCGCCCGCCTGGCGCGCGTACATGTAGGCGATGCCGCCGATGGCGCTGCGCGCGAACTTCGGACCGAACTGCAGCAGGGTGTACGCGGCGACCATGTCGGCGGCGTCCTCTTCGCGCCCCAGAACCGGAATCTTGAGCAGGTCGAACAGCGCGTGCGCGAACTCGTGCAGGAACACCTCCGCGGTGGGGCCGACGACTGCGTCCTCGGGCGTCACGCCGGCTGCCGTGATTGTGCGAGGCGCGTCGCGCAGCACGCGCGCGAGGTACTCGTAGCACACCGTGACCGAATTGTCCTCGTCGTCGTACCAGGCGTTCTCGACGCCATCGCAGCTCTTGAGCTTGAGCGTCAGCGCATGCGGCAGCTCGAACGGGCTCAGCACATCCCTGAACTCTTCCAGAACGTGACGCTCCTTCAGCGTTTGGTAGATCCTGCGTTGCCCGGGGTCCTTCGGCGCGACATAGAGGATGTCGACGCCGTGACGCGTCGCCGCGAGCGCGCCGACGTGCGGCCCGAGTGTCGCGCACGCCGCGATCAGGACGCAGGCCGAGCGTTTCATCGTGCGTCAGTCTCGCACGGCGTCGTAGCGTCGCCAAGCGCGCGTTGCCGCGAACCCGGGGCTCTTCTAGAATGAAAGTCCGATGCCCGTATCGTTCGAAGGCAAGCTGGTGGTGGCGATCTCCTCGCGGGCGCTGTTCGACTTCGAGGAGGAGAACGCGGTGTTCGAGCGGCGCGGCGAGCGCGAGTATGTGGAGCTGCAGCTGTCGCGCCTGGACGTTCCGGCGAAGGTGGGCGTCGCCTTCCCCCTGGTGAAGAAGCTGCTCGCCTTCAACACGCCCGGCGCGCAGCGCGTCGAGGTCGTGATCCTGTCCAAGAACGATCCGGTGAGCGGCCTGCGGGTGTTCCGCTCGGCGGCGCACGAGGGACTGCGCCTTGAGCGCGGCGTGTTTACGCGCGGCCGTACGCCGTATCGCTATCTCGATGCGCTCAGGGCGAACCTGTTCCTGTCGGCGAACGAGGCCGACGTGATGAGCGCGCTCGAGGCCAAGGTGCCCGCGGCGCGCGTGTATCCGGATTCGGCGCGCGCCGCCGAGCGCCACGCCGACGAAGTGCGCATCGCGTTCGACGGCGATGCGGTGCTGTTCTCCGACGAGGCGGAGCGCGTGTTCCAGGCTGACGGGCTGGATGCCTTCACGCGCCACGAGGCCGAGCATGCGTTGCGGCCGCTGCCGCCCGGGCCGTTCAAGCCGCTGCTCGAGGCGCTCCATCGCCTGCAGCAGGCGGCTGGCACCGACGTGCCCATGCGCCTGCGCACGGCGCTCGTCACCGCGCGCAGCGCACCGGCGCACGAGCGCGCGGTGCGCACGCTGATGCAATGGAATATCGGGGTGGACGAAGCGATGTTCCTCGGCGGCCTGGACAAGGGCGAATTCCTGCGCGCATTCGAGCCGGATTTCTTCTTCGACGACCAGCGCGCGCACGTCGAGTCGGCCAAGCGCCACGTGGCGGCCGGGCACGTGCCCTTCGGCGTGGCCAACATCGATCGGAAGGTGTCATGAAAGCGCTCAAGTACCTCCTGTACGCGGCGGGCGCGCTGGTCGCTCTGGTGGTCATCGGAGCAATCGCGTTCGCGCTGCTGTTCGACGCGAACAGGCTGAAGGGCGAGATCGAGCGCGTGGTCAAGCAGGACACCGGCCGCACGCTGAAGCTGGAAGGCAACCTGCACCTCGCGTTCTGGCCGAGCATCGGTGCGTCGCTGGGGCGCGCGAGCCTGTCGGAGCGCGCGAGCGATGCCACCTTCGCGTCGATCGATTCCGCGCACGTAGCGGTCGCGCTGCTGCCGCTGTTTCGCGGTCAGACGCTCGTCGACCAGGTGCAGCTCGCCGGCCTCAAAGTGAACCTCGTCAAGCGCGCGGACGGCAAGTTCAACTTCGACGATCTGCTCGGCGCGGCCGCGGCGCCGGCGCCGAAGCAGCCGGCCGCAGGGCCTGCGAAGGCCTCCAAGGTCGAGTTCGATATCTCGGGCGTGCGCGTCGAGCGCTCGAGCGTGTCGTACCGCGACCTGAAGAGCGGGCAGCAGATCGCGCTGAGCGATCTGGAGCTGCGCACCGGCCGCATCGCGAGCGGCGTGCCCGGCAAACTCGACGTCTCCGCCGCGATCAAGGGCACGAAACCCGACCTCGATGCGAAGTTCAAGCTCGCGACGGGTTACCGCTTCGACGCCGAGCGCAAGTCGGCGGAGCTAAGCGGGCTCGATGCCCGCATTACACTGTCCAGCCCGGCGCTGCCGCAGAAGACGCTTACCGTGCCGATCACCGGCTCCGCGCAGGCCGACTTCGGCAAAGGCACGGTGCACGCCGACCTGGCCGTGAAGCTGGACGACTCGAGCATCCGCGCCAAGCTCGGCGTGGAGAGCTTCGCGCTGCCGTCGTACAACTTCGACGTCGACGTGGACCGCCTGGACGTCGACCGCTATCTGAAGTCGGAACCGCAGGGCAGTGCGGCGGGGGAAAGCGACAAGGCAAGAACCCGCGCCGGGGGAGCGGCCGCGGCGGATACGCCGGTCGATCTCTCCTGGCTCAAGGGCCTTACCGCCCGCGGACGGCTGCGCATCGGCCAGCTGCAGGTCGAGGGCCTCAAGCTCGCTGAGGTGAAGACCGACGTGCGAGCGGCGAACGGGCGCGCCGAGCTCGCGCCGCATTCGGCAAGTTTGTACCAGGGCGCGCTCGCCGGAACGCTGGCGCTCGACGGCAACGCGAATCGCGTATCGCTCAAGGACAAGCTGACGGACATCGCGATCGGACCGCTGGTCAGGGATCTCGCGCAACGCGACGTTATCGAGGGACGGGGCAACGTGAGCCTGGATGTGCAGGCCGCGGGCGCCAGCGCGAATGCGATGAAGAAATCGCTCGCCGGCAACGCGCAGCTCGCGTTGCGCGACGGCGCGATCAAGGGATTCAACGCGGCCGAGGCCTTGCGCAAGGCCGAATCGCTGATCGGCTCGAAGAGCGCGCAGACGCAGGCGGCCGACCAGTCGCAGAAGACCGATTTCAGCGAGCTGACCGCGAGCTTCGTGATTCGCAACGGCGTGGCGCACAACGACGACCTGAATCTCAAGTCGCCGCTGTTGCGCGTGGGCGGGGCAGGCGACATCGACATCGGCAGCTCGCGCATCGACTACCTGGCCAAGGCCTCGCTGGTCGGCTCCGCGCAGGGGCAGGGCGGCAGGGAGCGCGGCGAGCTGCGCGGCATCACCGTACCGGTGCGCGTGGTGGGGCCGTTCGACGCGCTGAAATACGAGGTCGACTACCGGGCGGTCGCCACCGAGGCGGTCAAGTCGCAGGCCACCAAGAAGCTCGAGGAGCAGCTCGGCGGCAAAGGCGCCATTCAGGAGAAGCTGCGCGGCCTGTTCAAGCGCTAGGCGCGAGGCGCCCTTCGCTTACCGCGTGACAGGCGATCCGCCGGGCGCCCGTGCCCTCGAGCGCCGGGCGCTCGGCGGCGCAGCGCGCGTTGGCGTGCGGACAGCGCGGGTGAAATGCACAGCCGGTAGGCGGCGCGAGCGGATCGGGGACTTCGCCGGCGACTGGCGTGCGCCGCGCCCCGATCGCCTCCAGGCGCGGGACGGCGTCCAGCAGCATGCGGGTGTAGGGATGGCGCGGGCGCGCGAACAGCTCCGCGGCTTCGGCGAGCTCCACCAGGCGCCCGAGATACATGACCCCGACCCGGTCCGCGACGTGCGACACCACCGCGAGGTTGTGCGAGATGAACAGATACGTCAGCCCGAGGCGGCTCTGCAGCTCGCTCATCAGGTTCAGGATCTGGGCCTGCACCGACACGTCGAGCGCCGAGGTCGGCTCGTCGCACACCAGGAACTCGGGATTGCCCGACAGGGCGCGCGCGATCGAGATGCGCTGGCGCTGGCCCCCCGAAAACTCGTGCGGGAACTTGTCGCCATCCTCTGCGGCGAGGCCGACCTGGGCTAGCAGCTCGCGCACGCGCGAGCGCTCCGCGGCACGCGTGCGCGCGAGCCCCAGCACCCGGATCGGCTCGGCCACGATGTCGCGCACGCGCCAGCGCGGGTCGAGGCTCGCATAGGGATCCTGGAAGATCATCTGCATGCGCCGGCGCGCGGCGCGCGCCTCGGCGGCGCGCCCCGGGTCGGTGAGCTCGATACCGTCGAATTCGACCGCGCCGCGCGAGGGCGCGTAGAGGCCGACGATCAGCCGCGCGACGGTCGACTTGCCGCAGCCGGACTCGCCCACCAGCGCGAGCGTCTCGCCGCGCCGCACCTCGAAGCTCACCTCGTCGACCGCGCGCAGCAGCTGTCGCGGCGCGCGCTCGAGCATGCGGTTCAGCCACGGCCGCGAGACGTCGAAATCGCGCCCCAGGCCGCGCAGGCGCAGTAAAGGCTGCTCAACCGCGCTCGGCATACAGCCAGCAGGCGACCTGGTTGGCGGCGACAGGCACCTGTGAGGGGCGCTCGAGCGAGCAGCGCGCCAGGCGGCGCGGGCAGCGCGGGTGGAAGGCGCAGCCGCCCGGAATGGCGGCGAGACGGGGCATCGAGCCCTCGATCTGCGCGAGGCGTCCGCGCCGCTGCGCGCCGCCGCTGGCCACGCGCGGTATCGATCCCATGAGGCCGGCGGTGTATGGGTGACGCGCCGCGTGGATCACCTCGCCGACCGGCCCGATCTCGGCGATGCGTCCCGCGTACATCACCGCTACGCGGTCCGCGGTCTCGGCGATCACGCCCATGTCGTGGGTGATCAGCATCACCGCCGTGCCGTGCTCGCGCGCGAGGCGCTTGAGCAGCGCGACGATCTGCGCCTGGATCGACACGTCGAGCGCCGTGGTCGGCTCGTCGGCGATCACCAGGCGGGGCTCGGCGGCGAGGGCGAGCGCGATCACCACGCGCTGTCGCATGCCGCCGGAGAACTGGTGCGGATAGTGCGAGAAGCGTGACTCAGGCGCCGGAATCCCGACCTCCGCGAGCAGCTCGAGGGCGCGCCGTCGCGCGCCCTCGCGGCCGAGACCCAGGTGGGTCAGGATCGTCTCGACCAGCTGCTCGCCGATGGTATAGAGAGGATTGAGCGAGGTGAGCGGGTCCTGGAAGATCGCGCCGATGCGCCGGCCGCGGATGCGGCGCATGCGCTCGGGCGGCAGCCGGTCGATGCGCTCTCCCTCGAGCAGGATTTCGCCCGCCGCGATGCGCCCCGGCGGCTCGAGCAGACCGATGATCGCCATGCCGGTGAGCGACTTGCCCGCGCCGGATTCCCCGACCACGCCCAGGACCTCGCCCGGCGCGATCGAGAACGAAACGCCGTCGACTGCCACCAGCCTGCCGCGGCGCGTCGGAAATTCGACCCTCAGGCCGCGCACCTCGAGCAGCGGACCGCTCATCGCAGCCTGGGGTTGAGGGCGTCGCGCAGCCAATCGCCCAGCAGGTTGACCGACAGCGCCAGGGCCACCAGGGCGATGCCCGGGAAGACGGTGATCCACCACTCGCCCGAGAACAGGAAGTCGTTGCCCACGCGGATCAGCGTGCCGAGCGAAGGACGCGTCGGCGGCACGCCCACGCCGAGGAAGGACAGCGTCGCTTCGGTGATGATCGCCGTCGCGATGTGGATGGTGCCGATCACCAGCACCGGGCCGGTGACGTTCGGCAGCACGTGCGCGAGCATGATCGCTGCCGGCCGCCGGCCGATGACGCGCGCCGCCTGCACGTACTCCTTGTTCTTCTCCACCAGCGTCGAGCCGCGCACGGTGCGCGCGTACTGCACCCAGCCCGAGGCGCCGATCGCCAGCACGAGCACCGGGATCGCGATGACGTCCTGCGCCTCGTGCGGCAGCATGACGCGCGCCACGCCGTCGATCAGCAGCGCGATCAGGATCGCCGGGAACGAAAGCTGCACGTCGGCGACGCGCATGATGAACGCATCGAGCGCGCCGCCGAAATAGCCTGCGACCAGGCCGAGCGCGACGCCGACCAGCATCGACAGCAGCACCGCTGCCCCGCCCACCGCAAGGGAGATGCGCGCGCCGTACATGATCGTCGAGAGCACGTCGCGCCCCTGGTCGTCGGTGCCGAGCAGGAACGTGCTGCTGCCCTTTGCCGTCCACGCCGGCGGCGTGAAAGCGTCGAGCAGGTTGAGCGAGGCGAGGTCGAAGGGATTGTGCGGCGCGAGCCAGGGCGCGCAGAGCGCGCCCGTGACGCAAGCCAGCGCCACGAGCGCGGCCGCCACGGTGACGGGCGACCTGCGGAAGCTGTACGCGAGGTCGGAGTCCCAGGCGCGAGCGAGCGCTGCGCGCATCGAGCGCTACTTGATCCTGACCCAGCGCAGGTAGTTGAAGTTGTCGGGCAGCTGCACCAGGTCGACCGTCTTCTTCATGCCCCAGGCGAGCGCCTGCTGGTGCAGCGGGATGTGGCCGAAGTCCTCCTTGTGGATGCGGAACGCCTCGGAGATCATCGCCTGGCGCTTTTTCGGATCGGTCTCCGAGGCGATCTTCGCGGTGAGCTCGTCGACGCGCTTGTTGGAGTACCAGCCGAGGTTGAACTGGCCCTGGCCGCCTTCGCCTGGCGTGGCCATCAGCGCGTACAGCGGGTTGTGCGAGTCGTAGGTGGCTGGCGTCCAGCCGAGCATGTAGAAGGAGGTGTCGCGCCGCAGGATCTTCGGGAAATAGGTCGCCTTGGGCTCGACCATCAGGTCGACGCGCACGCCCACTTTGGCGAGCATCGCCGCGACGGCCTGGCAGATCTCGGCGTCGTTCACGTAGCGGTCGTTCGGGCAGTTCATTCCGACCTGGAAGCCGTCGGGATAGCCTGCCTCGGCGAGCAGCTTCTTCGAGGCGCCCGGATCGTAGGGGTAGCGCTTGTTTAGCGCGGGGTCGAAGCCCTTGATGCCGGGGGCGACCATGAGCGCGGTCGGGGTCGCCGCCCCGCGCATCACGCGCGACTTGATCGCCTCGATATCGATCGCCTGGTAGAAGGCCCTCCTCACGCGCAGGTCCTTGAACGGGTTCTTGCCCTTGACGTTGGAAAAGAGCAGCTCGTCGCGCTTCTGGTCCATGCCGAGGAAGATCGTGCGCAGCTCCGGGCCCTGCATGACCTTGAGGTTCGGGTCGGCGGCGATGCGCGCGATGTCCTGCAGCGGCACCGGCTCCATCATGTCGATCTCGCCCGAGATCAGCGCCGCCACGCGCGTCGCGGCATTCGCGATCGGGGTGAAAACCGCCTCGCTGAGATTGTGCTCGGGCTTGCCCCACCAGTTCGGGTTCGGCACCAGCACCGTCTTCACGCCCGGCTGGCGCTCCTTGAGCATGAACGGCCCGGTGCCGTTGGCGTGTGTCGAGGCGTAGTTCTCGGTGCCCTTCCTCACGTCCACGGGGCGCAGCGCGTTGTGCTTCTCGCACCAGGCCTTGGACATCATGCGCCACTGGCTGATGACGTCGGGCAGGATCGGGAACGGCGCGCTGGTCTCGATCTCGACCGTATAGTCGCCGATCTTGCGCACCTCCTTGAACGATCCGACGTAGGACTGGATGTCGGAGCCCTCGCCCTTGGCGCGCTGGTAGGAGAACAAGACGTCGTCGGCGGTGAACGGCGCGCCGTCGTGGAACTTCACGCCGCGGCGCAGCTCGAAGCGCCATACCGTGGGCGAGGTCTGCTTCCAGCTCGTGGCGAGGCCCGGCACGAGCTCGAGCTTCTTGCCGCGGTCGACCAGCGGCTCGTACATGTTGCCGGTGAAGTTGAGCAGCAGCGACTCGTTCAGCATGTACGGATCCATGGACAGCGAGTCGCCCTGGTCGGCGTACCTGAAGGTCTTCGCCTGCGCGCCGGCCGCGAGCGCGAGGGCGAGCGCGGCGGCGGCGACGATGCGGGTGATGCGCATGGTGTTCTCCTCCCGTAGGCTATTTGAGTGGCAACGCGTGCTCGACCAGCGCCGCGAGAAAACCGGCGCCGAGGGGGATCACGTCGTCGTTGAAGTCGTACGCGGGGTTGTGCAGGAAGCAGCCGCTCGGGCCGCCGCCCTGGCCGAGCCATACGTAGGCGCCGGGGCGCGCGAGCAGCATGTAGGAAAAGTCCTCGCCCCCCATGGTCGGCTCGGCGTCGCGCACCACGTTCTCCCTGCCGAAGATGCGGTCGCCGACGCTCGCCGCGAACTCGGCTTCGCGCGGCGTGTTGACGGTGGCCGGGTAGCCGCGCCGGTAGTCGATTTCGGCGCCGCCACCGAGCGAGCTCGCGATGCCGGTCACGATCTCCTTGACGCGCCTCTCGGCGAGGTCGCGCGTCTCGGGCCTGAAGCTGCGCACCGTGCCGATCAGCTTGACCGACTCCGGGATGATGTTGAACGCGCCCACCTGGCTCGTCTGCATCGAACATACGCTGACGACCAGCGCGTCGAGCGGGTTGAGGTTGCGGCTCGTGATCGACTGCAGCGCCGTAATCACGTGCGCCGCGACGACGACCGGATCGACCGTGAGGTGCGGCATCGCGGCGTGGCCGCCGCGGCCGCGCACCGTGATCTGGATCTCGTCGGTCGCCGCCATCATGGCGCCCGCGCGCAC
>DASPRB010000138.1:0-16115 GCA_035624675.1 Burkholderiales bacterium
GCCGAAGCGCTCGCGCAGCGGCTCGCTGTCGCCGAGGTACTTGGGCGCGGCGAACAGCACGCCCGCGGCGCGTCCTGCGGGATCGAGCCCGATCGCCGCCAGGCCCGCGCCGAGGCCGAGCGCGTGCGGCCAGACCGGCTCGCCAGTGGACAGCGCATGCCCCGCATACAGCGGCTCGGCGAACTCCAACGCCCGTGCGACGAGCGCGCGCTCCTCGCCGGCGAGCCCTTCGGCCACCGTGTCGAGCGCCGCCGCAGCGGTGTTTTGCGGATGCAACTGGACGACCGAGACCATGCTGCTATTGTACTGGCGCCGATGTCTGACCGTGACGCCGCGCCGAAAGTTTCCCCGCACCTCCTGCTCGTCCTGACCGCGCTGTTCTGGGCCGGGCACTGGATCGTGGCGCGCGCGGTGCACCTGGAGGTCACGCCGGCCGCGCTTTCGTTCTGGCGCTGGGCGACCGCGATCGTGGTGCTGATTCCGCTCGCCGGCCGCCAGCTCGCGCGCGACTGGCCGGTCGTGCGCGCGCACTGGAAGGCGATCGCGTTCTTCAGCCTCACCGGCAACGCGCTCTACAACATGGTCGGCTACTACGGCATCCGCGAGACCACCGCGACCAACGCGCTGCTCATCCAGTCGGTGACCCCGGCGCTCATCCCGCTGTTTGCGCTGCTGCTCTTTGGCGAGCGCGCGGGACTGCGCGCGCTACTCGGGGTCGCGGTGTCGTTTTGCGGGGTGCTGGCGATCGTCGCGCGCCTCGACCTGCACGCGCTCGCGACCCTGCAGATCAACCACGGCGACCTCTACCTACTCGCCAACGTCGCACTGTGGGCGCTGTACACGGTGGGCCTGCGCTGGAAGCCGCCCGCCCTGTCGCACATGAGCTTCCTGCTCGCCTGCTCGCTCGCCGGCATGGTGCCGATGCTGCCGATCTACGCCGCCGACCTGGCCGCCGGAGGGCGCATGGCGCTCGCCTGGGGACCGGTGCTCACGGTGCTGTACCTCGGCATCTTTCCTTCGGTCGCCTGCTTCCTCATGTGGGGCCGCGGGGTGCAGGCGATCGGTCCGGGGCGCGCCGGCGCCTACCTTTACCTCATTCCGCCCTTCGGGATACTGATGGCCGTCGTGTTCCTCGGCGAGCGCCTGCATCTGTACCATCTGGTGGGCATGATGCTCATCTTCGCCGGAGTGGCGCTCGCCGCGCGCGCGGGGCGGCGCTAGCGTGGGCTGGCTGAAGCGCTGGCGCAGGCGGCGGGTGCTCGCGCGCCACCGCATCGACGACGCACTCTGGCGCCGCACGCTCGGCAGGCTGCCGTTCCTGCGCGGCCTGGACGCGGCGCAGGCGCGGCGGCTGCAGGAGCTGACGCTGCTGTTCCTCGCCGAGAAGGAGTTCTCGGGTGCCCGCGGGCTCGCGATCGACGACGCGATGCGCCTCTCGATCGCCGCGCAGGCCTGCCTGCTGGTGCTCGAACTGGGGCTGGACTGGTATGACGGCTGGACCGGGATCGTCGTGTATCCGTACGACTTCCGCGTGCGGCGCAGCGAGATCGACGAGAGCGGCGTGCTGCACGAGTGGGACGACGAGCTGGCGGGCGAGTCGTGGCCGGGAGGGCCCGTGGTGCTGTCCTGGGACGCGGCGCAGCACGACGAGTACGTCAACGTGGTGATCCACGAATTCGCCCACAAGCTGGACATGCGCGACGGCGAGGCGGACGGGCTGCCGCCGCTGCACGAGGGCATGGATCGCGCCGCGTGGCGCGCGGTCCTCGCGCAGGCCTACGCCGGCTTCTGCGACGCGGTCGACCGCGGCAAGGACACCTGGCTCGACCCGTACGCCGCCGAGGACCCGGCGGAATTCTTCGCCGTGCTGAGCGAAGCGTTCTTCGAGTCGCCGAACGGGACGCGGCGCCGCTACCCCGACGCCTACGCGCAGCTCGCGCTCTTCTACCGGCAGGATCCGGCCGTGCGGCTCAAGGCATGAAGACGCTGCTCATCGTCTACCACACGCACGGCGTCAAGACGGCGCACATGGCCGAGGCGGTCGAGCGCGGCGCGCGCGCCGCGCTCGCCGAAGCGGAAGCCGGGGACGCGGTGCGCGTGGTGGTGAAGCGCGCCGCCGAGGCGGGGCCCGCGGACCTGCTCGCAGCCGACGCGCTGCTGCTCGGCACGCCGGAGAACTTCGGTTACATGTCGGGCATGATGAAGGACTTCCTCGAGCGCGTGTTCTATCCCTGCGAGGGCAAGGTGGAGGGGCGGCCCTACGCGCTGTTCATCAGTGCCGGGCAGGACGGCGGCGGCGCGAGAACCTCGGTCGAGCGCATCGTCACCGGGCTGCGCCTGCGCAAGGCGCACGAGGCGATCATCGCGCTGCGCGAGGTGACACCTGAAATCCTGCGCGCCTGCGAAGAGCTCGGCGCGACGTTCGCCGCGGGACTCGCGCTCGGCGTGCTCTAGCGCGCTCTGCCGAGCCCGATGTGCGCGAGATCGAGCAGGTTGCGCGGCCGCGCGCTGCCGGCCGCGAGCCGCCCGTCGTCGGCCGGCGCGCCGGCCACCTGGCGCACGGGAACGATCCCCGCCCAGATCGGCAGCGCGTAGTCCTCATCGTCGTCGTGCGGCGGGCCGCTGCGGATCTTCGCCGAAGCCTCGCGGATCGGCATGCCGAGCACGGTGGTGGCCTTGAGCTCGCGCTTGGTGACCGGGCGCAGGCCCCGCCAGCGCCCCGGGAACATGCGCTCGACGAACGCCTCGAGCTTTGCGAGCTTGTCGGCGGGGGCCTCGACCTTGTGCGCTCGCCCGAGGAGCATCGCCGAGCGGTAGTTGATCGAGTGGTTGAACCCCGAGCGCGCCAGCACCAGCGCATCGAGGTGCGTCACCGTCAGGCAGCATTCGACGCCTTTTTCCAGGTGGCGCAGCATGCGCGAGGCCGCCGAGCCGTGCCAGTACACCGCGTCGCCCTCGCGCCAGTAGCAGGTCGGCGTAACGTAGGGCTGGCCGTCGATCGCGTAGCCGACGTGGCACACGAAACCCGCATCGAGCACGGCGTACACCGTGTCGCGGTCGTAGTGACCGCGCTGGGGCCGGCGCTTGAGCCTCGTGCGGGCGGTGGGAGCGAGCGGTTTCACGTGCACCTCCGGGCGAAGCGGGGATGTTAGCAGCGTAGCTATACTGTCGCGCATGGGTGCCACGCTGCGCTTCGACGAGCGCGACATCGCCTGGAGCGAATTCGAGGACGCGGTGCTGCGCGCGGCGAGCGGGCTGGAGCGCCTGGGGATCGGCGAGGGCGACGTCGCCTGCATCATGCTCAAGAACGAGCCCGCGTTCCTCGTCGCCGCCTTCGCCGCGCTGCGCCTGGGCGCGTACCCCTGCCCGATCAACTGGCACTACAAGGCCGACGAGGCGGGCTGGATCCTGAAGGACAGCGGCGCGAAGGCGCTCGTCGTGCACGCCGACCTGCTGCCGCAGATCGGAGGCGCGCTGCCTGCGGACGTCGAGCAGGTGGTCGTCGCTCCGGGCGCATGGGAGGCCTGGCCCGCGCAGCTGCCGCGCTGGGCGGGAGCGCCGCGCCGCCAGCGCTGGAGCATGCCCTACACCTCGGGCACCACTGGGCGGCCGAAGGGCGTGCGCCGCATGCCGATGCCGCTCGAAGGCGCCGAGCGCATGCTCGAGCTCGCACGCGAGGCGCGCTACAAGGGCTTCGGCATCGCGCCGGGCATGCGCGCGCTGCTCCCCGGGCCCCTGTATCACAGCGCGCCCAATCTGTACGCCACGCAGACCCTGCTGCTCGATGACGCGCTGCTCGTACTCGAGGCGAAGTTCGACGCGGAGCGCACATTGGCGCTGATCGAACGCCATCGCCTCACGCACGCCTACCTGGTGCCGACCATGTACGTGCGAATGCTCAAGCTGCCCGAGGAGGTCAGGCGCCGTTATGATCTCTCGTCGATGCGCATGGTCGCCTCGACCGGCTCGCCCTGCGCACCGGACGTGAAGCGCGCCATGATCGACTGGTGGGGCCCGGTGTTCCACGAGTGCTACGCCTCGAGCGAGGCGGGCGTGATCACCTCGATCAATTCGCACGAGGCGCTCAAGAAACCCGGCTCGGCGGGCCGGCCGGTCGGCGCCGGAGCGCTCAAGATCCTGGACGAAGCGGGCCGCGCGCTGCCGCCGGGGGAAATCGGCCTCATCTACGCGCGCCAGCCGGCCTACCCGGACTTCACCTACAACAACAACCCGGCCGCGCGCGCCGCGCTCGAGCGCGACGGCCTGTGGACGCTCGGCGACATGGGCTACGTCGACGAGGAAGGGTACCTGTTCATCTGCGACCGCGCCGCAGACATGGTGATCTCGGGCGGGGTCAACATCTACCCCGCGGAGATCGAGGCGGCGCTGCACGGTATGCCGGGCGTGCAGGACTGTGCGGTGTTCGGCATCCCGCACCAGGAGTTCGGCGAGGCGCTCGCCGCGGCGATCCAGCCCGAGCCGGGGGCGCAGCTGGAGGCCGAGTCGGTCAGGGCCTGGCTCGGCGCGCGCATCTCCGGCTACAAGGTGCCGCGCGTGATCGAATTCCACGCCGCGCTGCCGCGCGAGGAGAGCGGCAAGATCTTCAAGCGCCGGCTGCGCGAGCCCTATTGGCGCGAGGCCGGGCGCAGGATCTAGCGCTCAGTGCGCGCCCGCGTCGGCCGGGGCACGCTGGACGACGCTCGCCGGCCTGGCGATCCACACCAGCGCCACGAGCGACACGAACAGCACGCCGGAGAGCCAGAACAGGTCGATGGTGCTCAGCATGCGCGCCTGCTGGTCGATCAGGCGGTCCACCAGGCCGAGCGCCTGCCCGTGCCTGAAGCCCTGCGCCTGAAGCGCCCCGAGCGCGGCGCGCGCGTCGAAATCGTAGCTCGTTACCTGCTCGACCAGGTGGGCGCGGTGGAGCGCGGCCCGGTGGTCCCATAGCGTCACCGACATCGAGGCGCCGAAGGCGCCCGCGGTGAAGCGCGCGAAGTTGCTCAGCCCGGTGGCCGCCGGAATGCGCTCGGGCGGCAGCCCCGCGAGCAGGAGCGCGGTGAGCGGCAGGAAGAACGACACGGTGGCCGCGCCCTGCAGCACGGTCGGCAGCGCGATCGACCAGAAGTCGGCCTGCAGGTCGAAGCGCGCGCGCATGAACGACACCGCCGCGAACACGAGGAAGGCTGCGGTCGCGATCTTGCGCGGGTCCACGCGCCCGAGATTGCGGCCCAGGATCGGCGCGATGATCAGCGACAGGATCCCGATCGGCGCGACCGCCAGCCCCGACCAGGTGGCGGTATAGCCCATGATCGTCTGCAACCACAGCGGCAGGATCACCGTGGTGCCGAAGAACACGCCGTAGCCCACCGCGAGCGCCGCGGTGCCGCTGGAGAAGTTGCGCAGCTTGAACAGCGTCAGGTCGACGATCGGATGCTCGTTGTCCACCAGCTCCCAGACCAGGAACAGTATGAAGCCGACGCCCGCGACGCAGGCGAGCGCCACGATCAGGCCGGAGCTGAACCAGTCGAGCTCGTTGCCCTTGTCGAGCATGATCTGCAGCGCCGCCACCCAGGTGATCAGCAGCCCGAGGCCGACGTAATCCACCGGCACCTTGCGCGTCGCGGAATCGCGTGCGCGGTAGATCTGCCAGGTGACCGCGGCGGCGAGCAGGCCCACCGGCACGTTGATGTAGAAGATCCACGGCCAGGTGGCGTTGTCCGAGATCCACCCGCCGAGCAGCGGGCCCGAGATCGGCGCGAGCAGCGCGGTCATCGACCACAGCGCGAGCGCCAGGCCAGCCTTCTCGCGCGGGAAGGTGGCGAGCAGCATCGCCTGCGACAGCGGCACCATCGGTCCGGCCACCGCGCCCTGCAGCACGCGGAACACGATCAGCGCCTCGAGGTTCGGCGCGAGCCCGCACAGCCAGGACGCGGTGCTGAACAGCAGCACCGAGGTGACGAACAGCCGCACCTGGCCGAAGCGCACCACCAGCCAGCCGGTGAGCGGCACCGCGATCGCGGTTGACACCGCGAACGACGTGATGACCCAGGTGCCCTGGCTCGGGCTGACGCCGAGGTCGCCGGCGATGGTCGGGATCGACACGTTGGCGATCGTCGTGTCGAGCACGGTCATGAACACGGCGAGCGACAGCACGAAGGCGCCGACGACGCGCTCGATGCCTTCGAGCGGCGGCGCCGCCGCGGCCGGCGCCGCGCTCATCCGCCCTGCCCCAGGTTGGCGGCGATGATGGCGCGCACGCGCGCCTCGGCCGCCGCGGCCTGCCCCTCGAACGCCTTGGTCGCATACACCGGGCCGGACACGGGAGTCCCGGCGAGCTGCGGCCCGCTCGTGTCGCGCACGTCGACCTCGACGTCCATCGACAGGCCGATGCGCAGCGGGTGCGACGCGAGCTGCTTCTTGTCGAGCGCGATGCGCACCGGCAGGCGCTGCACCACCTTGATCCAGTTGCCGGTGGCGTTCTGCGGCGGCAGCAGCGCGAATGCGCCGCCGGTGCCCGCGGCCAGGCCCGCCACGCGCCCGCGATACTCGACGCGGCTACCGTACAGGTCTGCGGTCAGCCGCGCCGGCTGCCCGATGCGCATGTCGCGCAGCTGCACTTCCTTGAAGTTCGCGTCGACCCACAGCTCGTCCATCGGCACGACCGCCATCAGCGGGTCCCCGGGGGCGACCCGCTGGCCCACCTGCACCGCGCGTCGGGCGACGTAGCCGGTCACCGGCGCCGGGATTTCGTTGCGCTCCAGCGCGAGGAAGGCGACGCGCACGCGCGCGGCGGCTTCCTTGACGCTGGGCTGATCCTCGACGCGGATGCGCTCGGTGAGCGCGCGGTTGGCGGCAAGCCGCTCGCGCGCCTCGGCGAGCGCCGCCCTGGCGGCCGCGACGCTGCTGCGCGCGTGCTCCAGGTCCTCCTTGGTCACCATGCCCTTGGCGTCGAGCTCGATGCGCCGGGCGAGGTCGTCTTCGGCCTTGCGCAGCTCGGCCGCGCGCTGGGCGACTGCCGCGTCGAGCACGCTGTTGGTGACGTAGACGGTGCGCGCGGAGCGCACCGCCTGGGCGAGCTGGGCCTCGGCCTGCGCGAGCGCGACGCTCGCATCCGCCGGGTCGAGGCGCACCAGCGTCTGGCCGGCCTCGACCAGGTCGGTGTCGTCGGCGCCGATCGCCACCACGGTGCCCGCCACCTGGGGCGTGACCTGCACCAGGTTGCCGCCGACGTAGGCGTTGTCGGTGGTCTCGTGACCGCGCGACTCGACGACCCACCAGGCGAGCCAGCCGATGCCCGCCAGCGCGAGCGCGGCGATGACGAAGCTCAGCACGCGGCGGCGCCGGGCGCCGCGCGTGGGGCCTTGCGGCATGTCATTCATGTTCCGCCCCGGCGTTCGCGAGCATGCGCTGCAGCAGCGCCTTCAGCTGCCCGAACTCGGCGGTGCTGAAGCCGCGCAGGTGCCGGTTCAGCACCTTGACCGCGACCCTCGGGATGCGCCGCGCGACCGCCGTCCCGGCGCGGGTCAGGCGCAGTCGCACTACGCGCCGGTCGCCGTCGTCGCGCACGCGCTCGAGCAGCCTCTTGCGCACCAGGCGCTCGACCATGCGCGTCATCGAGCCCGTGTCGTAGTCGTAGTCGCGCGCAATGTCGGCGGCGCGGTCGCCGCGGCCGTGCGCGATGTAGATGAGGATCGAGCCCTGTGCGGCGGAAATGCCCCAGGATGCGACCTCGCGGTCCACCCCGGCGAAGATCGAGGCGCGCAGGCGCGTCACGAGGTAGCCGACGCTGTCCTCGACGCGGTAGTTCTCCGCACGGTAATGCGCGCGCTCGCGCCCGCCTGCCATCGCCGCTCTCTTTTTACCTGCCCAGGCAGCAAACTGCCTGCCGGGGCAGCCATTGTCAAGGCCTGGCGGCGCCCTGCGTGTGGTAGTGAGCGAGCAGCGCGCGCAGGCTGGCGCCGATCTCGCGGTACGCGGCCGCCGGCAGGTTGGCGAGCGATACGCGCACCGACCAGTCCGGCGCCTCGAAGCCCGCCCCGGGCAGCACCACCGTGGCGTACTCGCGCGCCAGGTCGAACACCAGGTCGAGCGGATGCCTGGCGCGCGCGAGCCGGGCGGCGAACTGCTCGCCGTGCAGGCCGCGCGCGAGCGCCAGCAGGTCGAGGGTCGCGTAGTAGTCGGTATGCAGCGCCCCCGCCGGAGCCGGCACGCCGAGCCCCTGGTGCAGCGCCGCCAGCCGCTCGTGCACCACGCCGCGCGCGGCTGCGCGGTAGGCCGCGCCGCGGCCGAGCAGCGCGTGCAGCGCGAACAGCGCCATCTGCACCTGCTGCGGCGTCGACAGGCCGGCGGTGTGATTGAGCGCCACCGCGCGGCTGTCCGCGACCATCCGGTCGAGGAAGCCCAGCCCGGCGGGGTCGGCGCACAGGCTCGCGTAGCGCGCGGCGAGCGCGTCGCGCGCGGCGGCGGGCAGCCGCCGCAGGCGCTGGTCGAGCACGTTGTCCTCTGCCAGCGCGACCAGCCCCAGCCGCCAGCCGGTGCAGCCGAAGTACTTGGACAGCGAGTAGACGGTGACGGTGTTGCGCGGCAGCGCGGCCGCGAGCGACCGGTAGCCCTCGGCGTAGGGCGCGTACACGTCGTCGGTGATCACGATCAGGTCGGGACGCCGCTCGCGCACCAGGCGCGCGAGGCGCTCGAGCGCGCGCGCGCCGATCGCGACCGCGGTCGGGTTGCCCGGGTTGACGAGGAACAAGGCGTGCACGCCCGGGTCTTCGAGCCGGTCGATCTCGCCGTCCGGGTACTGCCAGTCGGCGCCCGCGTCGGCGGCGAGGCGCACTTCCTCCAGGCCGTAGGCCTCGAGGCGCGGGATCTCGAGGTAGGGCGTGAACACCGGGGTGCCGATCGCGATGCGCGCGCCGCGCTCGAGCAGCCGGTTGGCGACGAGCGACTGGAACAGGTAGCAGATGCCGGCGGTCGCCCCCTCGGTGGCGAACAGGCGCAGCGGCGCGGCGAAGCCTGCGCCGCGGCCGAGCTCGCGCTCGAGGTAGGCGCGCATGATGCGCTCGACCCCGGCGAGCATGCGCGGCGGCGCCGGGTAGTCGGCGCCGAGCGCGCCGAGCGCGAGCTCGTGCACGAACGCGTCCGGCTCGAGCGCGAGCTCGCGCTCGGCGTAGTCGATCGCCTCGCGCAGCAGCGACGCGCCCGGCAGGCGCGTCGCCGTGGCGGCGGCGAGCCGCACGGCGATCCCGGGCGCGGGCGGGTGCCCTCCCAGGCCCGGCGCGAGACTGCGGCCGCGCGCCTCTTCCAGCGCGAAGCGCGCGAGCTCGACGAACGCCTCGCGCGCCTCGAGCGCGAGCCAGTCCGGGTTGGCGCGCCCGGCGTCGAGCAGCAGGCGCGCGCTCGCGCGCGTGCATTCGGTCGCGAGCTCGACCAGCCGGTCCTTGAGCTCGAACGGGCTCAGGCCGGCGTAGCGGCGGTCGTCTGCGCTGCCGGCCACGGCGCGTCCGAGAGCAGGAACTCGCGCACGAGCGCGATCTGGTCGGCGTGCAGGAGCGTCGGCGCGTGGCCGACTTCGGGAATCTCGATCGTCCTGGCGCGCGGCCCGCAGCTGGCCATGCGCTCGCAGGTCTCGCGCGTGAGCAGGTCGGAGAGCGCGCCGCGCAGCACCAGCGTCGGGCAGCGCACCGCCTCGTAGGTCGGCCACAGCTCGAGGTCCTTGTCGGGCATCTGCGCGCGGAAAGGCTCGGCGATGCGCGGGTCGTAGTGCAGGCGGTAGCTGCCGCCGTCGTTCCTGCGTACCGCGACCTCGGTGAGAAAGCGCCACTCCTCATCGGTGTGCCGTCCGAACGGAGCGGACACCGTGCGCACGTAGCGCTCGGCGGCCGCGAAGTCGGGAAACACCGGCGCCATGCCGAAATACTGCGCGATGCGCTCGAGCGAGATGCGCGTCACCACCGGACCGGCCTCGTTCAGCACCAGCCGCGTCACCGGCGTGTACTCGAGCGCCGCGAGCGCCATGCCGATCAGGCCGCCCATCGAGGTGCCCACCCAGTGCACCGACTCGACGTCCAGGCGCGCGATCAGCGTCACCACGTCGGACACGTACTGCGGCAGGCCGTAGGACATCGGGTCGCGCAGCCAGTCCGAATCGCCGCGCCCGGCCATGTCCGGGCAGACGACGCGGTAGCGGTCGGCGAGCGCCTGGGCGAGCGTGTCGAAATCGCGCGCGCAGCGCCCCAGGCCGTGCACGCAGACGAGCACGCGCGGATTGCGCGGGTCGCCCCACTCGAGATACGCGACGCGATGCAGCCCGGTCGGATCGGTGCACAGCACGCGCCGCCGGCGCGCGCTCGGGCTCATCGCCGCGGCTCCCAGAGCACGCGCAGCAGCTCGGGCAGCAGCGCGGCGCCCGGCGGCAGCCGCTCGATGCGTCGCTCGCCGAGCAGGCGCAGGCGCTGCTCGGCCTTCAAGTTCGCGCCGCGCACCGGCCAGCCGTGCGCGCCGTAGCGCGCGCGCTCGAGCGCGGATTGCTCGGGCGGCTCGCCGTCGAACCACAGCCATTCGCCGGCGAAGCGGAACGCGATCCGCTCGAGCGCCTCGAGCAGCGCGTCATCGATCGGCTGGTCGAGCGCCTGCCCGCGCCCCGCGCGCAGGCACGCCGTCCAGCGCGCGCCGGCATCCTCGGCGAGGCGCAGCTCGTCGCGCGCCGGGGCCAGCTCGAAATACGCATGCCGCCCAGCGCTCGCGACGTAGCCGAGCCAGCCCGCGCCGCCCGGCGCGCAGGCGATCGCGAGCTCGAGCTCGCCGTCGGCCGCGACCTCGAGCGCGCAGGCGAGCGATTCGTCCGCGAGCGGGGCATTCTCCTGCTCGATCAGCCTGCCGTTCTCGATCACGGCGCGCCCGTGCACGCCGCGCAGCGCGTCGCGCCACTCCGCCTGCACGCGCAGCTCGGGAAACTCGGCGGAGGCGGCGGCGAAAGCCGGGAACGGGATGCCCTTCTGCGGAACGAAGCGGTACTCCAGCCGGTCCTCGCGATGATGCTCGATGAAGTCTTCCGCGTCGATCTCGCGCACCATCAGCCAGCGCAGGCGCTCGCGGAAGTCCCCGAGGCGGCCGGGCCCCTCGACCCGTACGACGGCCGTGAACGCCGGCTCGCCCGGGAGCACCGCTCAGGACCCGTACTTGAACGACAGCAGCAGCCGCGTGCGGAACGCCGCCACCTTGCCGTTTTCCACCTTGACGTCGAGCTTCGTCACTTCGGCGATGCGCAAGTCGCGCAAGGTCTTGGAAGCGATCTTGATCGCGTTGCGCGCCGCGTCTTCCCACGACTCGGTGCTGGTGCCGATCACTTCGGTGACGCGGTAGACCGCCTCGGCGCTCTTCTTCGCCATGTGTGCCTCCTCGCGATAGTGGGTGCGGAGGATTCCGCCGGACGATTATATGCTTCGCCAATAGCGCGCCGCCCGACGCCGCTCGCTTACGACGGTCAGGCCGCCTGCGCCGATGCGCACCTGCACCGCGCCGTCTAGGTCGGTACGCAGCAGCGCGACGCCAGCGGCGCGGTAGCGCTCGAGGACCTCTTCGACCGGATGGCGGAAGCGGTTGCGGTAGCCGGCCGTCGCGACCGCCCAGCGCGGTGCGACCGCCGCGACGAAGGCGGGGCTCGAGGAGCTGCGGCTGCCGTGGTGCGGCACGAGCAGCAGCTCGCTGCGCAGCGCGCGCCCCTCGCGCGCGACGAGCTGCGCTTCGGCCGCGCGCTCGATGTCCGCGGTGAGCAGCGCGCTGTGGCCCGCCGCGCTCACGCGCAGCACGCAGCTCAGGTCGTTGCCGCGGCGCGCCGTCGCGTAGTCGACGGGCGCGGGATGCAGCAGCGCGAACTCGACGCCGTCCCACTGCCAGCGCGCTCCGCGCGTGCAGCGCGCCGCGGAGGCAGCGAACGCCGGAGCCGCATGCCGTCCGGGGAGCGAGGAGAGCAGCAGGTCGGTCTCGAGGTTTTCCATCACCGAGATCGCGCCGCCGGCGTGATCGGCGTCGTCGTGGCTCAGGATCAGCGTATCGAGGCGCGTCACGCCCTCGGCCTGCAGGAACGGCACGACGATGCGCTCGCCCGCGTCGGCCTGCGGACCGTAGGCCGGCCCGGCGTCGTAGAGCAGCGCGCGCCCGGCGGTGCGCACCAGCACCGCGAGCCCCTGCCCCGCGTCGAGCACGCTAAGCCAGGCCTCGCCGGGCGCCGGCGCAGGCGCCGGCAGCGCGAAGGCCGGCAGCATCAGGGCGAGGCCCGTCGCGCGCCACGGCGTGCCGCGCGGCGCGAGCAGCCAGGCGACGCCCGCGAGCGCGAGCGGCACGCTCCACAGCGGCGGCACGTGCGATTGCCACACCGCCGCCGGCAGCGCCGCGCACCATTCGAGGAATTCGAGCAGCCGCTCGGTGAGCCAGGCGGCGAGCCGCAGGAGAAAGTCGAGCGGCAGCACCGCGGCGGCGAGCGCGAGCGGCGTGATCACCGCCGACACGAGCGGGATGGCGAGCGCGTTGGCGATCGGCCCGACGAGCGACACCTGCGCGAACAGGAGCAGCGCCGCCGGCGCGAGCCCGACGGTGATCGCCCACTGGATGCGCAGCCACTGCGCAAGCCACGGCTCGCGCTCGGTCCAGCCGGCCGCGACGTAGAAGATGAGCGCGACCGCGCCGAACGACAGCCAGAAGCCGGGCGCGAGCACGGCCCAGGGATCGAGCAGGAGCACCGCGCCGAGCGCGAGCGCGAGGCTGCGCGCGGGCGAAGCGATACGGCCCGACCACAGCGCCGCCGCGACCACGCCCACCATCAGGAGCGTGCGCTGCGCCGGCACGCCCGAGCCGGCGAGCAGCGTGTAGCCGAGCGCGGCGGCGACCGCCGCCGCGGCGCCGATTTTGCGCGCGGGGAAGCCGCGCGCGAGACCCGGCGCGCGCCGCCCGAAGGCCCGCCAGCCGAGCGCCGCGAGCCACGCGGCCAGCCCCGAGATGAGCGTCACGTGCAGGCCAGAGATGCTCATCAGGTGCGTTACGCCCGTGCGCCGGAACAGGCGCCACTCCTCGTTCGAGATGGCGCGCTGCTCGCCCACCGCGAGCGCGGCGAGGATTCCGGCAGCCGGGGTTTCGCCGAGCGCGGCGAAGAAGCGCTCGCGCACCGCCGCGCGCAGGCGCTCGATCCGGTCGAAGACGCCGCCGCGCAGTCCGAGCCGCTCGGCCGCGGGCTCGGCGCGCACGCTGCCGGTGGCGCCGACGCCGCGCTCGAGCAGCCACAGCTCGTAGTCGAAACCGTGCGGATTCACGTGGCCGTGCGGACGGCGCAGGCGCACGCCCAGGCGCCAGCGCTCGCCCGGCTCGAGCATCGGCGGCTCGCTGCCCGGCGGCGGGTACCAGGCGAGGCGCAGCCGCCGCGGCAGCTGCTCGCCGCCCGCCGAGCGCTCGACGTCCAGCTCGAAGCTGAGCCCCGCTTCGCTCCGCGTGGGCAGGCCCGCCACGACGCCGGTCACCTGCAGGTCGCGCCCCTCGAGCTCCGGCGTGAGCCGGTCGGCCATGCGCAGTTGCGCGGAGCCCGCGGCCCACAGGAAGCCGAGCGCCAGCGCGGCCGGCAGGCGCAGCGAACGGCTCCAGACGACCAGCACGACCAAGCCGGGCGCGGCCCAAAACCACGCCGCCGGCGGAAGCGCCGCCTCCTGCTGCAGCAGCAGCACGCCCGCGGCGAACGCCAGGATGCCCTCCGTCATCTAGAATGCAACGCTCTGGCCGCGCGCCGGATGACTCCATGCGCAAAGTTTTCCGCAAGTACGTTCCGGACGCCGACCACGTACGCTCCCACCGACTGATCGCGATGTTCGGCGGGCTGCTGCGCCACCCGAACCTGTGGCACCTGAATCGCGATTCGGTCGCTGGCGGCGTGGCGATCGGTTTGTTCGCCGGCCTCGTTCCCGGTCCGTTCCAGATGCTGGCCGCGGCGCTGCTCGCAGTGCCGCTGAGGAAGAACCTGCCCGTGGCCCTGCTCGTCACGCTGTACACCAACCCCTTCACGATCGTGCCGCTGTATCTCCTCGCCTACGAGTACGGCAAGTTGCTGCTCGGGACGAACGCGCGCGCGCCGACGGTCGAGCAGTTCCAGATGGACTGGACGCACCTGCTCGAGTCGCTGCACCGCCTCGCGCACTGGACGCTGTCGCTCGGCAAGCCGCTCGCCGTCGGCCTGCCCGCGCTCGCGCTCACGCTCGCGGCGATCGGCTACTTCGGCGTGCACCTCGCCTGGCGCGCCTACGTCATCCTCGCCTGGCGCGCGCGCAAGCGGCGCCGCCGCGCCCGATGACGCACGCCGAGTTCGTCGCCGCGTATCAGGTCGGGCGCGTGAAAGTGATCATCGACCGCGACGTGGCCAAACGCTTCGTCGCCGGGCGCGGCCTCCTTCCGTTCCTGCTGCTGCCCGTACTGGGCGTCTCGGTCGCCATCGCCCTGATCGGACACTTCATCCTTGGTGCGATCATCTTCGTGCTCGCGCTCGGGCTGCGCTACCTCGTGCGAGCGAGCGCACAAGGCTTCGTCCTGCAGCGTGCACTGCACGATGAACGCTTCTATCGGGAAGCCGTCACGGCGCGCGTGCTGCGCATCGAAGAAGAGACCCCGTCGCACCGTGGCGAGTAGCAGCGCAAACATCGAACCCCACCGGCTCGGTCACTACCCGTCAGTCCTGTGGTTCGCCACATAGTCTCGGCGAATCAGCGACTTGTTCCTTTTTTCGCTGGATATCAAGTTCCAGAAAACCGCGAGGGGCGGGTAACGCGTTGATTCAAAGTTCCATTGACGCGCGATCAACCGGCGTCGACGATGTTATCTGGACACTTTTCGTATCCATATAACGTTAGATCGCGCGAGAAAAGGTTGCTGATGGTGTCTCCGGACCATTGCATGGGCAGCGGAAAATCCGAAAGGGTCGGGTGATGAAGACCAGAAGCTCGCCCCGGTCCTTTGCATCTCGAGGCCTATCGTGCCGAGGATCTCAGATGTTGCACTTCGGTTGGGTACTGCACGCGCTTTTCTTGGTTATCAGCGTGGGGACTGCATTTGCCGAAGATTACCGAGCCGACCTCAATAAGTACCAGTACAAACTCGAGATCGGAAAAGGGGCGAAGGTTTGTGAGCACATGGCGCGGCTCTATAACACGCGTTTCAAGCAACCATGGGCCTTTACCTTAAGCAACCCTCCCGGACCGTCTTTCGCGCGACTGCCTGGCGTCGCCACAAGGGCGGATAGCTACGAGCGGCTCGGAATACTCTTGTCTCGCTATCCGCGGAGCGGAGAGTTCGATGCGATCGACTGGCGCGAGGGCGAGTACTTGTGGGACGCGCGGCGGCCGCAAAGCATGCGACCTGCACTTGTCGCGGTA
The DNA here is from genome assembly GCA_035624675.1 of Burkholderiales bacterium. Lineage (GTDB taxonomy): Bacteria > Pseudomonadota > Gammaproteobacteria > Burkholderiales > SG8-39 > DAHVFK01. The sequence continues at coordinate 15,405 of DASPRB010000138.1, forward strand.
TTTGATATCAACAACGATGGCCGACCCGACCTGGTAGTGAAAGCCAGTTTCATGAACTCCTTTTATCCTGCCGGAGGAGGCGCTGCGGGCGGTAACGACCAACTCTTCATTCTTCCCGATCGAAAAATTGATGCTGACCATCCTCTTACCGGTGAGGAACTCTATGACGAGCGGCTCACTGGTAAAGCGGCGCGGATTGAGTACGACTTGCTTGGATTCGGTGCACGGCTAATTCGGCCGTTCATATTTGAGGGAACGACTTATCTCAGCGTTTACGAACAGTTCGCCATGTTCGAGCCGAAGGAAAGACGCGAACGTATGTGGGTACTCAAGTACCAAAGCGGCGGACACAATTGGGGCAAAGGCAAGTGGGAACCTTTGGAACTCGCAAAGGTATGCCGCTTTCGGATGATCGCCCACAATTGAGCACAGTGCGGGGCATTTGATGGTGGTGCCACTTCGCGGAGAGGCGGATATGACGGCGCAATCTAACCCTTCAATCCAGAGCGGACGGGCCGCGAGCCATCGGGCCTTGAGCGCGCCCTGCGGCGGCCCGCCGCCTGATTTCCGACGTTAGGCCGCATGGGCTATTTCGAGCACTTAAGCTTTGGGGAGGCGGTCTCCCTCGTTCAGACCGTGGGAATCCTATGTGACCTTCTGTTCCTCACACTTCCGTTGGCAGCAGCAATGGCCATTCGGCGTGGGAAGAAG
>DASPRB010000155.1:0-18426 GCA_035624675.1 Burkholderiales bacterium
CTCGGTCTTGAGCTGCGAGGCGAGCGCGAACTCGTCCTGCTCCTCGCGCGTGACGGCGTACTCCTTGGCGACGTTCTCCGCCGTGACGCCCATGTGGTACTGGTTGTAGACGTCCCACAGCCCGTCGACGATCATCGAATCGATCAGCTTGCCGTCGCCCATGCGGAGGCCGTCGCGCGATCCGGGCAGCACGTGCGGCGCCATGCTCATCGACTCCTGGCCGCCGGCCACCACGATGTCCGCGTCGCCGTTGGCGATCGACTGGGCGCCGAGCATCGCGGCCTTGAGTCCCGAGCCGCACACCTTGTTGATCGTCATGGCGGGAACCATGTCGGGCAGGCCGGCCGCAATCGCCGCCTGGCGCGCCGGATTCTGGCCGACGCCCGCGGTCAGCACCTGCCCCAGGATGACTTCGGACACCTGCTCCGCGGGCACGCCCGAGCGCTCCAGCAGCTTGCGGATCACGTGCGCGCCGAGCTCCGAGGCCGGCGTGTGCGCGAGCGTGCCGGCGAACTTTCCGATGGCCGTGCGTGCGGCCCCTACGATCACGATCTCTTCCATGGCTTGTGCCTCCTAGCTGAGGGGTTTGGACGCGACCACGGCGGGCGCCTGCTGCTTCACGTAGCGGCCCGGCGCGGGCTCGATCGTCCGGTACTTGGCGTTGCCTGCCCTGGACGGCGCCTTGCGCTCACCACCCTTGAACTGCTCCATCCAGCGCGACCACTGCGGCCACCAGCTGCCCTGGCGCTGCTGCGCGCGCGCGAGCCAGGCGTCGGGCTCGGCCGGATAGTCGCTGCCCTGCCAATAGCTGCGCCGGTTCTTGTCGGCCGGATTGATGACGCCCGCGACGTGGCCGCTCGCCCCCAGCACGAAGGTCTTCTCGCCGCCGAGCAGGCCGATCGAGCGGTAGGCGGCGCGCCATGGAACGATGTGGTCCTCGCGCGTGGCGAGGATGAACGAAGGCAGCCGCACGCGCCCCAGGTCCACCGGCACGCCGCAATTCGCGAGCGCCCCCGGCACGCGCAGCCTGTTCTCGAGATAGGTGTTGCGCACGTAGTAGCAGTACATAGGCCCGGGCAGGTTGGTGCTGTCGGCATTCCAGTAGAGCAGGTCGAACGCCGCCGGCGTGCCCCCGAGCAGGTAGTTGTTGACCACGTACGGCCACACGAGGTCGTTGGCGCGCAGCGCGGAGAAGACGAAGGCGAGGTCGGAGCCCGGCAGCACGCCGCCGCGGCCGATCATCGCTTCGCGCGCCGCGAGGCTCGCCTCGTCCACGAACAGCCCGATCTGCCCCGGCTCCGCGAAGTCGAGCATGGTGGTGAGGTAGGTGACGCTCTCGACCAGCGCCTCGTCGCGCGCCGCGAGCACCGCCAGCGCCGCGCCGAGCAGCGTGCCGCCCACGCAGAAGCCGAGTGCGTTGACGCGATCGCTGCGCGCGATGTCGCGCGCGATGCGGAGCGGCAGCAGCACGCCGCGCTCGATGTAGTCGTCCCAGCCGAGATGGCCGAGCTCGGATCCCACGTTGCGCCAGGACACCATGAACACCGTATGCCCCTGCGCCACCGCGTAGCGCACGAACGAGTTTTCGGGCTGCAGGTCGAGGATGTAGTACTTGTTGATGCACGGCGGCACCATCACCAGCGGCCGCTTGCCGACCTGCGCGGTGGAAGGCGAATACTGGATCAGCTGCACGATCTCGTTCTCGAACACCACCTGGCCGGGCGTCGTCGCGAGATTGCGCCCCAGCTCGAACGCGGATTCGTCGGTCTGGCTCAAGCGACCTTTCTGCACGTCGCCGATCAGATTCGCCAGACCGCGCGACAGGCTCTCGCCCTGGGTCTCGAGCGCCTTGCGCAAGGCCTCGGGATTGGTGGCGATGAAATTGGCCGGCGACATCGCGTCGATCCACTGCCTGAGCGCGAAGCGCACGCGCTCCTTCGCCGGCTGCGCGAGCTCGGCACGCTCGACCAGGTCGTTCAAATAGCGTGCGGCCAGCAGGTAGGACTGGCGCACGTAATCGTAGAAGCGGTTCTCGCGCCATTCGCGCGCGCCGAAGCGGCGATCGCCCGGCTCGCTGTCGATGAGCGCCTGCGGCGCGAGCCCGGCGCTGAGCGAGTTCCAGAGGCGCGTCTGCTGGTCCAGATAGGCCGAGTGCAGCTGCGCGAGCTGCGCGGGATCGACTCCGAGCTGTCCGAGCCACGCAGCCGAATCGCCGGCGGGCGGCGGCGAGGACAGCAGCCTCATCCAGCCACGCGTCAGGTCGTTGCCCGCCTGCGAGATAGCGGCAACGAAGGCATCGGGAACACCGGATTGCTGCACAGCGATGAGAGGACCAGGTAAGGGGGCGATTTTGCGACGCACAATGGCGGTGCGTCAAATGGCCCCTCGGGCGGCGACTGCTTATGGTCTAACTGGCTGTATCGATGTATGTTTCAGCCAGATGAGGGCCGCCATGCGTCCCGTCTGCGGCTCGCGCCGGTACGAATAGAAGCGCTCGGCGTCCGAATAGGTGCAGAAAGCGCCGCCGAAAACGCGCGTCACACCGCTCGCCGCGAGACGCTGGCGCGCGATTGCATACAGATCGAGCAGCCAATGTCCCGGGCGCACCGCGCGAAATGCGCTCGCGGCGGCGGCATCGCGGGCGACAAAGGCCGCGCGCACTTCGTCGCCCACCTCGTAGCGGCGCGGCCCGATCGCCGGGCCGAGCCAGGCGATCAGGCGCTGTGGGGCGACGCGCATCGCGCCGACCGTCGCCTCGAGCACGCCCGCGCTCAAGCCCCGCCAGCCCGCGTGCGCGGCAGCGACCACGGTCGCCTCGTCGTCGGCGAGCAGCACCGGCATGCAGTCCGCGACCAGCACCGCGCACACCGTCGCGTGCCCGCGCGCCACCGCGGCGTCCGCCTGCGGCTCGAGCGCCTCCGCGCGCGCGCGGTCGGCGTCGACGACCGCCGTGCCGTGCACCTGGCGCAGCCAGACCGGCGGCGCGGGCAGCAGCGCCGCGAGGCGGCGCCGGTTCTCGCTCACCGCAGCCGGCTCGTCGCCGCTGCGCGCGCCGAGGTTCAGGCTCGTGTAAGGGCCGACGCTGCAACCGCCGGCGCGCGTCGTCACCAGGGCATGCACGCCGCGCGGCGCCGGCCAGTCGGGCTCGATCGGTTGCATCAGGCCTTTTCGCGCAGCGCCTGCAGCAGCCGCTCGATGTCCGGCGGCAGCGCTGCGCGCCAGGTCAGTTGCTTGCCGCTGCGCGGATGGACCAGCGTCAGCTCGGTCGCGTGCAGCGCCTGGCGCGCGAAGGCGAGCCGGTGGCGCGCGCCGCGCCGGTACACCGGATCGCCTACCAGCGGATGGCCGATGTGCTGGAAATGCACGCGGATCTGGTGCGTGCGCCCGGTCTCCAGCCGGCACTCGACGAGCGCCGCCCGGCCGAACCGCTCGAGCACCCGATAGCTCGTGCGCGCGGCCTTGCCGCGCCGCGACACGGTCATGCGCGTGCGCGCGCGCGCATCGCGCCCCACGGGCGCGTCGATCGTGCCGCTCGGCGGCGGATCGCCTTCGACGACGGCCAGATAGGTGCGCCGCATGCTGCGCGCGGCGAGCTGGGCAGCGAGCGCGGCCTGCGACTCGACGTTCTTGGCCACCACCAGCAGGCCGCTCGTGTCCTTGTCCAGGCGGTGCACGATCCCGGCGCGCGGCACCGCGGCCAGCTGCGGGGCGTGCGAGAGCAGCGCGTTCAGCAGCGTGCGGTCGGGAACGCCGGCGCCGGGGTGCACGACCAGGCCCGCCGGCTTGTCGATGACGATCAAGTCGCGGTCCTCGTGCACGATCGCGAGCGGCATGCGCTGCGCGCGGGGCGGAGCGGCCTCGGGCATCTCCGGCGGCGCGAGCTCGACGCGCTCGCCGCCGATCACCGCACGCTTGGCCGCCGCGCTCGCGCCGTCGACGCGCACGTGGCCGGACTTCAGCCAAGCCTGCAGCCGGCTGCGGGAATATTGCGGGAACAATCTGGCGAGCGCCTGATCCAATCTCAGGCCGCCCATCGACGGCGGCACGGTGACGTTATAATTTTCGTCTTCCGACGTGCTCCGCTGCCCCATGCGTACAAGTTTACTTGCTCCCCTGCTCCTCGTCGCCGCGCTCGGCACGGCCTCCTGCAGCTGGCTCCAGAGCCAGCAGGACGAGACCGTCGGCTGGTCCGCGGACAAGCTGTACGGGGAGGCGAAGGACGAGATGGCTTCGAAGAACTGGAGCAAGGCGGTCAAGTACTTGGAGAAGCTCGAGGCGCGCTATCCGTACGGCCGCTACGCGCAGCAGGCGCAGCTCGAGATGGCCTACGCGTACTGGAAGGACGGCGACCGCGCTTCCGCGATCTCGGCAGCCGACCGCTTCATCAAGCTGTACCCGAACCAGCCGAACGTCGACTACGCGTACTACCTGAAGGGCCTGGTCAACTTCAACGAGGAAGACGGCTTCTTCATGAAGCTGGCCAATCCCGACATGACCGAGCGCGATCCCAAGGCGACGCGCGAGGCCTACGAGGCGTTCAAGGAGGTCGTGACGCGCTTTCCGAATTCGAAGTACGCGAAGGACTCGGCGCAGCGCATGCATTACCTGGTCAATTCGCTCGCCTGGCACGAGGTGCACGTGGCGCGCTACTACATGCGGCGCGGCGCCTATGTGGCGGCCGCCAACCGCGCCCAGTACGCGATCAAGGAGTATCCGCGCGCACCGGCCACCGAAGAAGCGGTGTTCGTCCTGGTGAAGGCCTACGATGCGCTCGGCCTGACCGATCTGCGCGACGATGCCGACCGCGTGATGCACGCCAACTTTCCGAACAGCAAGTACCTGCAGCCCGGCGGCTACCAGCGGAACGCGCCGTGGTGGAGGATCTGGGATCCGAACTGGTACTGGTGAGCCGCACGGCGCCGTAGCGCGCCGCGCTCAGCCGACGCGGATGCCTTCGTCCGCGATGTAGTCGCGGATCACCGTCTCGACGTCCGCATCGGCGCGAAAGCCCATGGACAGCGCGCGCGGCGTCTCGAAGCGCACCGGCCAGGTCCTGACGATCGCCTGGATGCGCGCATCGGGCTTGAACACCACGCGCTCGGCGGCGGCACGTCCTGCGACGCGCCCGAGCGCGTCGAGCATCTGCGCCACCGTGGCGGTGATGCCCGGAAGATTCACCACGCGCCGCGCGCCCCAGGCCGCGGCGGGCAGCTCGTGGGCGTGCACGAACGCCTCGACCACGCGCTTGGGCGAGAGCAGCCAGACGCCGGTCGCCTCGTCCACCGGGCACTCGCAGGCGACCCCGTTCAGCGGCTCGCGCACGATGCCGCTCGCGAAGGACGACGCGGCGGCGTTCGGCTTGCCCGGACGCACGACGATCGTCGGCAGGCGCAGCGAGCGACCGTCGATGAAGCCCTTGCGCGAATGATCGGCGATCAGGTACTCGCCGACGACCTTCTGCGTGCCGTAGGAAGTCTGCGGGAACGGCGTGGTCGAGTCGTCGAGCACCGGCGGCAGCTCCCCGCCGAAGGCCGCCACCGAGCTCGTGAACACGACGCGCGCCGGCCGCGCGCAGCGGCGCAGGCGCTCGAGCAGCAGGCGCGTGCCCTCGAGGTTGACGCGCATGCCGAGATCGAAGTCGGCCTCCGCCGCCCCGCTCACCACCGCCGCGAGGTGGAAAACCGATGCCGTGTCCGGCGCGACCGCGCGCGCGATCGTTTCCGGGTCCGAAATGTCGCCGACGATCGCCTTCAGCCGCGGATCGTCCGGGACCGGCGTGGGGAAGGCCGCATCCAGCAGCACCAGCGAGCTGAGCGCCTGCTGCGCGCCTCCGGCCGCGCTCAGCTTGCCGCGCGCGAGCAGCGCGCGCGCCAGTCGCAGGCCGAGGAATCCGCCGCCTCCCGTGATCACGACCTTCATGCCCGATCCTGAGCTGTATGGCTGGAGCGCGCGATTGTAGCCTGCGCGTGCCCGGAGAAGAACGCCTCGACCTCGGAGAGCTCGCGCGTCGGGCGCATCGGCGGCAGGCTCGCGCGGATCAGGCGCCCGTAGGGCCGCGTATACAGCCGCGGATCGCACAGCATCAGCACGCCGCGATCGCCTTCGTCGCGGATCAGCCGGCCCGCGCCCTGCTTGAGCTGCAAGATCGCCTGCGGCAGCTGCAGTGAGGTGAAGGGATTTCCGCCGCCCGCGCGCAGCGCATCGATGCGCGCGGCGAGCACCGGATCGTCTGGCGGAGCGAAGGGCAGCTTGTCGATCACCACCAGGGAGAGCGCCTCGCCGCGCACGTCGACGCCCTCCCAGAACGACTGGCTGCCGAGCAGCACCGCGTTGCCAAGCGCGCGGAAGCGCGCCAGCAGCTCGCTGCGCGAGCCCGTGCCCTGCACGAGCAGCGGGTAATCGAGCCCGTCGCTCGCGAAGCGCGCCGCGAGCAGCTCGTGCGCGCGGCGCAGCGCGCGCAGCGTGGTGAACAGCAGGAACGCGCGGCCGCCGCTCGCGCGCAGCACGGGATAGGCCGCGTCGACCACGGCGGCGGTGAAGCCGGGATCGTTCGGATCCTCGGGCAGGCCGCGCGGCACGTACAGCAGCGCCTGGCGGGCGAAATCGAACGGGCTTTCCCAGCGGCGCGCCTCGGCGTCGGCGAGGCCGAGCTCGCGCGTGAAGTGGCCGAAGTCCTCGCCCACCGCGAGCGTCGCCGAGGTGAAGATCCAGGCGCGCGGGTGGTCGGCCATCTGCTTGCGAAACAGCTCGGCGCAGGACAGCGGCGTGACGCGCAGCTGCGCGCTCTGCGCGTACACCTCGATCCAACGCACCTCCCGCGCGCCGTCCGCATCGCGCAACCGCGCGAGGGTCGCCTGCGCCGTCGCGGCCCGGCGCTGGCAGGCGGCCAGCCCCTCCGAGCGCTCGGCCTGCGCGGCGAGCGGCTCGGCGAGCGCCGCGAGCGCGCCCGCCAGGGCCTCGAGCGCCGCTGCGAAATCCGCCCGGCGCAGCGCCTGCGACCAGGCGAGGCGCGCGGCCTCGTCGCCGAGCGCAAGCCTCAGGTCGCGCGCCGCCTTGTCCAAGCGCGCCGCGAGCCGATCCGTATCCGGCGCGGCGCCGCCCGCCGCACGCAGCTCCAGGCGCAGGTCGCGCGCCAGCTCGACGAGCTGGCCGGTCGACAGGCTCACGCCGAAGAATAGGCGCGCCGTCTCGGGCAGCTGATGCGCCTCGTCGAACACCAGCGTGTTGCACGCGGGCAGCAGCTCGGCGACGCCTTCGTCGCGGAGCACGACGTCGGCGAAGAACAGGTGATGGTTGACCACCACCACGTCCGCGGCGAGCGCATTGCGGCGCGCCTGCATGACGAAGCAATCCTTGTAGCGGCCGCATTCCTGTCCGAGGCAGTTCTCGCGCGTCGAGCTCGCGTGCGCCCACACCGGCGCGTCCTCCGGCACTTCGGCGAGATCGGCCCGGTCGCCGGTCGCGCTCAGGCGCGCGAAGCGCTCGATGCGGCGCAGCTGCTCGGTCTCGTCGCGCGAAGCGAGCCGCGCCTCGCCCGCCGCGCGCTCGAGGCGGTAGAGGCAGACGTAATTCGCGCGCCCCTTGAGCAGCGCGCTGCTCGCGCCAGAGGCGAGCGCGTCGCGCACCGCCGGAAGATCGCGGTCGAACAGCTGGTCCTGCAGCGTCTTGGTGCCGGTCGAGATGATCACCTTGCCGCCGGAGAGCAGCGCGGGAACCAGGTACGCGAAGGTCTTGCCGGTTCCAGTGCCCGCCTCGGCTACCAGCACGCCGCTGCGCTCGATCGCGCCGAGGATCGCCTCGGCGAGCTCAACCTGCTGCGCGCGCCGGCGGAATCCGGGCACCTGCGCGGCGAGTGCGCCGTCCTCGGCGAAGGCGCGCCGCAGAAGCGCGGCGGAGCGCGCCGGGAGGTCCATCAGGGCCGCAGCTCCTCGACTCTCACCCAGATGCGGCCCGCTTCCTCGCGGCGCGCAGCGCCCGAGTAGAGGATGCCGCCTTCGGCGCCGCGCGCCTGCTCGAGCGCGGCGCCGACCTCGAGCCATGCGCCCAAGGGGCCGCTCACCGTGGTCGCGGCGCGCTCGCCCCGCACGCTTCCCGGAAGCGCGCCCGGCGACTCGCGCTGCGCGTCGATCTCGAGGATCACGCCTCCGCCCGCGAGGCGCGGCACGACCTCGAATCCCGTCATCCGGTCGCGCAGGGCGGGCGAATCGCTGGCCAGCGTAGCGATGTAGGCGCGCCCGCCCTCGAGAATCTGCACTTGCTGGTCGACGCTCTCGCCGAGCGCCGCATCCGAAGCCCCGGCGCCCACGGTGACGCGCGCGCGGCCGGAGGAGCTGATCCGTCCGGAGGCCTCGAGCGCGCGCCGCCCCTCGCCCGCTGAGTGCTCGAAGCGCACCGAGACCACGAGACGCCGCGCGGGCGTATCGATCGCCTCGAGCGCGGCGCGAATCTCGGCCAGATTGCGCGGGCTGGTGCGCACGATGATCTGGTTCCCCTGCCCGCTCAGCGCGCCACCCGGCTCGATGAGCGGACGCAGCGCCGGCAGCACCTGGTCGGCGGTGCGGTGCCGCAGGGCGATCACTTCGAGCGTGTCCTGGGCGCTCGCCGGCCGGCCGGCGAGCGCGGCAAGCGCAATCAGCAATGGCGGAAGGAACTTCATGGGCGGTCTCGCTATGTGGGCGATCGTAGCCGAGCAACGCGCGGCGCGCGCGGGCGCTGACCGCGCGTCTTTACTTCGGTCCGAGCGTCGTCTACATTGCCTGAATAATGCATCGTAATACCCTGTATTCGATGGCATTTGTCCTGGCGACGTGCGGGTGCGCTGCGACCGCTCCCGCGCCCGACGCGAGCAGCCCGCCGAATCCCGCGCTCGCCGTCGAGCGCTCGGAGGCTCTCATGCAGGCGCTGCTCGCGCTCGGGGACGACTACCGCTACGGCGGCGAATCGCCGCGCACGGGCTTCGACTGCAGCGGCCTGGTCGCGCACGTGTTCGAGCAAGCCTGGGGCATCCGACTGCCGCACAGCGTGCAGGCGCAGAGCGAGGTCGGCACCCCGGTGAGCCTGGCGCAGTTGCAGCCCGGCGACCTGGTGTTCTACGACACGCAGCATCGGCCGTATTCGCACGTCGGCATCTACATCGGCGGCGGGCGCTTCGTGCACGCGCCGAAAACCGGCGCGCAGGTGCGCATCGAGGAGCTGCGCAACCGCTACTGGGCGAGCCGCTTCGACGGTGCGCGGCGCATCCAGCCGCCCCCCTGAGCGCTAGGACTCCGGCGTCTCGAGGCTGAAGACCACCGGGATGTCCAGCGTGAAGGCGGTGCCGCGCAAACTCGCCGGGATCGGCGTCACCGGCGTCGCCTTGCGGATCATGTCGAGCGCCTCGCGATCGAGGATCTCGTGCCCGCTGCTCGCGCGCACGCTGAGCGCGGCGATGGCGCCGTCCGCGCCGATCGCCATGCGCACCTCCGCCCTGCCCTGCCAGTTGTTGTCCAGCGCGACGCGCGGGTAGCGCTTGTAGCGGCGCGCCGCCTCGATCACGGCCAGCCGGTACTGCGCGAGCGTCGCCTCGCTCGCCCGCTCGGCGATCGCCGCCGGCGCCGCAGCCTGCGGCGCAATGCTCGCGACCGGCTGCGATGCGGGCGCGGGCGGCGCAGCGGGCGGCGTCGCCGGCGCGGCGGACGGCAGCTCGGGCGCCGTGGCCACCGGCTCCGGCGGTGCCGGGGCGGGTGGCGGCGGTGCCTCTGTCGCCGGTTTCACCCGTACGACCGGCTTTGCGCGCGGCTTGTGCACGGGTATTGCCGGAGGCTTGGGCGCGGGGGGAGCGGCGACCGGCGCCGGGGGCGCAGCCGCCGGCGCGGGCTGCGCAGGCTCGAGCCGCGCAACGAGCGGCGGCTGCGTCGACGGTAACTCGAGCGTCGCGAAGTGCACCGCCGGGAACGCCACGAACAGCACAAGGTGCAGGACCAGCGACGCGGCGAGCGCGTATTCGAGCGTGCGCTCGCTCGCGCCGAGCGCGGATATGTCGCCGTCCAACAGCGCCGCCGCCATGCGTGCTCACCTTGAAGAGCCGGCCACTATACACCGGCCCGACAAGCCGCCCGGCGCTGCTTCAGCGCCCTGCTTGCAGCGCGCGCCAGACTTTCTCGGCCGTCAGCGGCATCTCCAGGTGCAGCACGCCGCGCTCGGCGAGCGCGTCGAGCACGGCGTGCACCACGGCCGGTGCCGCGCCGATGGTCCCGAGCTCGCCGCAGCCCTTCACGCCGAGCAGGTTCGTGGTGCAGGGGACACCCTCGTCGAAGGTGTTTTGCATCGGCGGAAGCTGGTCGGCGCGCGGCATGCCGTAATCCATGAGCGAGCCCGTGAGCAGCTGGCCGCTATCCGGGTCGTACACCGCCTGCTCGTAGAGTGCCTGGCCGACGCCTTGCGCGATGCCGCCCTGGATCTGCCCTTCGACGATCATGTGGTTGATGACGCGCCCGATGTCGTCGACGCTCGCGATGCGCGCGACCTGCACTTCGCCCGTTTCGGGATCGACCTCGACCTCGCATACCTGAGCGCCGTTCGGCCACGAGGGCGTCGACGGCGTCTCCGTGGCGGACACGCGGATGAAGCGCCCGGCCTGGCGCGCCGCGAGCTCGTCCAGCCGGATCGCGCGGTCCGTTCCCGAAATGCGGAAGCTGCCGTCGCGGTACTCGATGTCGGCCACCGCCGCTTCAAGCGCGTCGGCCGCGAGCTCCTTGCCGCGCAGGATCGTCTTGTGGCCTGCCGCCACCACCGCCGAGCCGCCGACGAACGCAGAGCGCGAGCCGACGCTGCCCACGCCGTTCGCGCGATCGGTGTCGCCCTGCACGATGCGGATGCTCGCTGCGGGAACCTGCAGCACTTCCGTGATGAGCTGCGTGTAGGTCGTCTCCAGGCCCTGACCCATCGCCTGCGTGCCGGAGAACACCGTCACGGCGCCGTCGGCATCGACCTGGATGTCCACGGTCTCGGTCGGCACGGCGCCGGTCCATTCCAGGTACATCGAAAGACCGCGGCCGCGCAGCTTGCCGCGGCGCCTGGACTCCTCGCGGCGCGCGGCGAAGCCGCTCCAGTCGGCGCGCGCTTGCGCCGCGTCGAGGATGCGCCCGAAGTTGCCGACGTCGTACACGTCGCCGAGGTGCGTGCGGTACGGGAAATCCTTCGGCTGCAGCAGATTGCGCCTGCGGATCTCGGCCGGATCGAGCTTCATCTCGCGCCCGGCCTTCTCGATCAGCCGCTCCATGAGGAAATTCGCCTCGGGGCGGCCGGCCCCGCGGTAGGCGCCTGTAGCCATGGTGTTCGTCAGCACCGCGAGCACGTGATAGTCCACCACGGGCACGCGGTACACGGTGGTCTGCACCTTCGGCCCGAGCGCGAGCGGGATGATCGCGGACGAGCCGACCGGCACCGAGCCGATGTTGGCGAGCATGCGCATGCGCAGCGCGAGAATGCGCCCTTGCGCGTCGAGCGCGAGGCTCGCCTGGAAATGCTGGTCGCGGCCCATGTGCGCGCCGAGGAACTCCTCGCTGCGCTCGGCGCGCCACTTCACCGGCCGGCCGAGCTTCTTCGCGGCGTAGCACACGAGCGCATCCTCGGGCGTGAGGCCGGTCTTCATGCCGAAGCCACCGCCGATGTCGCCATTGAGGATACGGAACTCCTCCTGCTTCGTGCCGAACACGGCGCCGAGCAGCTCGCGCGCGCCGGTCGGGGTCTGGTTCTGCGTGTAGAGCGTCGTACGGCCGCCCTCGAACACGCCGATCGCGCAGCGCGGCTCGAGCGCGTTCGCGACCAGGCGCTGGTTGTGCAGCTCGAGCTCGGTGACATGTGCCGCCTTGGCGAACGCCGCGTCCACCGCCTTGGCGTCGCCGTAGCGCGACTCGGCGGACACGTTGCCCGGCGCCTCGGGCCAGATGAGCGGCGCGTCCGGCTGCACCGCGCGCGCGGCGTCGACCACGCAAGGCAGCTCCTTGTAGTCGACCATCGCGAGCTCTGCGGCGTCCTCCGCCTGGTCGCGCGTCGCGGCGACGATCGCCACGACCGGCTGCCCGGCGTAGAACGCCTTGCCTTCGGCGAGCGGCGTGCGCAGCGGGGCGGCCATCGGCGAGCCGTCGGCGCGCTTGAACAGCGGCGGGAACGGGATGTGGCCGACTCCGTCCTTGCGCAGGTCCTGCATCGTCCACGCCGCGAGCACGCCGGGCGCCTGGCGCGCGGCGTCGAGGTCTACCGAGACGATCTGCGCGTGCGCATGCGGCGAGCGCACCAGCACCAGCCAGGTCACGCCGGGGAAGGCGCGGTCGTCGCTGAACAGGCCTTTGCCGAGCAGCAGGCGGTCGTCCTCGAGGCGCTTCTGTGTGCGCGATGCGCCGAAATGGGCGGCTTGCGGATCGAATTGAACTGCTGGCGCGTTGTCCATGATCTCCTGAATTTCGAAAAACCAATCAGTAACCGATCGCGGCGCCGTCGCTGCGCGGATCGGCGCCGCCGATGCGCATTCCATTGCGCGGATCGATGGAAATGCCGTGCGCGTGGCCCGCCTTTTCCATCCAGGCGGGCCAGAGGTTGACCTGATGGCCGCGCCGCTCGAGCTCGGCGACCGTGGCGGCGGGAAAGCGCCCCTCGATATTGAGCAGATCGCGCGGCTCGCCGATTCCGAAACGCCCGGAAAGCCAGCGCGGCGCGTCGACGGCTTCCTGCACGTTGCGGCCGAAGTCGAGCATGCCGACGTAGCCCTGCAGATGGATCTGCGGCTGGCCGTCCGCGCCCATGCAGCCGAACACGTGCCGCAGCTTGCTCTCGGCAAAAGCCATGGAGGCGATCAGCGTGTGCAGCGGCCGCTTGCCGGCCTCGAGCCGGTTCGGATGCGCAGGATCGAGCGAGAAGTACGCCGAGCGGTTCTGCAATACAACGCCGGTGTCGCCCGCGACGACCCCGGAACCGAAGAGCGAATAGACGCTGTGGATCAGCGACACCGCGTTGCCTTCGGTGTCCACCACGCAGATGTAGACCGTGTCGCCGGCGAGGGACCCGTAGGACGGCACCTTGTCCCAGGCAAGCGCGCGCTCGGGCGAGATCAGCGCTCGCCGCTTCGCAGCATAGTCCTTCGAGATGAGCCGTTCGATCGGCACCGGCGCGAACTCCGGGTCCGCCAACAATGCGTCGCGATCGCAGAAGGCGAGCTGCTTCGCCTCCACGAGCAGGTGCGCCACGTCGGGGCCGAGCGGATCCATCTTGGCGATCGCGAAGGGCTCGATCAGGTTCAGCATCTCCAGCACCGTGAACCCTTGCGTCGGTGCGGGCGTCTCGAAGATCTCGACGCCGCGATAGGTAGCGCGGATCGGCTCGCCCCATTGCGCTCGCTGGCGCTCGAAGTCGGCCTCGTCGAAGAAGCCGCCTTCCTTGCGCGCGAACGCCGCGAGCTCGCGGCCGGTCTCGCCCGCGTAGAAGCCCTCGCGGCCCGCCCCGCCGATGCGTTCGAGCACGCGCGCAAGGCCGCGGTTGACGAGGCGCTCGCCCGCGCGCGGCGGCCTTCCCTCGGGAAGGAAGATGGCTTTCGCCTCGCCGTTGAACACATTCGCGTCGAGCGCCATTTCGAACGCGCCCGCGACGCGCTCGGTGACCGGAAAACCGTCGCGCGCGTATTCCACCGCCTGCGCGAGGTTGCGCGCAAGCGGCAGGCGGCCGTAGGCCGCGTGCGCGACGCACCAGCTGTCCACCGAACCCGGCACCGTCAGCGTGGCGGGCAGCACGCCGGTGAGCGGGATCTCCCGCAGGCCGCGCGCCTCGAACCAGGCGAGACCAGCGTTGCGGCTCGCGCGGCCTCCTCCGGCCAAGTACCTGACCTTGCGCGACCCCGCCTCGTGGATCAGCCAGAATGCGTCGCCGCCGATCCCCGTCATGTGCGGATAGAGCACGGAAAGCGCTGCACTTGCGGCAATCGCCGCGTCGACGGCCGAGCCGCCCGCGCGCAGCACGTCGACGCCCGCCGCTGACGCGAGCGCGTGCGGAGAACAGACCATCCCTTTGGGCGCCAGGGTCGGCGGCCGCACGAGCAGCGGTTTATCCACGGCCGACAATTTCCTTCATGACCTGCGGCCGCGCAGCCTCGTTGCGCTTGAGCGCCTGGCTGCGCGCGAAGAGCTTGTCGAGTATGAGGTCGAGCTCGCGCCTCTCAGCGACACTCAGTACCTCGAGGAACCAGGCCTCCATCCTGCGGGCCTCGGGCGCAATCGCGACACACATCGCACTGCCTTTCTTGGTTAGGGTCAGGATAACGCAGCGGCCGTCTTCAGGATCCGGCGCGGCGGAAATCAAGCCCAGGTCGATCAGGCGGCGCTGCGCCCGGCTCACGCGCGCCTTGTCCATGCTCGTGCGCTCGACCACGTCGAAGAAAGCGAGATCGCCGTAGGCAAAGAGCGCCATTAGGATGCGCCATTCCGGGATTTGCAGATTGAAGCGCGTGTCGAACAGTCGGCCGATCGACTGCGAAACGCGATTCGCAACGACGGAGAGCTTGTAGGGGACGAATTCCTCCAGCGATCCGAGGTGCGGGATCGGCGCCTTTGCACGGCGCGCGTCGGCCGGGCGACGGACTTTCTTATGCTGCATCGACGCCTCGATTCGACATCAAGCCTCGACCTCGGCCAGAGCACCTTCGAGTGCATCGGCGATGAGGTCGATCTCCTGCTGTCCGATTACGAGCGGGGGCGAGATGATGATATTGCTGCCCGAGTTGCGCACCACCGCGCCGCGCCGGTAGGCCGCCGCCGCAATCTTCCCGGTCGGCTCCGAACCGCGCGCAAAGCTGGCGCGCGTCTTCTTGTCCGCAACCGTCTCGACGCACGCCATGAGGCCCTTGCCACGCACGTCGCCGACGAGCTTGAAGCGCTTTTCGAGGCTTTCGAGCCGGCTCATCAGATAGGCGCCCTGGCGCGCTGCGTTGCCGGCCAGATCCTCCTTCACGGCGAGTTCGGTGCAAACAAGCGCCGCTGCGCAAGCCACCGGGTGCCCGCTGTAGGTGTAGCCGTGCATGAGCGCGCCGCTCCCGCTCTCGTCCCCGACGTACGCGTTGGCGATGCGCTCGTTCACGAGCGTGGCACCCAGGGGAACGTAGCCCGAGGTGATTCCTTTGGCAAGACACATGATGTCGGGCCTGACGCCCCAGCCCCGCACGCCGAAAAGCGACCCGCTGCGGCCGAAGCCCGTAATCACCTCGTCCGCAACCAGCAATACATTGTTGCGGTCGCAGACCTGCCGCACCAGCGGCCAGTAGTTGGTCGGCGGCACGATAACTCCGCCGACGCCAAGGACGGGCTCGGCAATGAACGCGGCGACTGTGGCCGGATCCTGGGACTTGATTTCGCGCTCGAGCAGGTCGGCGCAGATCTCGCCGAGCCGCGCGGCATCTTGCGTGTACGGATTGCGGTATAGCCACGGAACCTCTACCTGGTAGCAGCCCTGCAGCATCGGCTCGTAGCTGCTGCGATGGGCACTGTTGCCGGACAGCGAAGCGCCGCCGAAATGCGTCCCGTGGTAACCCTGGCGCAGCGAGATGAACTTGTACTTCTGCGGCTGCCCCGCGAGCTTCCAGTATTGCCGCGCGATCTTCAGCGCGGTCTCCGTTGCGTCCGAGCCGCCGCTACCGAACGTGACCCGGCTCATACCCTCGATCGAGGTCATCTCGATGAGCCTGCGCGACAGCTCGATCGCGCGCGGATGCGTCGTGCCGCGGAACGCGGAATAGAACGGCAGCTCATCGAGCTGATCCATGATCGCGCGCTTGATCTCGGGGCGGCCGTAGCCGAGATTGACGTTCCACAATCCGCCCATTCCGTCGACCAGCTTCTTGCCGTCGATGTCGTAGACGAATACGCCTTCGCCGCGCGCGATGATCGTCGGCGGCGATTTTTCCATCGCGCGCGGATGCGCCATCGGATGCCAAATGAACTTCGCATTGGCGGCCTTCACCGAATCGATATTCATTCGCTTGGTCCCTTTTCTTACTCGACTTGCTCGCTTGCCCGGCGCGCCTCGAGCCATGCGTCGATTCGCCGATAGCACGCGACCGGATCCCGGATGTCGAATAACATCGTGCGCAGACCGGCGCGCTCCGCGCCCGCCACATTGCGCGGCTGGTCGTCCACGAACAGCGTCTCGGACGCGCCGGTGCCGAGTGCTCGCAGACCCAATTCGTACGATTGCGGGTCTGGCTTCAGGATTCCCGTGTACGTCGCATCGACGACGCAGTCCACCTCCCGCAACAGCCGCAGCTGGTCGAGGAACGATCTGCCGTAGAACAGCTCCAGCTCGTTGCTGAGAATCCCCACCCGCAGGCCGTGTCGCTTCGCGAGCGTCACGGTTCGCGCAGCTTGCGAGCGGATGGAATCGTTCGGGTCGGCGGGCCGCATACGGCGCAACAGCGTCGCAACGGTCCAGTCCTCGCCGAGCAGCGCGCCCGTTTCCCGAGCGCGCGTCGTCCAGTATTCGCGCTCGCTGATCTCCCCGCGCTGCATCGCTTGCCACAGTACGTCGGTGGACGGATCGAGCGGCCCGCGCCAGGCCAGGCTCCCGCCGGGCAGGCCGAGGCGTCTTTCCCCCTGCTCCATTTGCTCGAAGAGCGAGCACGTGAGAACGCCGCCGAAATCGAGCAGAAGACCGCGGAATTCCGGCCCGCCGCCGGCGTTGCGCTGCATCGTTCCAGTGTGCGGGCATATTGTTTCGTTGTCAACGAGTTCAGCGACTGCTATCGTGCTGCCTCCCCGTTCAGCGGAGCGGCGACCGCTTGCAGGCCGCCACGCCATGACCGAGACACCGAGCGTAGTGCTGGCCGGCACCGTCGACACCAAGGCCGACGAGATCCGCTACCTGCGACGCTGCATCGAGCGCGCGGGCGGAGCATGCATGGTGATGGACGTGGGCGTGCTGGGCGCTCCCGCGTTCGTCCCGGAAATCTCGAACCATCGGGTCGCCGAGGCCGCCGGGGTCTCGCTCGCGCGAGTCGCAGCGAGCGCGGACGAGAACGAGGCCATGGCGTTGATGGCGCGCGGCGCCGCCGTTCTTCTGCGTCGCCTGAGCGATGATGGACACATAGACGGCTTTGTCGCGCTCGGCGGAACGATGGGCACCGATCTCGCGCTCGAGGCCGCCGCGGCGCTTCCGCTCGGAGTGCCCAAGCTCGTGGTATCGACGGTGGCCTATTCGCACCTTATCCCGCCGGAGAGGATTCCGCCTGACCTGATGATGATCCTGTGGGCCGGAGGCCTGTACGGACTGAATCCGGTGTGCGAATCGGTCCTCGGCCAGGCGGCAGGGGCGATCGTCGGCGCGTGCCGGGCCGCGGCGGCCCCGGCCTACTCGCGTCCCGTGGTCGGCATGACCTCGCTCGGCAAGAGCTGCCTGCAATACATGGTCGGCCTCAAGCCCGCGCTCGAGCAGCGCGGCTACGAAGTCGTCGTTTTTCACACCACGGGAATGGGAGGGCGCGCCCTGGAAGCGCTCGCCGAGCAGGGACGCTTCGCTGCCGTGCTGGACCTGAGCCTGCAGGAAGTCAGCAACGATGTGCACGGCTCGGTCGTCACCTCGGGTCCGCAGCGCTTGCAGGCCGCGGGCCGCGCAGGAATACCGCAGATCGTGGCCCCTGGCGCAATCGACATGATCGATTTTCCCGCGTGGCTTCCGGCGAAGCCGGACTACGCGGGCCGGCCTTACCACGCGCACAATCGGTTGATCGCCTCCGTGACGGCGACCCCGGATGAGCGTCGCGCGACCGCCCGCGCGATCGCCGCGAGGCTCGCCGCAGCCCGCGGCCCGACCGCATTGATCCTTCCCTTGGGCGGAATCGAGCAATGGGACCGGCCGGGCGAGCCGCTGTACGACCCCACGGGCCTGAAGGCGTTCATGGACGAGTTGCGCGCGGCCGTGCTGCCCGGGATCGAGCGCGTCGAGCTGCCGTGTCACATCAACGACGCGCCCTTTGTCGAGTGCGTTCTCGAGATCTTCGATCGCTGGGTCGCCGCGGGCCGCATCCCGAAGGCTTGAGCCGACGCTCGGCGCTCAGGAAGAGTTGGCGGAGAGAGAGGGATTCGAACCCCCGGTACGGTTACCCGTACAACAGATTTCGAGTCTGCCGCATTCGACCACTCTGCCATCTCTCCGCTTCGCGATCGAAAGATGCGAGCCGCGGATTCTATCAGGCCCGGGCGATCTTCTGCGCCCCGCCCATGTAGGGGCGCAGCACGGTGGGAACGCTAACCGAGCCGTCGGCCTGCTGGCAGTTCTCCAGGATCGCGACCAGCGTGCGCCCGACTGCGAGGCCCGAGCCGTTCAGCGTGTGCGCGAGTTCGGGCTTGCCCTTTTCGTTGCGGAAGCGCGCCTGCATGCGACGCGCCTGGAACGCCTCGAAGTTGGAGCACG
>DASPRB010000158.1:0-10227 GCA_035624675.1 Burkholderiales bacterium
GCGACGAGCGCGTACCAGACCGGCGCGCTGTCGAGCGAGATCGGCCCGATGCGGCCGCGCTCGAGGCCCCCCAGGCCGTCCTCGCCGCCGGTCACGGCGGTCCAGCGGAACGCGATCGCGTAGGCGAGCGCCGAGAGCGCGAGCGTCAAGAGCGAGAAATACACGCCGCGCCGTCGCAGGATCATGAAGCCCACCGCGAGCGAGAGCGCGGCGACGAAGGCGACGCCGAACAGGACGGGCAGGAAGATCTGCCCGTGCAGCCAGTGCTTCTGCGCGATCGCCGCGGCGTAGGCGCCGATCCCGAGCCACGCGGCGTGCCCGAAGGAGGTGAGCCCGGTGTAGCCGACGAGGATGTTGAGCCCCACCGCCGCGATCGCCAGGATCACCGTCACGCTCGCCGTGTTGACCGTCAGGCCGAACAGCGGCATCGCGAACGGCAGCGCGACCAGCGCGGCGGCCGCGATCCACAGCGTCCGGAGCTTCGCGTTCGTCCCGGTGCGGGTCATTCGAACTTCTCGATGCGTTCGCCGAGCAGCCCCCGCGGCCTGAACAGCAGCACCAGGAACATCAGGATGTAGATCGAGGCCTCGCCCGCCGCGGGCACGAAATTGATCGTCACGCCGCGCACCACCCCGACCAGCAGCGCCGCGAGCACCACCCCCCAGAAGCTGCCCAGTCCGCCGATCACCACCACGACGAAGGCGACGGTGATGATCTCCGCGCCCATCGCCGGATACACGAGCGCGATCGGGGCGAACAGCGCACCGCCGAGCGCCGCCATGGCGACGCCCAGCACTACGATCGTGGTCATGTACGGCTGCAGCCGGATCCCCAGCGCCGCGACCATGTCGGGGCGCTGGATGCCGGCGCGCACCACGCGGCCGAAAGAGGTCTTGTGCAGCAGCAGCCAGATGCCGGTGAGCACCGCGGCCACGATCGCGATCAGCAGCAGCCGGTAGCGCGAGAAGATGAAGTCTCCCACGATGACGCTGCCCTTCAATCCCTGCGGCATCGACGCCGGCAGCGGCGCGGCGCCCCAGATGATGCGGATCGCCTGCTCGGCGATCATCGCCAGGCCGAAGGTGACGAGCAGGCCGAGGATCGGATCGGCGGTGTAGAAGCGCCGCAGGAAGAAGCGCTCGAACAGGATACCGAGCAGCCCGACCGCGACCGGCGAGAGCGCCACCGCGGGCCCGAAGCCGAGGAACTTCGCGATCTCGAGCGAGGCGTACGCGCCGAGCGCGTAGAAGGCGCCGTGGGCGAGGTTCACCACCCCGCCCACGCTGAAGATCAACGACAGCCCGAGCGCGATCAGCAGGTAGTAACCGCCCAGGACCAGGCCGTTGACTACCTGCTCCAGCAGGAACAGGAGTTGCATTACATCTTACATTCGCTCTGCGCCTTGGTCGGCGCCAGCAGCTCCAGCGGCTGGTCGGGCCGCGGAATGGCCGCGCTGAACGCGAGGAAGTCCCACGCCTCCTTGTACGTGCCCGGCTTCTTGACCGTGAAGGTGAAGGCCTCCTGCTGCATCTGGTGGTCCCAGGAACGGAAATAGCCCTTGCGCAGCTTGAGCAGGTCGAACTGCGGCTGCTTTTCCAGGTGGGCGATCAGCTTGTCGTTGTCGGTCGACTTGATCTCGTTCATCGCCTGCGCCAGCACCTTGAGCGAGACGTACTCGATCCAGGCGTGGTTCTCCGGCGGCTTGCCGTGCTTCTTCATGAACGCGGCGACGAACGCCTTCGTTCCCGGTGTATCGATGTGGTGATGCCAGACGGTCGGCCAGATGCCGCTCAGGTTGCCGGGGCCCGCCGCCCAGGCGTCGGCCGTGTTCAGGTTGAAGCCGGCGACCGCGTACGGCAGGCCGAACTCGGCGTACTGCTTGATGAAGTTGGTGACCTGGTTGCCGCCGAGGTTGGTCGCGACCAGCGTCGGCTTCGCCTGCCGGATCTTGAGCAGATACGGGCTGAAGTCGGTCACGTCGGTGGCGCACAGCTCGTCGCCCACCGTGGTGGCGCCGTGCTCGGCCATGAAGCGCTTGGCCGCCTTGGCGAGGTCGTGGCCGAAGAGGTAGTCCGAGGTCAGGTAGAACACCTGCCTGCCCTTCACCAGCCCGTCGCGCTCCAGCCCCTGGCCCTCCGCGTTCACCATCACGGTGACCGGAATGTCCATGTGGAAGGTGTAGCGGTTGCAGTCCGCGCCGCGCAGCACGTCCGAGCGCGCGCCGGTGCTGAGGAAGAAGCGCTTGTTGCGCGCCGCTACCTGCATGATGGTCTTCGCCGAGGCGGAATTGATCTCGCCGAGCAGCAGCGCGACGCGGTCCTGCTCGTACATGCGCTGCGCCTTGGTGGCCGCCGTCGTGGGATTGACCGAGTCCTCGGAGACGAGCTCGATTCTGCGGCCCATGACGCCGCCCGCGGCGTTGATTTCCTCCTCGGCCATCCGGATGCCGAGCACCGCGTACTGGCCGAGCGCGCCGAGAAAGCCGGTGAGCGGCGTGAGATGCCCGATCTTGATCGTGTCGGACTGGCTGCGCACGATCGCCGGGAATCCGAGCGCGGCGGCGCCGGCCAGCGCCGCGCCGGCCTTCAATACTTTCCTGCGCCCCGCGTCGGCTGCGAGGTCCTTCTCGTCCTGATGCATTGGCTCCTCCTCCTTAGGGATGTCGCGGTCTACACCGGTGTGACTTTCACAATGCTAAAAACCACTTCACACTATCAAACATTCCTGTTCGCATGCAAGGCGCGCTCAGGCGCGCGGCGAGGTCTGCGCGAGCGACGGTCGCAGCGATGCGCGCGCGAACCACGCGGCGAGCAGCGGGCGCGTCGCGCGCCAGCCGGAATCGGGAAAGCGGAAGTCGATCCAGCCGAGCGCGCAGGCGAGCGTGATGTGGCCGATGTCGAACTTGTCCGTCCAGCCGCCCGCCTCGCGCTCGGCGGCGTCGAGCCCGTGGTCCACCTTCGCCTGCTGGCCCGCGAGCCAGTCCTGCCAGCGCAGCGCCTCGGGGCGCTGCGCAAGCTCGTAGCGGCGCAGGATGCCCGCATCGAGGATGCCGTCGCCGAGCGCCTGACGCCGCAGGGCCTGCCAGCGCGCCGCGCCGGCGGGCGGAAACAGCTTGCCGCCGCCCGCGAGCGCGTCCAGGTACTCGCAGATCACGCGCGAGTCGTACAGCACCGTTCCGTCGTCGGTCCTGAGCGCCGGGACCTTGATGAGGGGATTGTCGCGCGCGAGCTCGAGATTCGGTTTGGCCGGCATCACCGTGACCTCGGCCAGCTCGATGCGCGCCTCGAGGCCGAGCTCGATCGCGCAGGCGCGCACCTTGCGCGCGAAGGGGGATGGGGGCGAATACCAGAGCTTCATACGAGCGATCCTCCGCCGTCCAGGTAGACGATCGAGCCGGTGGCGAAGCCGATCGTCATGAAGGCGAGGATCTGGCGCGCGATATCCTCGCCGGCGCCGACCCGCTTCACCGGCAGCGCGGCCGCCGTCTGCTCGAGCATCTTGCGGCGCGCCTCCTCCGGCATGGCGGCGCGGATTGGCGTGTCGATGAGTCCCGGCGACACGGCGTTCACGCGCACCGGCGCGAGCTCGAGCGCGAGGCTGCGCGCGAGCGACTCGAGCGCGCCGTTGGACGCGCTCACGATCGCGACGCCCGGCCGCGGCCGGATGCTGAAGTAGCCCGAGACGATCGTGAGCGATCCGCCGGGCGCGATGTCGGCGTAGCGCGCGACGCGCCACGCGCCCCAGAACTTGCTCTCCAGGGTGGCTTTGGCGTCCTCGATGGACAGCGTCTTGATCGGACCCGTGCGCAGCTGCGCCGCGGTCACCACCACGTGATCGACCCGGCCGCAGGCCTTGAACAGCGCCTCCACGCTCGCGTCGCTCGTCACGTCCGTCTCGATCGTGCGCGCGCCGCCGCACTGCGCCGCCGCCGCGCGCAGGCGCTCGGCCGACCTGGAGGCGATCGTCACCGTCGCGCCCTCCGCTTTCGCGAGCGTCGCGG
Organism: Burkholderiales bacterium; assembly: GCA_035624675.1. Taxonomy (GTDB): domain Bacteria; phylum Pseudomonadota; class Gammaproteobacteria; order Burkholderiales; family SG8-39; genus DAHVFK01. The sequence goes on from DASPRB010000158.1 coordinate 4,001, forward strand.
CGGCGAGCCCGATTCCGGACGAGCCGCCGACCACGACCACGCTCTTACCCTGAAGCAACATGTGCTCTCCTCGACTAAATTGAACGGTTACTGCGGTGCGCCCGCGCGCGCGCCCAGCTCGGCCGACAGGCGCGCCGCCGCGGTGCGCACGCGCGCCGACTTGTCCTGCAGCGCCTGCAGCGACAGCCTCCAGATCGGGCCCGAAATGCCGATCGCGCCGGTGACGCGGCCGGCGAAGTCGCGCACCGGCACGGCGACGCAGCGCACTTCCGGGTCGAATTCCCCGTCGTCGTAGGCGATGCCCTTGCGCCGCACCTCCTCGAGCTCGCGCTCGAGCGGCGCGCGCTCGACGATCGTCTTGGCGGTGAAGGCGCGCAGCTCGTGGCTTTGCAGGTAGCGCTCCAGATCCGGCGCGGCGAGCGCGGCGAGCAGCACCTTGCCGAGCGCCGTCGCGTGCGCTGGGCGCACCGCGCCCGAGCGGTCCACCAGCTGGAACATGCCGCCGCCCGCGGTCTTCGCCACCACCACCACCTCGTCGCCCGACCGGATCGCGAAGTGGCCCGACTCGCCCGTCTCGAGCGTGAGCTGCTCGAGGATCGGCGTGGCGATGCGCACCAGCTCGACCTCGTCCAGCGCCGCCGCAGCGAGCGTGAACAGCCGCCGGCCGACGCGGTACTTCTTGGAGTCCTTGGGCTGGCTGACGTAGCCGAGCTGCAGCATGGTCCTCACCAGGTGAAAGGTGGTGCTGCTGTGCAGCCCGACGCGCTTGGCGAGCTCCGCCAGGCCGACGCCGTCGCGATGGCGCGCGACCTCCTCGAGGATCGCGAACGCCCTCTCGATCGACTGGATGCCGGCGCGCTCCTTGGCCGGCTCGGCGACTCTTGCCTCGGTGTCACTCACGTTTGGATCCCCGATTCATCATAACCCAGGTTCGACAGTTTTCCGACATGGTAAACATCCATTTGATACTATGAAACGCTCAAAAGGGGATCTGGTGCATGGCGGAATCGAGCTGGGATGTCATCGTCGTCGGCGGCGGCAACGCCGCGTTTTGCGCGGCGCTCGCGGCGCGCGAAAAGGTCGCGCGCGTGCTGGTGCTTGAGCGCGCGACCGAGGACGAAGCGGGTGGCAACAGCCGCTTCACCGCGGGGCTGATGCGGGTGGCCTACGACGGCGTGGAGGACCTGAAGCGCGCGATGCCGGACTTGTCGCCGGAGGAGATCGCGCGCACCGACTTCGGTACCTATACGGCAGACCAGTTCCTCGACGACATGGCGCGCGTCACCGAATTCCGCTGCGACCCGGATCTCACCGAGATTCTGGTGAAGCGCAGCCTGGACACGGTGGCCTGGATGCGCACGAAGGGCGTGCGCTTCACCGCCGCCTGGGGACGGCAGGCGTTCAATATCGGCGGCAAGTTCAAGTTCTGGGGCGGCCTCACGGTCGAAGCGGTCGGCGGCGGCCCCGGGCTGGTGGAGTCGCTCACCAACGCCGCGAAGAAGAACGGCATCGACATCTGGTATTCGGCGCGCGCGACGGGCCTGCTCGCGGACGACGAGGGCGTGAAAGGCGTGCGCGTGAAGCGCGCGGGCAAGACGGTGGACGTGCGCGCGAAGAGCGTGGTGCTCGCCGCCGGCGGCTTCCAGGCGAATCCCGAGTGGCGCGCGCGCTACCTCGGCCCGGGCTGGGAGCTCGCGAAAGTGCGCGGCACGCGCTTCAACACCGGCGACGTGATCCGCATGGCGCTCGACATCGGCGCGGCGCCAGTGGGCAACTGGTCCGGCTGCCACGCGGTGGCCTGGGAGCGAAACGCGCCCGAGTTCGGCGACCTCGCGGTGGGCGACCAGTTCCAAAAGCACTCCTATCCCTGGGGCGTGTACATCAATGCCCTGGGCAAGCGCTTCGTGGACGAGGGCGCCGACTTCCGCAACTACACCTACGCCAAGTACGGCCGCGTGATCCTCGGACAGCCGGGGCAGTTCGCCTGGCAGATCTTCGACGCGAAGGTGAAGGCGCAGCTGAGGGACGAATACAAGATCCGCCAGGTGACCAAGCACACGGCGAACACTCTGGAAGAGCTGTGCGCGAAGCTCGAGGACACCGACGGAGGCGCCGCGCTCGCGGAATTGAAGGCCTACAACGCGGCGGTGCGCCAGGACATCCCGTTCAACCCGAACGTGAAGGACGGGCGCCGCACCGAAGGGCTCGCGATCCCGAAGTCGAACTGGGCGAACACGCTCGACACGCCGCCGTTCGAGGCGTACGCGGTGACCTGCGGCATCACCTTCACCTTCGGGGGGCTGCGCATCAACACCGACGCGCAGGTGATCTCGACCGACGGCGAGCCGATCCCCGGCCTGTACGCCGCGGGCGAGCTGGTCGGCGGCATCTTCTACTTCAATTATCCCGGCGGCACCGGCCTTACGAATGGCGCGGTTTTTGGACGCATCGCGGGTAATAGTGCCGCGTCTGACAGAGGAAAATCCTGAATATGTCCAAGAAAAAGGGTGCGGAGCTCATCGCCGAGTTCCTGGTCAAGGAAAAGATTCCCTACGTGTTCGGCATCTGCGGCCACGGCAACGTCGGCCTGCTCGATGCGCTGTACGACGTCGCCGACAAGGTGAAGCTCGTCTCGCCGCGCCACGAGCAGGTCGCGGGCCACATGGCCGACGGCTATTTCCGCGTGAAGCACCGGCCGGTGGCGACGCTCACCTCGACCGGGCCCGGTTCGGCGAACCTCATCATGGCGCTTGCGGTGGCGCAGACCGACTCTTCCGCCTTGCTCGCGCTCACCGCGAACGTGCCGACCTCGCAGTTCAACCGCGGCCCGTTCCAGGAGCTGAACCGCCACAACCAGGCCGACTTCCCGAACGTGGTGCGCCCCGTGGTGAAGAGGAGCTTCCAGCCGACGCGCGTCGAGATGCTGCCGCTCGCGCTCAGGCAGGCGGCGACCACGATGACGAGCGGGCGCCCCGGGCCGGTGAACGTCGACATTCCTTTCAACCTGTTCCAGGAGGAATCCGACGCCAGGCTCGAGGCGCCGTGGGACGGATACCTGTCGCGCCGCAGCGGCGCCTCGAACGAGGACGTGCGGCGCGCGCTCGACCTGATCCTCGCCGCGAAGCGCCCGGTGCTGTTCATCGGCCACGGCGTGACGCTCTCGGAAGCGTCCGCCGAGTTGACCGCGCTCGCGAAGAAGCTCTCGATCCCGGTGATCAGCTCGCCGAACGGCATGGGCTGCCTCGACATGGAGGATCCGCTGTCGCTCGGCTTCATCGGCCGCAACGGCGCCTATCCCGCGAACCAGGCCGGACGCTACGCCGACCTCGTGCTCGCGATCGGCGCGCGCTTCGACGACCGCTCGGCCTCCTCGTGGCTGCCCGGCTACTCGTGGAACTTCCCGCACACGAAGCTTATTCACGTCGACGTCGACCACGCCGAGATCGGGCGCAACTATCCGCCCGACCTCGGGATCCTGGCCGACGCGAAGGCGTTCCTCGAGCAGCTGCTCGGCGCGCTCGCCGCGCGCAAGCTCGAGGCCGCTCCGCGCCTCGCGGAATGGCGCGCGCAGATCGCCGGCTGGAAGAAGGAGTGGGACGCCTTCACGCGTCCGAACTTCGATATTCACGCGAGCCCGATGCGCCCGGAGCGCGTGGTCGCCGACTGCCGCGCGGTGCTGCCCGAGGACGCGATCATCTCGCTCGACTCCGGCGTGCACCACAACTGGTACATGCAGTTCTGGAACGCGCGCCGGCCGCAGGCGATGCTGAACACCTGGGGCTACTCGGGCATGGGCTTCGGCCCGAGCTCGATCCTCGGCGCGAAGCTCGCCGCGCCCGACAAGGTGTGCGTGTCGATCTGCGGCGACGGCGGCTTCACCATGGTGCCGCACGTGCTGTGCACCGCGGTCGAGTACAACATCGCCGCGGTGTGGGTGGTATGGAACAACTTCTCCTGGGCGGCGATCCGCGACATCCAGTACGGTCTGTTCAACGGGCGCGAGATCGGCACCGGCTTCTACGAAGGGCCCGAGGGCAAGCCCTACAATCCGGACTTCGCCGCCTGGGCGCGCGCCTCGGGCGTGGAGGGGATCACCGTGAAGAAGTCGCAGGATTTCGCCGGGGCGCTCGAGCACGCGATCAGGCTCGGCAAGCCGTGCCTCGTCGACGTGCACGTGGACGCCAACATCCGGCCGCCGGCCACCGGCGCCTGGGCGCTGCCGCCGATCCCGCACAAGGAGCCCGTATTCGGGGCAGCGAAAGTATTTGCCAAGGAACCACGATGAAACGCAAAGTCAAGCGAGAGTCCGTGATCCGCCACATCGCCGAGGTCGACTGGGAAGATCTGCCCGGCCACTTCGGCGGCGCGTTCTCCAAGTTCCTGGTGCACCCGCAGACCACCGGCTCGCAGCACATCGACTACCGCATCTCCTGCTACCAGCCGCGCGCCTACGTCGAGCCGCACGCGCACAAGGTGCAGGAGCAGGTCTACCACGTGCTCGAAGGCGAAGGCCTGATGGTGATCGACGGCAAGCGCCGCGTGGTACGCCGCCACGATGTCATCTTCATCGCGCCCAAGGTCGAGCACGCGATCTACAACACCGGCATCACCGACCTCGTGTTCATCGTCGCCACCACGCCGGTGAGCGACGAGTAGCCGTGCCCGGGAATGGGGGAAGCAGCGTGCCGTCCGCGGCCGACATCGAGCGGCTGATCGACCATCGCCCGCGCGAGGGCGTGTTTCGGGTGCACCGCGATGCGTTTCGCAGCGAAGCGGTGTTCGAGCTCGAGATGCGGCGCATCTTCGAGGGCTCGTGGATCTACGTCGGGCACGCATCGCAGCTGCCCCGGCCGCACGATTACCTGTGCAGCTGGATCGGGCGCCGGCCGGTCGTGCTGATGCGCGCCGCCGACGGCTCGCTCGGCTGCTTCATCAACAGCTGCCGCCACAAGGGCGCGCTTGTGTGCCACGGCGGCCGCGGCAATGCGAAAGCGCACGTGTGCCGGTACCACGGCTGGGCCTACGACAGCGCCGGGCGCAACGTCGCGATCAAGGCGCGGGCGCAGGGGGCCTATCCCGCGGCCTTCGACGCCGAGTCGCACGACCTGGTGCGCGTCGCGCGCTTCGGGGAGTACCGCGGCTTCCTGTTCGCCAGTCTGTCGGATGATGTCGCGCCGCTCGAGTCCTACCTCGGCGACGCGCGAGTGTTCATCGATCTCGTGGTCGATCAGTCCGCGCAAGGCATCGAGCTGCTGCCGGGCAACGTCGGCTACACCTATCGGGCGAACTGGAAGCTGCAGCTGGAGAACACGCTGGACGCCTACCACCTCACCTCGGTGCACCCGTCGTACTTCCGCCTGCTCGACCGGCGCGCGGCGATGGCCCATCGCACGGACGTCGCGCCCGCGCTCTGGCAGGGCCGCGCGGGCCGCGAGCTGGAGACCGAGATGGGCTCCTTCGGCTTCGAGCAGGGCCATGCCCTGGTATGGACCAAGGCGCCGGTGGAGCGCCACCCGCTCTACGGCGCGCTTGGCGAGCTCGAGCAGCGCGTGGGAGCGCTGCGCGCCGACTGGATGCTGCGCACGCGCCAGTTCTGCGTCTTTCCCAACCTGCAGCTCGGCTCGAGCGCGGCGCTGCAGATGCGCGTCATCCGCCCGCTCGCGGTCGATCTCACCGAGATGACCACCTACTGCGTGGCGCCGGTGGGCGAAGGCGCGGAGGCGCGCCGCCAGCGCCTGCGCCAGTACGAGGACTTCTACAATCCGAGCGGGCTCGCCACTCCGGACGACACGGTCACCTACGAGGACTGCCAGGAGGGATTCCGCTCGGGGGAAATCGAGTGGCAGCAGGGCACCCTGCGCGGCACCGGCGCGATGCGCCTCGGCGCCGACGACCACGCGCGCGAGCTCGGCATCGCGCCCGCGACTTCCATGCACGGCGCCTTTGACACCGGCGACGAGACCGTCTACCACGCGCTGTACCTCGCCTGGCAACGCCTGCTCGCGCGGAGCGCGCCGCAATGAGCGCGCTCGTGCCGCCCGAGGCGGCGGAGCTCCTTTACCGGGAGGCCCACTATCTCGACGCGCAGCGCTGGGACGATTGGCTCGCGCTTTACCGCGAGGACGCCGAGTTCTGGATGCCGGCCTGGAAGGACGTGCACACGCTCACCGGTTCGCCGGAGCGCGAAGTCTCGCTCATCTATTACTCGGCGCGCGCCGGACTCGAAG
>DASPRB010000168.1:0-19229 GCA_035624675.1 Burkholderiales bacterium
CCGACCGCGCCGGCGGCCGCCGCGCCCGCGCCGGCCGTCGCGCACCATGAACCCGCCAAGCCCGGCGCCAAGGGCGAGGCGAAGCTCATCGTCGGCCCGGACATCAAGATGAAGGGCGTCGAGATCACCGACTGCGACACGCTCGCGGTGGAAGGCCGCATCGAGGCGACGCTCGACGCGCGCGTGCTGCAGATCTCCGAGCAGGGGACCTTCAGCGGCACGGTGGCGGTCGACGTCGCGGAGATCCACGGCCGGCTGGAAGGCGAGCTCACGGTGCGCAAGCAGCTGCTGATCCACTCGACCGGCAAGGTCTCCGGCAAGATCCGCTACGCGAAGATCAAGGTCGAGGAAGGCGCCGAGCTCTCCGGCGAGATCGCCGTGCTCGAGCCGCAGCACGGCGCGGCGCACCACGCCGCCGTCAAGCGGCCGTTGGGCGCCTAGGCGGAATCCACGGCGAGGGCCTTGCGCAGGCGCGCAACGCCGTCGGCGAGCCGCTCCTCGCTCGCCGCGAAGCACCAGCGCAGGTAGCCTTCGCCCTCGGGCCCGAAGGCGGCGCCCGGCGCGAGCCCCAGGCGGTGCTCGCGCACCAGGCGCTTGCAGAACGCCAGGCTGTCGCGCATGCCGGCCACGCGCATGAAAGCGTACATGGCGCCCGCGGGGCGCGGGGCCTCGACGCGCGGCACCTCCGCCAGCAGCGAGACGAGCAGATCGCGCGCGCGACGCAGGCGCCCGAGCGCCGCGGCGATCACCGGCTCGCCCTGCTCGAGCGCGGCGATCCCGGCGCGCTGCACGAACACCGGCGCACACGAGGTGTTGAACTCGATCAGCTTGGCTAGGTCGCCGGAGAGCGACGCCGGCACCACGAGCCAGCCCAGGCGCCAGCCGGTCATCAGCCACGGCTTGGAGAAGGTGTTCGCCGACAGCACGCGGTCGTCCTCGCCCGCGATGTCGAGGAACGAAGGCGCGACGCCGGATACGTTGCCGTAGTACAACCGTTCGTAGGCGTCGTCGGCGAAGATCCAGATGCCATGGCGGCGGCAGTGCTCGAGGATCGCGGCGTTCTCCTCCCGCGTCGCGGTCCAGCCGGTCGGGTTGTTCGGCGAGTTGACGTACAGCGCGCGCGTGCCCGGGGTCAGCGCCGCGACCAGGCGCTCCAAATCCAGCCGCCAGCCCGCGGGCGAGAACTCCAGCGGCACGGCGGTCACGCTCGCGCCGAGGATGCGCGGGATCTCCTGCAGGTTGGGCCACAGCGGCACCACTTCGACGACGCGGTCGCCGGGCTCGAGCAGCAGCTGCGAGGCGAGCATCAGCGCGCTCACGCCCGCACTGGTGACGCCCACCTGCTCGGGCCGCGTCGGGCGCCGCAGCCGCGACACGTAATGCGCGAGCGCAGCACGCAGCTCGGGAATGCCGAGATTCTGCGAGTAGAACGTCTCGCCCGCCTCGAGCGAAGCCATGCCCGCGCGGCGGATGAATTCCGGTGTGGCCTGATCCGACTCGCCCGCCCAGAAAGCGAGCAGATCCGGATTTCCGAGGTGGGCGTCGGCCACCTCGCGAATCTTCGAGGCGCCGAGCGCGTGCACGGCGGGACGGGCGGAGAGCATCGATAGGCGAAACTTGGCGGGGGCGGAGCTAGTGTAACCTGCTCGCCTGCATGGCTTCGCATTCCCTTGCGCGGCGTTCCCCGGGCGCCGGCGTCGAGCGCTGGTCGCTGGTCGCGGCGGTCGCCATCATGGCGGTCTGGGGCGTCAACTTCACCTTCGTCAAGTACGTGCTCGACAACATCGGCGTCGGGCCGTTCCTGTTCATCCGCTTCCTCACGATGCCGCTGCTCGGCTTTCTGCTGCTCGCTCTGGTGTACCGGCGCCACCTTGCCAAGTCCTGGCCGCTGCGCGAGGATTTGCCGCGCTTCGTGGCCTGCGGCCTGGTCGGCCACACGGCGCACGTCGGCCTAGTCACCTGGGGCATCGACCTGTCGACCGCGTTCTCGAGCGCGCTGGTGCTCACCGGCGGGCCGCTGTTCACGCTGCTGATCCTCGCCTACGCCGGAGTCGAGAAGCTGCGCCGACGACAGCTCGCCGGCACCTTCGCCGCGTTCCTCGGCATCGTCATCTTCCTGTCGGACAAGTTCGTGCGCGGCGTGGCGCTCGCCGGCGCGGGCGACCTCGTACTGCTGTTCGCGGCGTCGCTGTTTTCGCTCTACACGGTGATCGCACGCCCGATCACCGAGCGCTACGGCCCGCTGCCGGTGCTCGCGTATTCGCTGCTCTTCGGCGCTCCGCCGCTGGTGCTGGTCACCGCGCCGTCGTTCTTCGCCGCGCCGCTGCACGCGCTGCCGCCGCTGGTGTGGCTGGGCCTGGTGTGGGCGATCTTCGTCTCGGCCTTCCTCGGCTGGCTGGTGTGGGCGTGGGTGAACGCGGTGCGCGGGCTGGCGAGGAGCGCGCCGCTGCAGTACCTCATGCCGCCGATCGCGGGCCTGGTGGCCTGGCTCACGCTCGGCGAGCACTTCACGCCGATGAAGATCGGCGGCGCGGCGCTGACCATGGCGGGTGTCGCCTGGGCGCAGTTCGGCGGCGGCCATGCGCCGCCGCGCGAGACTGCGCAGGCCGACACGCCGTGAGCCGCGCCGGCGCGCGCGGGCGCCTGCCGCGCACCGTGTGGGCGCTCGGATTCGTTTCGCTGCTGATGGACAGCTCCTCGGAGCTCGTGCACGCGCTGCTGCCGCTCTACATGACCTCGGTGCTCGGCGCGACGATGCTGGAAGTCGGGCTGATCGAGGGCATCGCCGAGGGCATCACGGCGATCGTCAAGGTGTTCTCGGGAACGCTGTCGGACTGGCTTGGACGCAGGAAGCCCCTGCTCGCCCTCGGCTACGGGCTCGCCGCGCTGTCCAAGCCCTTCTTCCCGCTCGCGACGAGCATCGGGCTGGTGGCCGCCGCGCGCTTCGCCGACCGCGTCGGCAAGGGCATCCGCGGCGCGCCGCGCGATGCGCTGGTCGCGGACGTCACGCCGCCCGATCTGCGCGGCGCGGCCTACGGCCTGCGCCAGGCGCTCGACTCGGTCGGGGCGGTGCTCGGGCCGCTCGCCGCGGTCGCGCTGATGGCGCTGTTCGCCGAGAGCCTGCGCGCCGCGCTGTGGGCGGCGGTGGTGCCGGCGCTCGCCTGCCTGCTGGTGATCGCTTTCGGCGTGCGCGAGCCCGAGACGCCTGCCGCGGCCACGGCTCCGAGCCCGCTGTCGCGCGCGATGCTCGCGCGGCTCGGCACCCGCTACTGGCTGGTGGTCGCGCTCGGCGCCGTGCTCACGCTGGCGCGCTTTTCCGAGGCGTTCCTGGTGCTGCGCGCGGCCGACGTCGGCCTCGCCATCACCTACGTGCCGCTCGTCATGGTGGTGATGAGCGCCGTCTACGCGGCCGCGTCCTATCCCGCGGGAATCGCCGCGGACCGCGGCAAGCGGCGCGCGCTCATCGGCTGGGGGCTCGCCGCCCTGATCTCGGCCGACCTGGCGCTCGGCGCCGCGCGCGGCCCATCCGCGGTATTCGCCGGCGTGGCGCTGTGGGGCGCGCACATGGGCTTGACGCAGGGGCTGCTCGCTGCGCTCGTCGCGGAGGCCGCGCCGGCCGAGGCGCGCGGCACCGCGTTCGGCGTGTTCAATCTGGTCAGCGGCGTCGCGCTGATCGCTGCGAGCCTGCTCGCCGGCTGGCTGTGGAGCGCCTCCGGGCCGGCGGCGACCTTCTACGCCGGCGCCGCCTTCACGGCGGTGGCGCTCGCGGGCCTGCTCGCCGCCTCGCGCGCGCGCTAGGCTAGAATTCGCGCCGGTTTTTTCATCGGACAACGTCATGTCGGGTGCCCACGTCGAAGCACAAGGCGAGCACAACAAGGGAATCGCGCTGCTGATCGCGATCCTCGCGCTGGTGCTCGCGTTCTCGGAGACCCTCGGCAAATCGGCGCAGACCGCTGCGCTCGACGCCAACATCGAGGCGTCCAATCTCTGGGCGTTCTTCCAGGCGAAGACGATCCGCCAGACTACGCTGCGCACCGCCGCCGAGCAGCTCGACGCGATGGGCGGCGGCGAGACCGCGAGGAAGCAGGCCGAGGCCTGGAAGAACACCGCCGAGCGCTACCAGTCCGAGCCTGAGACCGGCGAGGGCCGCAAGGAGCTCGCCGCGCGCGCAAAGCAGGCCGAGGCGCGGCGCGACCGCTCGATGGCCGCCTACCACCACTACGAGCTCGCCTCGGCCGCGGTGCAGATCGCAATCGTGCTCGCCTCCGCGTCGATCATCACCGCGATGCCCGCGCTCGCCTGGCTTGCCGGCGCGCTCGGCGCCGTCGGGGCGGCGCTGTGCGTGGTCGGGTTCTGGCTCCCGACCGCCGTCCACCTGTCTTAGACCTACAGCAGGCCGCTTAGGGTCATCAATATCATGACGACGACCAGGACGATCGCCGCGCCGAGCGCCGCGATCGCCAACTGCGTGGGAGAAAGCCCCTTTTTCTCCGGTTCGTCCTCGCTCATTTTCCCCTCCTCCTGTCCGCGACGCGTCAGGCTCCGCGCCTTCGATCCGCCGCCACGCTATCGAGCAGTGCCAGAAACCCCCTGAGCAAATCGATCGGCGTCGGCGGACAGCCGCGGATGTGCAGATCGACCGGCAGCACCCGGGACACGCTTCCCACACAGACCTCGCTACCCGCGAACGCTCCCGTGCCGCACGCGCAGTCGCCGGTCGCGACCACCCATTTCGGGTCCGGCGTGGCCGCGTAGGTACGCTCGAGCGCCTGCCGCATGTTCTCGGTCACCGGCCCCGTGACCAGCAGCACGTCGGCGTGACGCGGGGAAGCGACGAAGCGCAGGCCGAAGCGCTCGAGGTCGTACAGCACGTTGCCGAGCGCATGAATTTCGAGCTCGCAGCCGTTGCACGAACCAGCGTCTACCTCCCGGATCGCGAGCGCCCGCCCGAGGCGCTTGTGCGACGCCAGGTTGACGCGCGCGGCCAGCTCGGCGAGCGCCCCCTCGTCCGCCGCCGGAGCGGGTTCGGTGAGAAGTCCCTGGACGAAGCTCTTGAACAGCAATCGGCGCATGGCGGTCGTCCTACAGGTCGTGCCCGGAGTACGAGCAGTTGAACGACTTGTTGCACAGCGGGAAGTCGGCGACGATGTTGCCCTCGATCGCCGCCTCGAGCAGCGGCCACTGGAACCACGACGGATCGCGCAGGTGGCAGCGCTCGACGCGCCCCGCCGCATCGATCCTCAGCCACGCGAGGATGTCGCCGCGGAATCCCTCCACCAGCGCGACCCCTTCGCGCACGCCGGATGCCACGCCCTCGGGGATCGCGCTGTAGACGGGGCCGGGCGGCAGCCCTGCCAGAATCTGCTCGAGCAGCGCTAGGCTCTCCTCGACCTCGCGGATACGGATCCACACGCGCGCGTTCACGTCGCCCGCCTGGACCACGGGGACTTCGAAGCGCAGCGCGTCGTAGGGCGCGTAGCCGGGCGTGCGCCGCGCGTCGAACTTGCGCCCGGACGCGCGCCCGACGAATCCGCCCGCCGCGAACTGACGCGCGAGCGCGGGCGACAGGACGCCCGTGCCGACCGTGCGATCCTTGAGCGATGCGGTGTTTTCGTAGACCTCGACGAGGTCTGGAAATGCCTTGCGGGCCTGCGCGACCAGCTCGTGCACGCGGGGCGCGCCGTCCTCCGGCAGGTCGCAGCGAAGCCCGCCGGGCACGACGCGGTCCATCATGAGGCGGTGCCCGAAACAGGCGCTCGAGGTCCGCAGCACCCGCTCGCGCAGCAAACCGAATTGCGCGTGCAGGATGGCGAGCGCGGCATCGTTGCAAATTGCGCCGATGTCCCCGAAGTGATTGGCGAGCCGCTCCAGCTCGGCGAGCAAGCCCCGCAGCCACACCGCGCGCGGCGGTATCTCGATCCCGAGCGCGGCTTCGACCGCACGGGCGAACGCCAGCGCGAAGGCCACCGTGCTGTCGCCGGAGATGCGTCCCGCCAGCACCGCTGCGCGCTCGATGGCGGCCCCGGCGATCAAGGCGTCGACGCCCTTGTGGGTGTAACCCAGGCGCTCCTCGAGCCGCACCACGGTCTCGCCGTTGGCGGTGAAGCGGAAGTGTCCCGGCTCGATGATCCCTGCATGCACCGGTCCCACCGGGATCTGGTGCAGGCTCTCGCCCGACGCCGGCAGGAACGGATACGCGCCGCGATGGCGCAGCCAGGGCCGCGTGTCCGGCAAACCCTCGGGTTCCAGGCCGACCAGGTCGCGAATCGCCCGCTCCGGCCGGATCGCCGGCGGATGCAGCCGCCCGACCGAAGGGAAGCGGTCCTCCTCGCAGGCCACGCTCAGCAGGGAGCACGCATTCGTGTCGTGCTCGATCACCGCCATGTATGCGCAGCGCGGCTCGGCCCACAGCCCGAGCAGCCCGAGCTCGCCCCGCTGCAGGCGCGCCGCCGCGCGCTCCCATTCGTCGCGGCTCAGGGCGGAATGCGGCCAGTTCAGCGTCGCCATGCCGGATTACCTGAGAAGGCTCGCCACGTGCTGGAACCACTCGGTGAGCGCGGGCGGCAGCCAGACTCCCGCCGCGAGCACCAGCCCGAAGTGGGCATACACCGGCACGAAGGACGCTCGTGCCGGCGCGCCGCTGCCGTGGGGGTCACCGAACGCGAGGCCGTTCAGGCGCAGCAGCAGCGCCCCGAATCCAGTGAGCAGGCCCAGGCCGAGGGCGATCGCGAGAAGGGGATGACGCGCAAATGTCGTCGTGACGATGAGGAACTCGGTCATGAATAGGCCCATCGGCGGCAGCCCGGCGATTGCCGCGACACCCAGCACGAGTCCCCAGCCGAGCACCGGGTGGGAGACCGTGAGCCCGCGGATGTCCGGCATGTGCTGCGTCCCCTTCGCCTGCGCGATATGTCCGACGCAGAAGAAGATCGCCGACTTGGTGAGGCTGTGCAGGGTCATGTGCAGGAGACCGGCGAAATTCGCGAGCGGCCCGCCCATGCCGAAAGCGAAGGTGATGATGCCCATGTGCTCGATGGACGAATAGCCGAACATGCGCTTGATGTCGTGGCGCCGGTAGAGCATGAACGACGCGAAGATCACGGACAGCAAGCCGAGAGACACCATCAGCGGCCCCGGTGCGAATGCCCCGGGATTCGCGGACAGCACGCTCTTGAATCGCAGCACGGCGAACAGCGCCACGTTCAGCAGCAGGCCGGAAAGCACCGCGGATATGGGCGTCGGGCCTTCCGCGTGCGCGTCCGGCAGCCAGGCGTGCAGCGGAACGAGGCCCACCTTGGTGCCGTAGCCGAGCAGCAGGAAGAGGAACGCGAGGTTTAGCAGCGCAGGGTCGAATTCGGGCGCCCTGCGCACCAGTACGTTCCAGGCCATCGCGTCCAGGCCTTCGCCGACGACCGAGTGCGCCGCGAGATACACCAGGATGGTGCCGAACAGCGCGAGCGCGATGCCGACGCTGCCGAGGAGAAAATACTTCCACGCCGCCTCGAGCGCGGCGGGCGTGCGGTAGATCCCCACCATCAGCACCGTCGTGAGCGTCGCCAGCTCGATCGCCACCCACATCAGGCCGATGTTGTTGGACAGCAGCGCCAGGTTCATGCCGAACATGAGGATCTGGTACATCGCATGATAGAAGCGCAGGTAGAGCGGCGTGAGCCGGCCGGTCTCCAGCTCGTGCGCGATGTAGCTGCCGCTGAACATGCTCGTCGTGAAGCCGACGAAGGTGCTCAGAACGATGAACACCACGTTCAGATCGTCCACGATGAGGTAATGCCCCGGCGGCGGCCGCTCGAAGAACAGCACGCTCGCCGCGACGAAGGTCAGGAACGACGCCAGCGCGTTCAGCCGCGCGGTCACGCGGTCGTCGGGCAGCGCCGCGAGCAGAGCCGCGCTCGCCGCGGGGATGAGCAGCACTGCGCCGACGAATACGGAGCCCGCGTCGCTCACGGCTGCTCGCCCCGGTACTCGTGCAGTGCGTGGATATCGACCGTGTCGAAGCGCTCACGAATGCGGAACAGGAACACGCCGATCACGATGAGGGCGATCAAAATGGAAAACGCCACGCTGATCTCCACCACCAGCGGCATCCCCTTGGCGCCGGTCGCGGCGAGGATCAGCCCGTTCTCGATCGACATGAAGCCGATGACCTGGCTCACCGCGTTGCGCCGCGAGATCATCATCAGCAAGCCGAGCAACAGCACCGACAGCGCGAACGCGAGGTCCTGCTGGGCCAGGGTTCCCGCCTTGGCCGTGATCGGCAGCATGACGATGATCGACAGCGCGACCAGCCCGATCCCCGCCAGCATCGTCTGGCCGATGCCGACCACCGTCTCGATCGTGCGATGGATCCCGAGCTGCACGATGATGCGATGCAGGGCGAGCGGAATGACGATCGCCTTGACGCCGAGCGCGATCGCGGCGGTGATGTACAGATGCGGCGCGTGCTGGATGTGGGCCTGCCAGGCCACCGCGAGAGAAACCACCAGCGCGTGCAGCGCGAAATTGTTCACCAGCCCGGTCATCCGGTCCTGGTACAGAAGCATGAAGCTCACCAGCACGAGCCCGCCGGCGAACAGGTGCGCGACGTCCAGGGCGAGTCGGTCCATCAGCCGGCCATCGTGACGAAGAGCAGCAGCGTGGCGAGAAAGCCGAGCATCAGCGCAGCGCCGAGGAAGTCCGGCACGCGGAACACGCGCATCTTCGCGATCGCAGTCTCGAACGCCGCGAGCAGGAAGCCGCCGGCGGCGAGCTTGAGCAGATACACGCCGACGGCCGCCACGTAGGCGACCAGCCCCTGCCCGGAGGTCGCGATTCCCCAGGGGAAGAATACGCAGGCGATCACCGAGACGTAGAGCAGCAGCTTCAGGAACGCGGCCGCCTCGATGAGCGCCAGGTGGCGCCCGGAATACTCCAGGATCATCGCCTCGTGCACCATCGTGAGCTCGAGGTGCGTGGCCGGATTGTCGATCGGAATGCGCGCGTTTTCCGCGATCGCCACCATGATGAGCCCGATGAGAGCGAGCGCGAGCGAGAACCTCAGTCCGACGTCCGACGCCTGCATGAATGCGGCGATCGACGAGAGTTGGGTGGAGCCGGCGAGCAGCGACAGCGTGAACACCACCATCAGCATCGCCGGCTCGGCGAGCGAAGCGATCAGCATCTCGCGGCTCGAGCCGATTCCGCCGAAGCTGGTTCCGACGTCGAGGCCCGCCAGCGCGAGCATGAAGCGCGCGCTTCCCAGCAGCGCCACGATGGCGATCACGTCGGCCGCGTAACTGAAGACCAGCCCGGTGGCGAAGGTGGGAACGAGCGCGGCTGCGACCCACGTGGTGGCGAACACGAGGTACGGCGACACGCGAAACACCCATGATGCCGAATCCGCGAGCACGACGTCCTTGCGCAGCAGGCGCAGCACTTCGCGGTAGGGCTGCACGAGCGGCGGGCCCTGGCGCCGCAGCAGGTGCGCCTTCACCTTGCGCACGTAGCCGGCGAACAGGGGCGCGAGCGCAAGCACGAGCACCATCTGGGCGATCTGGACCAGGAGATCCAGGGCTACTGCCATACCGCGAGCACCATAAGAAGCGCGACCAAGGCCCCGAACACCAGCGTGAGATACGCCCGGATCGAGAGGAACTGCACCTTGTTGAAGCGATCCGCCACGTAGCCCACGACGCCCGTGAGCGGCGCGTAGAACACGTCCCACAGGACGTCGCGCAGCCGCACGTGCATGTGCGCGGGCTGAAGATCGCCCGGTGGGGGGATGCGCACCTCCTCGCGCGCGCGGAACACCACCGACCCGAACACCCTGCGGATCGGCTGCGAAAAGCTGCCGGCCGTGTACTGGGTCGCGGGGCTCGCGTCGGGAAAGCCGCAGTCCCAGGCGGCGGACCTGCGCAGCGCACCGGAGGCCCAGCGGTGGATCGCCTCGGCGCCCAGACCGGCGGCGAACGCGATGAGCAGGAACAGGAGCAGCCCGTTGTACGAGCTGCGGCTCTGCGCAACCGGCACGATGGTCAGCCAGTCGAGCGCGCCCTGGGGCGGCATGCGCGACCCGGCGAGCGAGTGAGTCACCGGAGCCAGGGCATCGATGAAATAGCCGGGCAGGATGCCGGCGACCAGGCACAGGGCCGCGAGAATGAACATCGTAGCGAGCGACCAGCGGTCGACCTCGCGCGCATTGCGCGCCGCCTCGCTGCGCGGCCGGCCGAGGAAAGTCACGCCGAAGGCCTTCACGAAGCAGGCCGCGGCGAGCGCCGCGGAGAGCGCGAGCAGCGCCCCGATCGCCGGTACGAGAAATTTCAGCAGCCACTGCGGCAGCGCGGGGCTGACGAGAATCGCCTGGAAGGTGAGCCATTCGGACACGAAGCCGTTGAACGGCGGCAGAGCGGAGATCGCTGCCGAGCCGACCAGGAACGCGAACGCCGTGCGCGGCATGCGATGGATGAGTCCACCGAGCTGCTCCATGTCGCGCTCGCCGGTGGCGGTGAGCACCGCGCCCGAGCCGAAGAACAGCAGGCTCTTGAACACCGAGTGATTGAACACGTGGAACAGCGCCGCCGTCAGTGCGAGCGCGGCCGCCGCGCGCATGCCGTTTGCCCCGAAGGCGAGCGCCAGGCCGAGACCGATGAAGATGATGCCGATGTTCTCCACCGTGTGGTAGGCGAGCAGGCGCTTGAGGTCGTGTTCCATGAGCGCATGCAGCACGCCCATGACCGCCGTCACCCCGCCGAGCAGCGCGACCAGCGCCCCCGCCCACCACGTCGGCACGCCGAGCAGGTCGAACACGATGCGCACCACCCCGTACACCGCGACCTTGGTCATCACCCCGCTCATCAGCGCCGAGACGTGGCTCGGCGCCGCGGGATGCGCGAGCGGCAGCCACACGTGCAGCGGCACCAGGCCGGCCTTCGACCCTGCGCCGATGAGCGTCAGAACGAGCACGCCTGCGGCCACGCCGGCCACCGGGGGCGCCGCGCGGATGGCCTGGAACGCGTACCCCCCGGCCGGACCGGCGAGCAGACCGAATGCGAGCAGCAGCGCGAGCGTGCCGAAGCTCGCCATGATCAGGTACAGGTAGCCCGCGGCCGCATTGCCCGCGCGCCGGTGGTGCGCCATGACGAGCGCCCAGGACGTGAGCGACATGAATTCCCAGGTGAACAGGAACGTAAACGCGTCGTCGGCGAGCACGACGAGGTTCATGCCCGCGAGGAACGCCGGGAAGAACGGCAGCACCCGCCCGGGCGCCTCTTCGTGCCTGCCGTAGCCGATGCCGTAGACGCTCGCGCTCGCGGCCCCGAGATTCACCACGACGAGGAAGAACGCTGCCAGCGCGTCGAGCCGAAAATGCGCGCCGAGCCACGGCAGGCCGACGGGCAGCGTAAGTGAATCGGGCTGGATGCCGCCCGCAAGCAGAAGACTGGCGATCGCCAGGCCGAGCGCCGACGCGCAAACGAGCAGCGTGGCGCCGTAGACGAGCAGGCTTGCCGACCGG
Source organism: Burkholderiales bacterium (assembly GCA_035624675.1). Lineage (GTDB taxonomy): Bacteria > Pseudomonadota > Gammaproteobacteria > Burkholderiales > SG8-39 > DAHVFK01. The sequence goes on from DASPRB010000168.1 coordinate 11,507, forward strand.
AGGCGCGCAGCCGGGATCGCTGCCGCGCTGATTGCCAGCAGCGCTCCGACGCACCACAACAGCCCCGTCAGAGCCATCGAGTGCCCTATCCGGACGCTTGGGACATCCGCTTGAGCCTCACGCCCCGGCCGCCGGTCGCGCTGGCGGCCCCTTCGCCGATCAACTCCACGCCTGCGCGCTCGAGGGCCTCGATCAGCTTCGTCAAGGAGTCGACGTTACCTCGCACCACCCCGTCGCTCGCCTCCATGCGCTGGATCGTCGGCAGTGACAGGCCGCTCGCCGCCGCCAGCGCCCTCTGATCCAGACCCAGCAGCGCTCTCGCCGCCCGAAGCTGTTGTGCTGTGATCATGCACCGCGCTTGAGTGTCGAGCGATTCGGCTCGACTACTCAATCACGGTAATCCAAAGTTGATGTGCTGTAAATCGCGGCGCTCGACGCCGACATCGAGGCACGCGGGAAGAAGGCCTCGACGCCGCGCCGTGCGGGCTCCGCTTCGAATTCCCGACCGCGGTGCACCTGATGTAACTGTCAGACATGGGGGTGTCTGAAAAAAGCCTTTTATAAACAAGATCGCTCGCCCTTGTGCGAAACGCGGGATTTCGCCAGCGATAATCGCCCTGCCATTTCGTGGTGCAGAAACTGAATTTGTTGTTATGCTCCGCGTCAGGTTTTTGTCCGCGACCTACAAACCTTGGAGGAGGGGAAGATGGCGGAAGCTAGCGCTAGGACTGCTGGGGGGCAGGACTTCGGCACCGAGGAAAAGCGAGTCATATTCGCGTCATCGCTCGGCACCGTATTCGAGTGGTACGACTTCTACCTTTACGCAACGCTCGCGCCGTTCTTCGCGGCGCTGTTCTTTCCGCCAGGTAACGCGACGGCCGCACTACTCTCGGCCTTCGCGGCCTACGCCGCCGGCTTCCTGGTGCGACCGTTCGGCGCGATCGTGTTCGGCAGGATTGGCGACCTGGTCGGGAGAAAGTACACGTTCCTCGTCACGATCGTCTTTATGGGCGGCTCGACGTTCCTGGTCGGCCTGCTGCCCACCTACGCAACCGTTGGCTGGCTGGCGCCGATCCTGATGGTCGGCTTGCGTTTGGTGCAAGGCCTCGCACTTGGCGGCGAGTACGGCGGCGCGGCGACCTACGTCGCCGAGCACGCGGCGCAGGGGCGGCGAGGCTACGACACGAGCTGGATCCAGACTACCGCGACCCTCGGGTTCTTCCTTTCGCCGCTCGTGATCGGGCTTAGTCGCGGCTACATGGACCCGAAGGAGTTCGCCAGCTGGGGCTGGAGGATCCCGTTTCTCGTATCCGCCATCCTGCTCGCGTTCTCCGTCTACATCCGGCTCAAGCTGCAGGAGTCACCGGTGTTCCAGAAGATGAAGTCCGAAGGCCGAGCCTCCAAATCTCCGCTCAACGACAGCTTCTTCAAATACCCGAACAACAAGTTCGTGCTGCTCGCGCTGCTCGGCGCGACCGCCGGCCAGGGCGTGGTCTGGTACACGGGGCAGTTCTACGCGCTGTTCTTCCTACTTATCACGCTCAAGGTCGACTACGTCACGACCTACACGCTGATCGCGATTTCGCTCCTGATCGGCACGCCGTTCTTCGTGTTCTTCGGCTGGCTGTCGGACAAGATCGGGCGGCTGAAGATCATCATGGCAGGCTGCCTGCTCGCGGCGCTCACCTACTTCCCACTGTTCGGCGCGCTGACCCACTACGTCAACCCGGCGCTCGAGGAATATGCGGCGAAGACGCCGATCAGCGTCGCCGCGACCGACTGCCAGTTCCACCTGTTCGTCGGGCCGTGGAGCAAGTTCTCGGACTGCGACCGCGTCCGGGACTATCTGACCACACGCGGCCTGTCGTTCAAGTCACTGCCGGCCGAATCGGGCAAGTCGGTGGTCACCACGATCGGTGCCGTCAAGGTAGAAGGCTTCGACGCGAAGAAGCTCGACGCGGCGCTCAAGGACACCGGCTACAAGCCGGCGGCCGACAAGAACCAGATCAACTGGCTCATGACCGAGGTGATTCTGGTCATCATGATGATCTACGTGACCATGGTCTATGGGCCGATCGCGGCGTTCCTGGTCGAGCTGTTCCCGACGCAGATCCGCTACACGTCGATGTCGCTGCCCTATCACATCGGCAACGGCTGGTTCGGAGGCATGCTGCCGCTCACCGCGACCGCGATGGTAGCCGCCTCGGGCAACATCTACTACGGCCTGTGGTACCCGGTCGTCGTCGCGGCCATGACCCTAGTGATCGGCACGTTGTTCCTGAGCGAGACGAAGGAACGAGACATCCGCACCTACGATCACAGCATGCTGCCCTGAGCGCGACCGCGATCGACAAAAGGCCCGCTCCGGCGGGCCTTATTATTTCTGTCCGGCGCGCACCACGTAGACGCTGCAGTGGGCGTGCGCGGTCACGCCCGAGGCGACCGAGCGCCACCAGGCGAGCGCCTGGTGCTCCGCGCTCGGCGCGCCGAGCAGGATCACGTCGGCGTGGTTGCGGCGCGCGAAATCGAGCAGCGCGCGCTCCGGGCTGGCCGATTCGATCACGTGCAGCGACTGCCGCTCGGGCGGCAGCCGCAAGGGCCCGGCCCAGTGGCGCAGCCGCACCAGGTGCTCGAGGTGCGCCCCCGCCACTTCCCCCGCGGTGCCCGCGCCTTCGACTACCGGCCCTGCGCGGATCACCGACACGCACAGCAGCCGGTACTCGGGCGACAGCGACAGTACCTGCGCGGTCGCGCGCTGCAGCAGCGGCTGGCGCGGGTCGTCCGCGTGCGTGGTATCGACCGCCACCATGATGACCGGAGCCGTGGCCACCTGCGCGTTGGGCAACAGGCGAGGCGCCGGCCGCGCCCCGCGCGCGCGCCACCAGCGCGCGAGCTGCGCGGGCAGCCCCGCTCGGGCGGTCTTGCGCGCGCGCGCCGTGAGCGCGATCTGTTCGGGGTGGCGCAGGTCGAACGCGACGTGCGCCGCGGACTGGTAGCGCGCTTCCGCGCGCGGCTCGAGGCAGCGCAGGATCAACTCCTGCAGCCAGGGCGGCAGCTCGCGCGCCCGGGCGCGCGGCGGGACCGGGTCGACCCACAGCCGGTCGCGCAAGCCCGCCTGCGTCGCGGGCACGCCGAAAGGCAGCTCGCCGGTGGCCATCTCGTACAGGATCACGCCGAGCGCGAAGATGTCACTGCGCGGGTCGGAGCGCGTGCCGAGCACCTGCTCGGGTGAGACGTAGGGCGCCGAGCCGGCCGCGAAGCGCTTTTCCTCGGCAAGCAGGTCGGGATAGCGCGCGTGGTGCGCGAGGCCGAAGTCGATCAGGACGGCCTCGCCGTCTTCCTTCAGCACCACGTTGTCGGGCTTCAGGTCGAGGTGGATCGCGTCCTGCTGGTGCAAGCCATGCAGCGCGTCGGCGATAGCAGCGCCGATGCGGGCGACCTCGGACGCGTCGAGCGGCCCGCGCTTCAGCTTCGCATCGAGGCTCTCGCCCTCGATCCATTCCGTCACCAGGTACGGCGTCTTCGCCAGGTCGCCGGCGGCGACGAACCGCGGCACGTGCGCGCCCGCGAGCGCAGGCAGGATCATCGCCTCGGTCTCGAAGCTGATCAGGTTTTCGGCCGGCTCGCCGGGGCCGACGCGCGGCACCTTCATGACAGCCGCGAAGCCCAGCTCGGGCCGAATCACGCGAAAGATCAGCCCCTGCGCGCCGGAATGCACGCATTCGCCAACGCGAAAGCCGTCGATCTCGCTGCCGGGCTCCGGTCGCTCCATTGCCGCGCTCCGCTCAGACGCCCCGTTCCACGCGAAAGGCGTGGAACTCGGGCAGCCCCGCCTGCCTGATCTTGCGCGCCGCGGCGAGATGGTCGTAGGGCACGCGGTGGAAGGTGAGCTGCTCGCGCTGCGGGTCGAACAGCGCGTAGGCGGCGGTCGCCCTTCCGTCGCGCGGCTGTCCCACCGAACCGACGATCGCGAGCCAGCGGCGGCGGCGGCCGACCGGTATCGCCTGGCCCGGCGTCGGGCGAAACGCCGACCATCTGCCCTGCGAGCTCTCGAAATACAGCAGCTGCTCGTGCACGTGCCCGCAGAAGACGTACGCGGCTTGCGCCGCCTCGGCGCTGCGCCGGGCCGCGCCCGGACCGTCGACGTATTCCCAGCGCGCCGGAGACGCCGCCGAGGCGTGCACGAAGCACACGTCCTGCTCGCGCACGACCAGCGGCAGCGCGGCGAGGAAGCCTTTGCGCGCGCCGTCGAGCGCCTTGCGCGTCCACTCGATGGAGTCCTTGGTCGCCTCGTTCATGTAGCCGGCGCGCTTTTCCGTCGCCTCGTCGTGATTGCCCTTCACCGCGATCGCCCCCTCGGCGGCGTAGCGCTGCACGGTATCGACCGTGGCCTGCGGATCGGCGCCGTAGCCGACCAGGTCGCCGAGGAACGCGTAGCGCGCCGCGCCGCCCTCGCGTGCGTGCCTGAGGCAGGCCTCGAGCGCCTCGAGGTTGCTGTGCAGGTCGGAAAGGAGCGCGATCGCCATCCTGCCGCTTTTATCAATTTGTCCTGACGTCACTATAATCGGCGCATGCGCAGCGCGCCTCTCAGCATCGCCGAGATCCGCACCCGCCTCGGCGCCGCCTGGCCGCCCCCCGGCCTGGTCGACGCGCACGCGCACGCCTTCGAGCCCGAGCATCCGCTCGCCACGACGCGCGCGTACGATCCCGAACCCTACCCGATCGAAGCATACCGCCGGCACGCCGCGGCATTGGGGGTCGGGCGCTCGGTGCTGGTCACCTCGAGCTGCTACGGCTTCGACAATTCGGTGACGCGCGCAGCGCTCGGCGAGCTCGGCGCGCCGGCGCGCGGGGTGGCAATGATCGACCCGGAGATCCAGGACGCCGAGCTCGAGCGCTACGTCGCCGCGGGCTTCGTCGCGGCGCGCATCCTGACCGCGCGGCCCGGCGTGGTGGGCGCATCCGACTTCGAGAGCGTGGCACGGCGCTGCGCGCGCCACGGCTGGCACGTCGAGATCGGCGTGCGCGACGCGGAAGAATGGGCCGCGCTCGAGCCGCGGCTCGCCGCCTCGCCGGTGCCGCTCGTGTTCGAGCATCTCGGACGCGCGCGCGGCGACAAAGGCGTCGAGGCCGAAGGCTTCCGCGCGCTGCTGCGCCTGCTCGAGGCGCGCCCGCAGTTCCACGTCAAGCTGACCGGCGAGCTGGAAGGCATGGAGCCGGTGCTGCGCGTGCTCGCCGAGCGTTTCCCGGAGCGGCTCGTGTGGGGCTCCAACCTGCCGCATACGCGGCCCGAGGCTCTGCTCGCGCTGTGGCAGTGGTTGCCCGACGCGGCCGTGCGCCGCAAGGTGTTCGCGGACAACGCCGCGCGGCTGTACCGCTTCTAGGCGCCGACTGCGGCGTCCGACACGTAGGGGTTGGACGCGCGTTCCTCACCGAAGGTCGACACCGGCCCGTGGCCGGGGATGAAGGCGACGTCGTCGCCGAGCGGGAACAGGTTCTCGCGGATCGAGCGGATGAGCGCCGCATGATCGCCGCGCGGAAAATCGGTGCGCCCGATCGAGCCGGCGAACAGCACGTCGCCGACGATCGCGAGCCGCTCCGCGGCGCAGAAGAACGCCACGTGGCCCGGCGTGTGGCCGGGGCACCAGCGCACATCGAGCGTGACGTTGCCGAAGCGCACGCGATCGCCCTGCTCGAGCCAGCGGTCGGGCTCGAAGGCCTCCATCGGCGCAAAGCCGAAGCGCTGCGACTGCGCCGGCAGCTGCTCGATCCAGAAGCGGTCCTCGCGCTGCGGCCCCTCGACCGGCACGCCGGTGATGCGCCGCAGCTCGGCGGTGGCGCCGCAATGGTCAATGTGCCCGTGGGTGAGGAAGATCTTCTCCAACTGCGCGCCCGAGCGCCGCACAGCCTCGAGAAGGCGATCGAGATCGCCGCCGGGGTCGACCAGCGCGGCCTTGTTCGTGGTCTCGTCGACCAGCAGCGAGCAGTTCTGCTGGAACGGCGTGACCGGAATGAGCGCGACCTTCACTCGACGGAGTGTACCGTCTGTACCGGCGGCGCGACGACGCGCCGCGGCGCGCGTAGCAGCAGGAGCAGCGGCAGCATCGCGGCGAAGCTCGCGGTGATCAGCCACAGGGCATCGACGAAGGCGGCGAGCCGCGCCTGGTCGCCGACCGCCTGCGCGAGCAGCTGGACGCCGAGCGGCGAGGACGGCGCGAGATGCAGGCCCTGCAGGTACTGGGCCGCCGCGCCGTTGAACGGCGTCACCTGGCCGCGCATCAGCTCCCACTGCGCCTGGGTCGCGCGCGTGAGGTAGGTCGACACGACCGAGATGCCGATCGCCGAGCCCACCGAGCGCACCAGGCTGTAGATGCCGGCCGCTTCGGCCGCGTGATCGTGCCCGATGGTGGAGAACGCGAGCGTCGACATCGGCACAAAGATGAGACCCATGCCCGCGCCCTGCAGCACGAGCGCCGGCAGGAACCACGCGCCGGTGACGCCGGCGTTCAGGCGCGTCGCGAGGTACGACCCCGCGATCGCGCACAGCACACCGCTGCCGATCATGGTGCGCAGCGGCACGCGCCCGGAGAGCCTGCCTACCAGCATCATGGCGAAGAACATCGCCACGCCGCGCGGCGCCATCCACAGCCCGGCGTCGAAGGCCGGGAAGTCGAGCAGGCTCTCGAAGAACTCGGGCAGCAGCAGCTGCGCGCCGTACATTCCCATGCCGACCACCGCCATCAGCGAGCAGGCGATCGCCAGGTTGCGGTCGCGCAGCACCTGCAGGCGCAGCACCGGGTGCGCGCTCTGGGTGAATGCGCGCCACAGGAAGAACGCGAAGCCGCCGCCGGCGACGTACGCGCAACCGCGGACGAACGCCGAAGCGAACCAGTCGAGCTGCTCGCCGCGGTCGAGCAGCAGCTGCAGCGCGGTGAGCGAGACAGCGAGCGCGCCGAAGCCGAGCCAGTCCATGCTGCGCTCGCGCCGCTCGGTGTCCGGGATGTAGCGCGCGGACAGCAGCAGCGACGCGATGCCTACCGGCAGGTTGATGTAGAAGGTCCAGCGCCAGCTGAAGGACTCGGTGAGCCAGCCGCCGAGCGTCGGCCCCAGGATCGGCGCCACCATCACACCCATGCCCCAGATCGCCATCGCGCGGCCGCGCTCCTCGGCCGGATAGGTCTGCGCCATAACCGCCTGCGCGAGCGGCACGATCGAGGCGCCGAACACACCCTGCAGGAAGCGCAGCAGCACGATCTCGGCGAGGTTGGTCGAGATGCCGCAAAAGCCCGAGGCGATCACAAAGCCGGCGACGCTGCCGAGCAGGAAGCGGCGCCGCCCGATGCGCTCGGTGAAGTAACCGGTGAGCGGCATCATGATCGAGGCGCCGATCAGATAGGAAGTCAGCACCCAGCTGATGTTGTCGAGCGTCGCGCCGAGGCTTCCCGCCATGTGCGGCAGCGCGACGTTCACGATCGTGATGTCGAGCACCTGCAGCACCGTCGCCGACATCAGCGCGACGGTGATCAGGAATCGGTTCGCTGCCGGCGCCGGGGACACGGCGGCGCTAGTCCAGGTGCACGGTCACCGTGGCGGTGGCGCCGATGCGTAAGGGGAACTTCGGGTCGTAGTCTTCGATCGCCACCTTGACCGGGACGCGCTGCGTCACCTTGACCCAGTTGCCGGTGGCGTTCTGCGGCGGCAGCAGCGAGAACGCCGTGCCGGT
>DASPRB010000171.1:0-3531 GCA_035624675.1 Burkholderiales bacterium
GCGTCAATCCGAAGGTGAATGCGATCGTCACCTTCCTGCCGGAGCGGGCGCTCAAGGAGGCCAAGAAGCTCGAGCGCAAGGGCGCGCGCCTCGGTCCGCTCGCCGGCCTGCCGATCGCCTACAAGGACCTGATCGACACCCAGGGCATCCGCACTACGAAGGGCTCGCTCGTCTACCGCGACCACGTCCCTGCACAGGACCATAGCCTGGTCGAGCGGCTGCGCGCCGCGGGCGCCATCACGCTGGGCAAGACCAACACGCCCGAGTTCGGCGCCGGCAGCCAGACCTTCAACGCCGTGTTCGGCGCGACGCGCAACCCGTACGACCTGTCCAAGACCTGCGGCGGCTCCTCGGGCGGCGCGGCGGTCGCGGTCGCCTGCGGCATGCTGCCCTTCGCCGACGGCTCGGACCTGGCCGCGAGCCTGCGAAATCCCGCCAACTACTGCAACGTGGTCGGCTTCCGGCCCACGCCCGGGCGCGTGCCCAACTACCCGGCAGCCAACGCCTGGGACACGCAGCCGGTGATCGGACCGGTGGCGCGCACGGTCTCCGACGCCGCGTTCCTGCTCGCCGCGATGGCCGGGCCCGATCCGCGCGTGCCGGTTTCGATCGCCGAGCCCGGCAAGGCGTTCGCAAGGAGTCTCGCGCGCAGCTTTCGCGGCGCGCGCGTCGCCTGGAGCGCGACGCTCGGCGGCCTGCCCATGGACGAGCGCGTGCTGCGCGCGCTCGCGCCGCAGCGCGAGGTGTTCGATTCGCTCGGCTGCAGGATGGAGGACGCCGAGCCCGACTTCGAGGGCGCGACCGAAGCCTTCGAGACCTTGCGCGCTCTGTCGTTCTCGCTGCGCTTCGCGCCGCTCTTGCGTACGCACCGCGCGGAGCTCAAGGACACGGTCGTCTGGAACATCGAGCAGGGGCTGCGGCTGGACGGCGAGCGCATCGCGCGCGCCGAGCGCCTGCGCACCGAGCTGTTCCAGCGCATGCGGCGTTTCTTCGAGCGCTACGACTTCCTGGTCGCGCCGGTGAACCAGCTGCCGCCGTTCCCGGTGGAGCTCGACTATCCGCGTGAGATCGCCGGCGTGAAGATGGGCAGCTACCTCGACTGGATGAAGAGCTGCTACTACGTGACGATCACGAGCCACCCGGCGATCTCGGTGCCCGCCGCGTTCACCGACGGGGGCCTGCCGGTCGGCATCCAGATCGTCGGACGCTACCGCGACGACTTCGGCGTGCTGCAGCTCGGGCACGCGTTCGAGCAGGCGACGCAGGTGTGGAAGCGCCAACCGGCGCTCGTGACATGATGCTGATACGATAGCCCGCATGAACCGGCCGCACCGCTTTCTCGGCTTCCTGATCACCCTGCTGATCCTCAAGGGAATGCTGGGCGCCTGGGCGCCGCTGATCGCAGCCGATCCGGCGCACGCCGCCGTTTCGCACGACGCGGCGCCGCTGTCGCAGAGCGATACCACCGCGTGCCAGCTCCACTGCGAGGAAGCGCAGATGCAGGCGATATCCGCCGCATCGAATCCGCCGCCGCTCGAGGTCGCTCGCACCCTCAGCCGATGGGTAGTCGCCCCGACGATCGATTGCTCGATCTCACCCGGCTTGCGTCCGCCGATCGCCTGATCTCCTGAGTCGTTTCGCTTCGCAGTACTCGATCCTGACTGACCTAGGAGAATCAGCCGTGTCTATGACGCATTACATGCAGCTGCTCGCGAGCAACCAGCCCTGGAACCTGATCCTTTTCATGGGCGTGCCGGTCGTGCTGGCGGAGACGGTGGCCATCACCGAGCTCTATATCCTCTACACGCGCCGGCGCGACAACGCGTTCGGCGCCCTGAACCGCGCCGCCAGCATCCTCGGGGGCTTTTATTTCGCGGGCGTATTCGTCTACCTGATGGCGGAAGCCGTGGTGCCGATCACCCAGAGCGGAGCCTGGCGAGGCCCCGCGGACGTCATCGCGGTGGGCGCCTACCTCTCGGGGATCGTACCGCTTCTCGGGCTCGCGCTGACCGATCTCGGCGTCGTCGCCAGAGGCCAGACGGACGAGCGCCGGCTGATGCTGCACGCCGCGCTGGTCGCCGTCTTCCTCGTCGTTGCGCACGTGGCCATGATCTTCGGCATGCTCGATCCGGCGGTCCTCATGGCGAACGCCGCGAGCGCGACGGAGCACGGCACGTTGGCGCACTGAAAGCGCGCCGCCGCGGTCACTTCGCCTTCGGCATGCGTCCCAGCAGATAGAACTCGTCGTTGGGACGCATGTCGGTGAGGTTCGCCATGCGGTTGGACAGCGCGAAGAACGCGGCGATCGCGCCGATGTCCCAGATGTCCTCGTCGCCGAAACCGTGCGCGCGCAGCGCCGCGAAGTCCGCCTCGCCAACCGTCGCGGCCTCGAGCGCCACCTTCATCGCGAAATCGAGCATCGCCTTCTGGCGCGGCGTGATGTCGGCCTTGCGATAGTTGATCGCGACCTGGTCGGCGATGAGCGGATTCTTCGCGCGGATGCGCAGGATTGCGCCGTGCGCGACCACGCAGTACTGGCAGTTGTTCGCCCCCGAGGTGGCGACCACGATCATCTCGCGCTCGGCCTTGCTGAGGCCTCCCTCCTTCTCCATCAGCGCGTCGTGGTAGGCGAAGAACGCGCGGAATTCCGCCGGCCGGTGCGCGAGCGCGAGGAATACGTTCGGCACGAAGCCCGACTTCTCCTGCACGGCGAGCAGCCGGCTGCGGATATCCTCCGGCAGGACGGCCAGCTCGGGTACCGGAAAGCGGCTGACGGGTTTATCGCTCATGGCAGTCGTCGACCAAGCCGAGGGGACTCTGGCGCGCCCGGCGGGATTCGAACCCACGACCCTTGGCTTCGGAGGCCAATACTCTGATCCGCTGAGCTACGGGCGCCCGGGGAGGCGCGAAGAATAGCCCGTTTCGCAGCGAGCGTCCACGCCGCGGCTTTCTCGCCGTCCGACATTCACGCTAGAATCAAACCTTTATCCACACGGTCGGGGCGCAGGCATGAGCGAGCACGACGAACATTCTTCCTTCATCAAAACGCCGCAGCAGCTCGTCACGATCGTGCTGCTGGCGTTCGTCGTGCCCGTGCTCGGCATCGTGCTGCTCGTCAAGCTCGTGATGTCGGGGCCGAGCGCCGATCCATCGGCCATGACTCCGGCTGCCATCGCCGAGCGCATCCAGCCGGTGGGCAGCGTGTCGTTCAGCGCGCCCGCCGGCAGCCCGGCGGCGCCGGCCGCAGCGCCGGCCGCGGTGGCCAAAGCGGGCCCGCCCGACGGCAAGAAGATCTACGAGGGCACCTGCATCGCCTGCCACGGAACGGGCGCCGCGGGCGCGCCGAAATTCGGCGACAAGGCGGCGTGGGCGCCGAGGATCGCCACCGGAATGGACGCGATGGTGAACTTCGCGCTGCACGGCAAGGGCGCCATGCCTCCGAAGGGCGGCAACCCCTCCCTGTCGGACGCCGATATCCGCGCCACGATCGAGTACATGGTGTCGCACAGCAAGTGACCTGATGAAGCGCAG
>DASPRB010000184.1:0-18091 GCA_035624675.1 Burkholderiales bacterium
GCGTAGGTCGCTACCGCCCTGAGCTCCGCTGCCGTCATGTCGCGCACCTCGTTGATCATGATCGGCGCGTTGCCGCGTGTGCCCGTCTTGAAGCCCTCGAGCTGCGCGATCAGGTACTCGACGTGCTGGCCGGCGAGGCGCGGGAACGCCTGCGCGCCCTCTGCGTTCGCGCCGTGGCAAACCGCGCAGGCCTGCACCTTCTTCGACGGAATGCCCTGCTCGTAGATCTTGCGCCCCTCGGCCATCAGCGCGGGCGCGCCGGGCTTGCCCGCCGCAGGCTTCTGCGCGGCGTAGTAATCGGCCAGCCCCTGCATCGTCGCGTCGCTCAGCTGCGAGGCCATGCCCCACATGTAGGCCTGCGCATTCGGGTCGCCGCGCAGATGCCCGCGGAACGCGTCGAGCTGAAGGACGATGTACGCCGATTGCTGGCCGGCGAGGTTCGGAAACACCGGCGAGATGCTGTGGCCCTCGGGCCCGTGGCAAGACGAGCACACGCCCGTTGCGAGCGCCTTGGCGTCGCTTTGCGCCTGCGCGGCGCTCGTGCCGGCGGCAAGCAGGACCACTGCCGCGAGTGAAAAGATCTTTTTCATTGTCGTTCGCCTAGAAGTTGAGCCAGCCGAGGAGGTACAGCGTGTTGTTGTCGGACGCGTTCCGACCGTTCCCGTCGTAGTTGTCTTTTGCGCCATTGAACTTGTTATACACGGTGTACTGCAGCGCGATCTTGGTATTTTGGTATGGGACCCAGTCGAGCTCGCCGACCCAGCCGTTGCTGTCGGGTTTGTTGTTGGCGAACCCTACGAGCGCGTCGCCCGTGGCATAGAGCGTCGGATCTTCGCTGCCGGTCGTCGAGAAGTAGCCTAGCCCGGCACCATACTTCCGCTGATAGTAGTACTGCCCGCCGATCCTGTATGTCTTCAGCGTGTCCGAGGCGTTCGCGGTGTAGGTAGCCGGATTGGAGGCATCCCAGTGCTGCTTCTCGTCGATGTAGGTCGCCGTAGCCGTAAATAGGTGAACATCGCCTATGTACTGGTACTGCGTATCGAGCGCCCAATCATCGAACTTATCAGCCGGCCCTGAAAGCGCACTGCCGTCACCCATGAAGAGCTTCGCGTTTACGCCATAAGCGCCAACCTCCCAGGAATTGCGTTCCCACTGGTGCTCGTACGCCACTCGCCAGTACGGCGCAACGCCATCGAGCACGGGTGCGTTCAAGCTGCTGTCCAGCTGCGACGCCGCTGGTGCCGAGTGGTAGCCGCCGATCTCCGCGTAGATCGAATTGTTCCACCAGCCGTACACGCTTACACCCGCGACGCCTGCATCGGCCAAACCCCCATCAAGCATCGTCGTCCCCAAGGCGTACCCCGCTGGACTTGCGGAGATTCCAGGCGCAGGTGCAGTCACACTACGCTGGTCAAAAGGCGACTGCCACGCGGGCGTGCTGTTCCACACATCCTGTACAGTCGGATTGTTGTTGAAGCTCACGCCCCACAGGAAGTTACTGGTCGCGAGCCTCGCGTAACGAATGTCGGTGTTGTCCCAGCCGAAGCTGCCGGACGTGCCGTCGTAGGTCATCTGTACGAATGCGCCAAGGTTGGGCGCGATGCGGCCGGCGTAGAACAGGCTCGCCTGCTGAGGGAAAAGTACTTGGCCGTTTTTCGCCAGCGCATCCGTAGGTACGGTGCCGTTTGTACACGGAGGATTGCCGGAAACGTCTCCGGCGCATGTGTCTGGCACCGCGGACTTCGTGCTCGTGTAGGACATCTGAAACATGAACGAGAGCGGCGGCAGCTGGTTGAGCAGCAGCGTCTGATCCTTGTTCTGGGTGATGCCGCTCACCTGCGGCAGGTTGTCGATCGTGTACGCGTTCAGCTTGAAACGCCTGCCGAACGGCGTGAGTTCCGGGAACACGGTGTGGCAGGCTTCGCACGCGAAGCCGGTCTGGCGCGCGAAGCTCGGCACCGCTTGCGCGCTGTTCGGCGCGAGCAGAATCGCGCTGGCGCCGAGCGCGAGCGCCGCGACGATCCCTCCCAGTCTTTTTTGCTGCATGGTGATCTCCCGTCGATTGGATGAATTCCAAGCGGGAGTCTCTGGTGCGCGCGCGTGCGCGGCATTAACCGAGATCAAACCTCGCTGACAACATGGAGATTGCTTTCGTCAACTTGACGAAAGCAACGAAGTTCCGCGAGGAAACGCGCGCGAAAATGTTCGTGCGCTGACGCAGTATTCAGCTACTGCGGCAGCGATGTCGACTGCCAGGCGATGAACTTCCAGCCTTGCGGCGTCTTCGTCCACACGTCGAGATACCGCAGGCGCAGCGTCTTGTGCACGCCGTTCACTTCCGCTTCCATCTCCGCGCGCCCGGTGACGAGCGCGCAATCGCCGCACAGGCGCACGCGCTCCTCGAAGCGCCTCTGCGACTTGTAGCGCGTCTTGCCGCTCTTGAGCGCTTCGAGATAGCTCGCCTTCGTGTCGACCACCGCCGACGAGTGCGTGTAGATCATGTCCGGATGGACCATCGCGTCGAGCAGCGCGACGTCGTTTGCCACCATCGCCCTGAAGCGCGCGTCCTCGAGCGCCAGGATTTCCTTCGTTTCCTTGTCCTGCGACATGCTCACCTCCATATCTCGTTTGCCACCTCGACCACGAGCGCGAGCTTGCGCCACTGGTCGTCCTCGGACAGCGCGTTGCCGTGGTGCGTGCTCGCGAAGCCGCACTGCGGCGACAGGCACAGTCTCTCGAGCGGCACGTAGCGCGCCGCCTCGTCGATGCGCCGCCTGAGCAGGTCCTTCGACTCGAGCTCGCCCGACTTGGTCGTGACCAGCCCGAGCGCCACCTTCTTGCCGGCTGGCAGCAGCCTCAGCGGCTCGAAGCCGCCCGCGCGCGCCGAGTCGAACTCCATGAAGAAGCCGTCGACGTCGGTCGAGAACATCGCTTCGGCCACCGGCTCGTAGCCGCCTTCCGCCACCCAGGCGCTCCTGAAGTTGCCGCGGCAGGTGTGCATCGTGACCGTCATGCCGGTTGGCCGGTTCTCGAGCGCCCTGTTGATCGTTTCGGCATAGGTGCGCGGCAGCGCCGCGGGATCGTCGCCGTTCTTCACGCAGTTGGCGCGGATCTTCGGATCGCACAGGTAGGCGAAGGCGACGTCGTCGAGCTGCAGGTAGCTGCAGCCCGCGGCGGCGAAGTGCGCGATCGCCTTCCTGTAGGCGGCCGCGACGTCGCGCCAGAACTCCGCGAGGTCGGGGTACGCCGCACGCGAGATCGACGCGCGCCCGCCGCGCAGGTGCAGCATCGAGGGCGAAGGAATGGTCATCTTCGCCGTGCGCCGCGTCGCCGACTCGAGGAAGGCGAAGTGCTCGACCATGATGGGCCGCGCGCAGCCGACCTTGCCGGTGACGGTCGGGATCGGCGGCTGCTCGCCGGCGGCGCCGAACTTCGGCCCGGGATTGTCCGTCGTCGTCACGCCGTCGAGCTGCGCGAGAAAGTCGAGATGCCACCAGTCGCGGCGGAACTCGCCGTCGGTGATCGACTGCAGGCCGATCGCCTCCTGCTTCGCGACCGCCTCGCGGATCGCGCGGTCCTCGGCCTCCTTCAGCGCCGCCGCGCCGAGCGCGCCCGCCCTCCACTCGCCGCGCGCCGCGGCGAGCCAGGCGGGCCTGAGCAGGCTGCCGACCTGGTCGGCGCGGAACGGCGGCTTCACGCGGCGCGCGCGGCGCGCGCCGAGGGCTTGAGCACGAAGTCGTAGCGCAGCGCGTACTCGCCCTTGTCGTTCTTCGCGAAGTCGACGATCAGCGAATCCTTGACGCCGAACACCGCATCGGAATCGAGGAACTCGTCGCCGCGCACGAACAGGTGCGTCACCAGCGTGTCGTGGCCCGGCGCCCGGATCATGAAGTGCAGGTGCCCGGGCCGCATCGGATGGCGGCCGGTGGCGGCGAGCATCTTGCCGACCGGGCCATCGTGCGGCACCGGGTAGCTCGTCGGCTTGACGCAGCGGAAAGCGAGGCGCCCGTCGGCGCCGGTGCGGAAGCGCGCGCGCAGGTTGGTGCCTTCCTTCTTCTGCACGTCGTAGTAGCCGTCGCCGCCCGCCTCCCACACGTCGACGAGCGCCCCGGCGAGCGGCCTGCCGTCGGTTCCCGAGACGCTGCACTCGACCGCGCAGGGCTCGCCGGGCGTTCCCGGCTTCGCGATGTTCGCGCCCTGCGGCAGCTCGGGCGCACCCTCGACGAAGAATGGCCCGAGCACCGTCGATTCGGTCGCGTTCGCCGTCTTGCCGTAGTTGATGAAGTCCACCAGCATCGACACGCCGAGCGTGTCCGACATGAGGATGAACTCCTGGCGCTTGTCGTCGCACCAGTGGCCCGTGTCGGTCAGGAACTTGATGCCGGTGAACCACTCCTCCTGCGTGGGGCGCACTTCGCGCACGAACGCGTGCAGGTGCTGCACCAGGCTCGTCATCACCTCCTTCAGGCGCGCGTTCGGCGTGCCTTCGATGCGCCGTAGCACCTCTGCGGTGAGCGTGTCCTCGGTGAAATTGCGGATCGGCATGCCTCGCTCCTCGTTCTGCAGGGTGAGCGCGATGCTACCATCGCGCCGTGGACGTCGCCCTGGTCGCGCCGGATGAGGACGCCGCGCGCTGGCTCGCGGGACTGCGCGCCGCGCTGCCACAGGACCGCTTCTTCGCCTGGCCCGAGACCGGCGACCCGGAGCGCGTCGAAGTCGCGCTGGTCGCGCGGCCGCCCGCCGGCGCGCTCGGGCGATTCCGCGCGCTCAAGCTCATCCAGTCGCTGTGGATGGGCGTGGACGGCCTGCTCGCCGACGCGACGCTGCCGCGCGGCGTGCCGCTCGCGCGCCTGGTGGATCCCGGCATGCTGGCGGCGATGTGCGAGACCGTGCTCGCGCGCGTGCTCGACTGGCACCGCGACCTGTACCGCTACCGTGCGCAGCAGGCCGAAGGGCTGTGGCGGAAGTTGCCGCAGTACATGGCGAGCGACCGCACGGTCGGCATCCTCGGCCTCGGCGAGCTCGGCCAGCAGGTTGCCGCGCGCCTGCTCCAGTTCGGATTCCGCGTTGCCGGCTGGAGCCGCCGCCCGCGGCAAATGGAAGGCGTCGACTGCTTCTCTGGCCCGGACGGGCTGGATGCGCTGCTCGCGCGCAGCGGTGCGCTCGTCTGCCTGCTGCCGCTCACCGGCGAGACGCGCGGCATCCTGAACCGACGCACTCTCGCGCTGCTTCCCAGGGGGGCTTGCCTGATAAACGTCGCGCGCGGCGCGCACGTGGTCGACGCCGACCTGCTCGCCGCGCTCGACGCCGGGCAGCTCGAGCACGCGTTCCTGGACGTGTTCAACGCCGAGCCGCTGCCCGCCGGGCATCCTTACTGGACGCATCCGCGCGTGAGCGTCACGCCGCACGTCGCCGCGCTCACCGAGCCGCGCACCGCGCTCGCGCGCGTGGTCGAGAACCTGGAGCGCGTGCGGAGCGGCGAGCCGCCGCTCGGCCTGGTCGACCGCGCGGCCGGCTACTGAGCGCGCGCTACTCGCTCAGACCGAAATAGCTGCGCATGCGCTCGAGCAGGGTCGCGCTGCGCGATCTCACGTTCACGGCGTCGGCGCGCGCGGCGTCGCTCACCGCGACCAGCTGCGTCTCGCGCTCCGCGAGCACGCGCGAGATCTCCTCCGCGATCGCCGGGCGCGAGCGCAGGATGTCCTGGAAGCCGGCCTTGTCCAGGCGGTAGCACTCGGCGTCGGTCCTGGCGGTCACCGTGGCGCGCCGCGGATCTCCGGTCATCATGCCCATCTCGCCGAACACGTTGCCCGGAGCGATGGTGGCGATGCTGCGCCGCGCGCCGCCGGGCGCCTCGAGCCACACCTCGGCCTCGCCCGCGACCAGGATGTACAGCCAGTGCGCGACCGCTCCCTGGCGGGTCATCACGTCGCCGGCGTGGAACGGCGCGTACACCAGGCGGTCGGCCAGCGCGCGCAGCTCCGCCTCGTCCAGGCTCCTGAACAGCTCGACGCCGCGCAGTGCCGCGAGCCGCCGCTGCGTGTCGCGTGCGCGCTGCGCGGCCTCGCGCTCCTCGGGCCTGATCGCCTGCACCACGGTCTGCGGGAACGCGAGCGAGATTCCCGCGCGCTGCAGGGCCGCGTACAGGTGCAGGCGAACCCGGCTGTCGGTCGGATCGTCCGCCTGCGGCTCGGTCAGGTAGTAGCGCAGCGCGTAGCGGTTGAAGCTCGCCCCGAACTCGAGCAGGATGCAATTCGGCCTCGGCTCGCGCGCGACGTGCGCGATCTCCGCTCCGGCGAGCGCCTCCTCGGCGACCGCCAGCACGCGGTTCGCGGGAACGTCGTACTCGACGTCGAAATGGATCCAGCGCCGCCAGCGCACCGGCTCCTCGTCGGGGTTGCCGATGACGATGAAGCGCGTCTTCATGAGCGCCGAGTTCGGCACGATGACCAGCTCGTTGTTGCGCGTGCGGATCGCGGTGTGCCGCCAGCGGATCTCGACCACGCGGCCCGAGAGATCGTCGAGCTTCACCCAGTCGCCGGTCGAGATCGACTCGTCGAGCTCGAGCACCAGGCCGCCGAGCACGTTGCCGAGCGTATCCTGCATGGCAAAGGCGACCACCGCGGTGATGACCGCCGAAGTGGTCACCAGGCTCGCGAGGTCCATGCCGGCGAGCCGCAGGCGCACCAGGCCCCAGGCGACGTAGGCGAGCACCATGACGATGTCCTCGGCGATGCGCGGCGCGCGCGCCCCGATCGAGGGCAGCAGCACGCGGAACAGCGCCAGCCCGGACAGGCGGATGATCGCCAGCCCGGTGGCGAGCATCGCCACGTCGCGCACGATCGCGCCCGAGGCCGACACGCCGCCCGACTCGAGCAGCGCACCGACCAGCTCGCCGACCAGGCTCAGGCCGAGGAACAGCAGCGTATTGCGGATCACGAATCGCTCGCTCTTCAGCCCGCGCGCCAGCACGGCGGCGAGCGCCGCGCTCGCGAGCAGCAGATAAGGCAGCTCGGCGCGCCAGAACAGGCGCCAGGTCTCGGCGAGGAACCCGCTCATCGCGCGAGGTAGCCGCTGTCGACCGGCAGCACGATGCCGGTGACGCAGCGCGCCGCCGGCGCGGCGAGGTACAGGACCGCCGCCGCGATGTCCTCCGGCTCGGGCAGCACGCCGAGCGGCGTGTGCGCCATCACCGATTGCAGCAGCTGCGCATTGGAGAACACCGGCGCGGTGAGCTCGGTCCTGACGAAGGTCGGCGCGACCGCGTTCACGCGGATGCGGTCGGCGGCCCACTCGAGCGCGAGCGCCCGGGTGAGGTTCACCACCGCGCCCTTGGATGCCTGGTACGAGGCGTTGGGAAAGATCCCGCCGGAAAGGCCCATGATCGAGGCGAGATTCACGATCGACCCTGCGCCGCGCGCCTTCATATAGCGCGCGGCGATGCGCGAGCCGAGAAACAGCGCGGTGAGATTGAGATCGATCACGCTCTGCCACTCGGCGCGCGTGATCTCGAGGGCGGGCTTGCGGATCGCGCGGCCGGCGTTGTTCACCAGTACGTCGATTCCGCCGAGCTCCGCGGCCGCGCGCGCGAGCGCGGCTTCGAGCGCCGCCTCGTCGGCGACGTCGCAGGCGACGCGCAGCCCGGCACCCGAGCCGGGCTCGAGATCGAGCACCGCGACGCGCGCGCCGGCCGCGGCGAGCCGCTGCGCGCAGGCCGCGCCGATGCCGCGGCCGCCGCCGGTGACCACCGCCGCCTTGCCGTCCAGCCGGAAGGGATCGTTCATCGCGGCGTAAGTATACTGGCGAGCGCATGCACGACCTCGTCATTCGCGGCGCCGCGCTGCTCGACGGCCTGGGCGGCGATGCGCGCGTTGCCGACCTCGCGGTCCGCGACGGGCGGATCGCGGCGCTCGGGCGCGCGCTCGGCCCGGCGCGCGAGACGCTCGACGCGGACGGCCTGGCGCTGATGCCGGGAATCGTCGACAACCATACGCACTACGACGCGCAGATCACCTGGGATCCGGGTCTCGCGCCGAGCCCGTCGCTCGGCGTGACGACCGCGGTGATCGGCAACTGCGGCTTCACCATCGCGCCCTGCCGGCCGGAGGGACGCGAGCGCGTGATGCGCAATCTCACGCAGGTGGAGGGCATGTCGCTCGAGGCGCTGCGCGCCGGCATCCGCTGGGATTTCGAGACGCTGCCCGAGTACCTCGCCATGCTCGAGCGCCGCGGCATGGCGGCGAACGTCGCCGCCTTCGTCGGGCACTCGGCGCTGCGCAGCTACGTGCTGGGCGAGGAGGCGAGCGCGCGCGCCGCGAGTGACGCGGAGATCGCGCGCATGCGCGCGCTGCTGCTCGAGGGCCTGCGCGCGGGGGCCGTCGGTTTCTCCACCAGCACTTCGCCCGCGCACAACGGCGAAGGCGGCGTGCCGATGCCCTCGCGCCTCGCGGACGAGCGCGAGCTGCGCGCGCTCGTCGGCGGCCTGGGAGAGGCCGGCCGCGGCGTGTTCATGCTCACCAAGGGCGGGCAGACTCCGATCGCCTTCCTGGAAGAGCTCGCGGCGGCCTGCGGGCGCCCGGTGGTGGTCGCGGCGCTCTTGCACAACAGCACCAACCCCGGCGCGGTGTTCGACGACCTGGAGCGCATCCGCGCGGCGAACGCGCGCGGCGCGCGCCTGTTCGGCGCGGTGTCCTGCTGCCCGCTGTCGTTCGACTTCACTCTGCACTCGCCCTACCCGGTCGAGGGGCTCGAGGCCTGGAAGCCGGCGCTCGCCCTGAAAGGCGCGGCGCTGAAGGACAAGCTGCGCGAGCGGGGCTTTCGCGACGCGCTGCGCACCGAGCTGGCGCGGCCCGCCCACTTCCGCCTGTTCAATGGAGAGTGGGAGAAGCTCGCGGTGGTCGAGTCGCCGCGCCATCCCGAATTCGAGCAGCGCGACATCGCCGCGCTCGCCGCCCGGGCCGGCAGGCACCCGCTCGACTTCTGGTTCGACCTGGCGCTGGAAGACGACCTGGCGACCGTGTTCGTCGCGCTCACGCTGAATTCCGACGAGCGCGCGGTGGGCGAGATGCTGCGCCACCCCGCGAGCCTGGTGTCGCTGTCCGACGCGGGCGCCCACCTCAGCTTCTTCAACGACGCCGCATTCGGCCTGCACCTGCTCGGGCACTGGGTGCGCGAGCTCGGCGCGCTGGCGCTGGGCGAAGCCGCGCGCCAGCTCACCGGCCTGCCGGCGGCGGTATTCGGCATCCGCGGCCGCGGGCGGCTCGCGCCCGGCTGCTTCGCCGACCTGCTGCTGTTCGACCCGGCGACCGTGGGCCGCGGCCCGAAGCGGCGCGTGTTCGACCTGCCGGCCGGCGCCCCGCGCCTGACCACCTCGGCCATCGGGGTGCACGGCGTATGGGTGAACGGCGCGCGCATCTGCGACGCGCGCGGCCTGGTCGAGCCCGCGCGCCTGCCCGGGCGGCTGCTGCGCGAGTTCGACGCCTAGCGCATCACAGCTGGAAGGCGAGCCACAGCAGCAGCCCCTCGGCGACGTCGCGCGCGAGCCCCGGCGCCCGCGGCTCGTATGCCGCCGCGGCGTCGCGCTGCTGCTCGATCCAGCGCGCGAAGCGCCCGATGTCGTGCGGCGCGTAGAAGGCCACCATCAGCTCGTAGTTCAGGAACAGGCTGCGCTCGTCCAGGTTGGCCGAGCCTACCAGCGCGAGGTGATCGTCGATCACCACGCCCTTCGCATGGATCATGCGCGGCAGGAACCAGACGCGCGCTCCCGCCGTCGCGACGTCGCGCAGCGCGCGATGGCGCGCCATGTCCGCGAGCAGGTGGTTCGATTTCGCCGGCATCACCAGGTCGACGGCCACGCCGCGCCGCGCCGCGAGCGACAGGGCCATCGAAAAGGTCTCGTTCGGCACGAAGTACGGCGTCACCGCCAGGATGCGCCGGCGCGCGGCGAAGAACCCCGCCACGAGCAGCGTGTACACCGTGTCGTCGGCCTGGTCGGGGCCGCTCGCGATCAGCTGCCCCAGGGGCGCCCCGGCGCCGCCTGTCGACGCCTCGTCCTGTGCGGCATGCTGCCCGCCGGAGGCGAAGGCCCAGTCCTGCGCGAACCTGCGCTGCGCCTGCAGCGCGAGCGGGCCGCGCAGGTCGAAGCTCAGGTCGATCCACGGACTGTGCGCGCCCTCGTCGCGGAAGTACTCGCCCGCCAGGTTCCGGCCGCCGCACCACAGCCACTCGCCGTCGGCGATCGCCATCTTGCGGTGGTTGCGCAGATTGGTCCGCCCCCTGAGCGACGAGCGCAACGGCGGCACGAACAGCGCCGTCTCGACCCCGGCGTCCGTCAGGCGCCGGAAATTCGGAAATCCCGGCAGGTACGCGCCGATGCCGTCCACCAGCAGGCGCACGCGCAGGCCGTCGCGCGCGCGCTGCGCGAGCCGCCGCGCGATCTCGGCGCCCACGTCGTCCTTGCCGAACACGAAGGTGCACACGTCGAGCGTGCGCGTCGCGCCGTCGATCAGCGCGTACAGCGCCTGCAGCGCCTCGGCACCGTCCGCGTGCACGTTCAGGTTGCTGTACGGTGCGGCGGCCGGCAGCGCCATCGCCGCAGCGAGCTCGCGCAGCTGCGCCTCGGGGCCGGCCGCGCCCTCGGCGAGCGGCAGAGCGCGCGGCCGCGGTGCGCCCGGCTGCCGCGAGTCGACCAGCTTGCGGTTGCCGAACAGCAGGTACAGCGGCAGTGCGAGGTACGGCAGCACGATGAGGCCGATCACCCAGGCGATCGCGGCCGACGGCCGGCGGCGCTGTTGCAGCGTGCGCGAGCCGATCACGTAGATCGCGAGGCCGAGCAGCACCACGAAGCCGTGCAGGGTCAGCCAGTGGCGCGCGAGCAGGTCGCCTGTCATCGTGCTGCAAGCATAAACCGCTCATTGCACCCCGCGGCGCGGGCCGCGTTCACTCGTGATCGCGTCGGGGCGAGTGGGAGTGGTGGTGATGGTGGTCGTGATGGTGATGGTCGTGCCCATGGCCGACGTTCGCGTGCGGCTCCGGCGCGGCGCCGAGCTCGGGCTCGAATGGCGCGCGAACGCGGGTCAGGCGCGACGCGATGGATCTGAGGAAGTCTTCCAGCGCCGGTTCGGCGGTCAGCCGGAGCCGTCCTTCGCGCAGTTCGACGGGCACGTGCCGCTCGCCGAGCAGGTACGCGGCGCGCGCAACCTGGGCGGGCGAGTCGCATTCGATCTGCCACAGATCTTCGGCCTCGGCGCGCACCTCGAGCACGCGACCGTCGGAGGCCACCACCAGGTCCCCGCCGCGCAGCACCTCGCCGGCGAGCTCGAGCGCCATTTCCTCGCCGGATTCGAGGCGCGCCGAGCCGCGGCCCGCGCGGCGCAGGGCAAACGGCAGGCTGATGGCACCCTTCACCTCGAGCTTGTAGGCGTGGCGCGCGGTCTTGAGCTTCGACTTGATGCGGGCAGTCATCGGGCGACCCGCGCAGCGTGCAGGGCGACCTCGTCGCGCAGCAGGAACTCCCGCACAGGCTCGATCTGATCGGCATCGAACAGTGCCGGCACGTGCCCGACGCCGCCGAACTCGACCGACTCCAGGCCCGGCTTCCTACGCCGCATCTCTTCGACGGTGCGCGCGAGCAGCACGTCCGAGTCCGCGCCGCGCAGCACGAGCACCGGGCACTCGACCCCGTTCCACGTGCTCCACAAGTCGATGCCGCGCAGGATCTCCGGGCCGATCGGCAGCTCGGGGTCCGGCTGCGACGACCACGCGCGGCCGATCGCCGGGTCGTAGCGCAGCGCCCAGCCGCCGTCGTCGGCCTGCCGCACGCTGTGGCGCGCCAGGTGCTCCCACTGCTCCTCCGAGAGCCGCCCGAAATTCGCGCAGGCCTCGCGCACGTACGCGCGCGCCTCGTCGAACGAATCGAAAACGTGCTTGCGGCCGACGCCGCCCTTCAGCCGGAACAGCGAGTTCCACGGCACGAAGGGACCCACGTCGTTCAGCACCAGGCGCCGGATCGGCGAGCCGCGCTTGGCGGCGAGCAGCATGCCGATCAGGCCGCCCATCGAGGTGCCGATCCAGTCGAGCCGCGTCACGTCGCCGCGCCTGCGGAAGCGGCCCACCAGGCCGCGCGGCGGCGCAGGCTTGGTGATGCGCGCCACCAGCGCGGCGGCGTCGCTCAGATAAGTCGAGAAGCTGTAGCCGGACTTCTCCTCCAGCCAGTCGCTGTCGCCGCGGCCGACGACGTCCATGCACACCACGCGGCAGTCGCGCGCCAGCGCCTCCGCGAGATAGTCGAAGTCGCGGCTGTTGCGCGACAGGCCGTGCACGCACAGCACCACGTGCGGATTGGCCGGATCGCCCCAATCGGTGTAGGCGACGCGGTGAAATCCGTTCGGGCCGAGGCTGACGAAGCTCTCCTGCGTCATGCGCATCAAGGACCTCAGACGATCGCTTTGTGCGTGCGTTGCAAGGACGATGCCCGGCCGGGCCGCCCGGCACGCGCCGGTATTCTGCACCAAAAGCGTGTACGCCTTGATCGCATGCACCGTGCGGCGGCACGCGTCGGCCATAATCCGCCACTCGGACCACGACAAGAAGATGACATGCGCGATCGCGTGCTGCTGGGGATGCTGACTCCGTCGTCCAACACCACGCTCGAGCCGGTGACGGCGGCGATGCTCGCCGGGCTGCCGGAGGCGAGCGCCCATTTCGGCCGCTTCAAGGTGACCGAGATCGCGCTCTCCGAGCAGGCGCTCGGCCAGTTCGACGACCGCGAGATCCTGCGCGCGGCCGAGCTGCTGTCGCACGCGCGCCTGCATACCATCGGCTGGAACGGCACCTCCTCCGGCTGGCTCGGCTTCGAGCGCGACGAGCGCCTGTGCGAGCGCATCAGCGCCGCGACCGGCATTCCCGCCTGCACCTCGGTGCTCGCGCTGAACGAGATATTCCGCGCCACGGGCGTCGCGCGCTTCGGGCTGGTGACCCCGTACCGCGACGACGTGCAGGCGAGGATCGTGGCGAACTACCGCCGCTCGGGTTTCGAGTGCGTGGCCGAGCAGCACCTGGGCCTGCAGGACAACTTCTCGTTCTCCGAGGTGAGCGCCGACCGGCTGCGCGCCATGGCGCGCGAGGTCGCCAGGGCGAAGCCGCAGGCGATCACGGTGTTCTGCACCAACCTGCGCGCAGCGCCGCTCGTCGAGGAGCTGGAGCGCGAGCTCGGCATCCCGGTGTACGACACGATCGCCACGGTGGTGTGGAAGTCGCTCAGGGTCGCCGGCGTCGACACGCGGCGCGTGCAGGGCTGGGGCAGGCTGTTTCGCGAGGTCTGAAGGCCATGGATCTCGTCATTCGCAACGCGCACCTGGTGATCGAGTCCGAGGAGCGGCGCTGCGACATCGGCGTTACGGACGGCCGCGTGATCGCGCTGGGCGAGAGCCTGCCCGGGGGCCGGCGCGAGATCGACGCGCACGGCCGTCTCGTGCTGCCGGGCGGCGTCGACGGCCATTGCCACCTCGACCAGCCGATGCCGCCGCCCGCGAGGATGGCCGATGACTTCGAGTCGGGCACGCGCTCGGCGGCCTGCGGCGGAACCACCACCGTAATTCCGTTCGCCGCACAGGCGAAGGGCGAGTCGCTCGCCGCCGCGGTCGAGGATTATCACCGGCGCGCGGCGGGCAAGGCGTGCATCGACTACGCGTTCCACCTCATCGTGAGCGATCCGGCGCCGCAGGTGCTGGCCGAGGAGCTGCCGCGCCTGATCCGCGACGGCTACACGTCGTTCAAGATCTACATGACCTACGACGACCTCAAGCTCTCCGACCGCGAGATCCTCGATGTCATGGACCTCGCGCGGCGCGAAGGCGCCATGGTGATGGTGCACGCCGAGAACTCCGACGCCATCGCCTGGCTGACCGACAAGCTCGTCGCCGCGGGGCGCAGCGCGCCCAGGCATCACGCGGACGCCCGCCCGGCGCCGGTCGAGCGCGAGGCGACGCACCGCGCGATCACGCTCGCCGAACTGATCGACGTGCCGATCCTGATCGTGCACGTGTCGGGCGGCGAGGCGATCGATCAGATCCGCTGGGCGCAGGGGCGCGGCCTGAACATCTATGCCGAGACCTGCCCGCAGTACCTGTTCCTCACCGCGGCGCACCTGGGCGCCGCCGGCTACCACGGCGCCAAGTGCGTATGCAGCCCGCCGCCGCGCGACGAGGCGAGCCAGCAAAGCGTATGGCGGGGCCTGGCGACCGGCGCGTTCCACGTCTTTTCCTCCGACCACGCGCCGTTCCGCTACGACGATGCCCAGGGCAAGCGCCCGGCCGGCAAGGAGGTCGCCTTTCCCCACATTCCAAACGGCATCCCGGGTCTGGAGACGCGCCTGCCGCTGCTGTTTTCCGAAGGCGTGGGCAAGGGCCGCATCGACCTGCACGCGTTCGTCGCGCTCACCGCGACCAACCCCGCGCGTTTGTACGGCCTTTATCCGCGCAAGGGCACGATCGCGGTTGGCAGCGACGCCGACCTGGTGATCTGGGACGAGCGGCAACGCGTCACCATTCGCAATGAACGGCTGCACCACGCGGTCGACTACACGCCTTACGAGGGATTCGAAGTGACCGGCTGGCCGGCGCTCACGCTTGCGCGCGGCGAGGTCGTGTGGGAAGAAGGAACGTTCCGTGGCCGCGCGGGGCACGGACGGTTCCTGAAGTGCGGGCTGCCGGAGCCTGCGCGGCTGCGGCGCGTCGCCGCGCGTAGCTGGGAATAGCGACGCCTGTTAGAACAGCGGGGCTCCGAATCAGTCATCCTCGACACCCCGCCCATCTGCTGTCGCTAGAATCAGCGTAATAGGCGGCGCGTCGAGGATGAGCGAGCTACGAAGTGGCTACACTCCATCCGTTCGCTGATGACGGCATTTGACCCTAAGCAGCCATGCGAGAGCTTCGAAACCAGTCATTCCGACGGCCGTGGGGGAGCCAGTTCAGTAACTGAGGCTGCCAAGAATGCCCGAATGTCCATGTCGCTGATGATCATGAATGTCGAGCAAGCGGACGTATCTCGACGTAGCATAAAAGAGTCGCAGGGCGCCGTGATCGCAGCCCGTTCAGACCGTAGCAGCATGAAGCCGGTTTGCCCGGGGCAACCATCTTACTGAGGGAGCTACTATGAAACGCTCGGTACGAGCCACGATCATCGCCTGCGGACTCGTGGCTCTGCTCGCCTCGAGCCTCGCGGAGGCGCAGTGGGTCTTGCTCGCTCGCCGTGCCGTCGGGCGCATCGAGCAAATGTCGCAGCAGTCGCCGCAAGCCGACGGGGCGGGCTACGATTCGGCCACGGTGATGATCGAGGCGCCGGCTGATAAGGTTTATGCGGCCGTGCTGCGCGGGCTCGCGAATAATACGCAGGGTATGAAGATAACCTCCGAGAATGCGCAGCAGCGACTCGTCGAGTTCACCAACGGCCAGCAGATTGCTGGCATCAAGGTGAGTGCGCTGGGCGACGACTTGACGCATATGCTCATCTCATCCGCGCATCGGGGTAACCAACCCGATGCAGCGGCGCTGGTCCTGGACAGTGTGCTACGCGTTTGCGCGGAGATGAAAGTGGAGTGCTCGCGCGCACAGCAATAGCCACGCCGGCCGGAATTCAGGCCAAATTCACGACCCTCCGGCGGATCAGTGAGTGCGCGGACGGTAGCGCAGGGCCGACGCTTCCTCATATGACCGGTATTGTGTGCAAATCGCCAAGACCGCTTGTGGCCGAGAGCGGACGTCCGTCAACCGGACGTGGCGCCTATTGGTCGATGCCGAGGAGCCTGGTCGCCGTTTTGCCCAGAATATCCGCTTTCTGACGGTCCGTCAGTCCTCGGGTGGAAAGGACGTGCTCGACAGCGGTCTGGGTCCAGGGATAGGGGAAGTCGGTGCCCAGGACGAGTCGACTCGCCCCAACCTCGGCCGCAAGGTGGCGCAGTCCTTCCGCGGTAAATACCATCGTGTCGTAATACATCTGCCTCAAATACTCGCTCGGCTTTTTCTTGATGCCGCCGTAGATTCCGCCTGGGCAGCGGGCCGGCAAGGTGAGGCAGCCGCGATCGGACCGCGCCGCATAGGAAGGCAGGAAGCCGCCTCCGTGCGCGGCGCAGATCCTCAATCCGGGAAAGCGGTCCAAGGTGCCCTCGAAGATGAGATGCGACAGCGCGATCGTGGTCTCGAGGGGGTAGCCGATCACGTTTTCGAGAAACCCGTTGCCCTTCAGCCTGCCGGCGAGCGTGCTCGCCGCTCCCGCGGGCTGCGGGTGAATGAAGATCAGAACGCCGAGAGCTTCGGCTTTTTTCCAGAACGGGTTGAACTTCGGGTCGCTTATCTCTTCGCCGTTGACGCTTCCCCCGATCGCGGCGCCGCGTAGTCCATACTTTCTTACTCCCTCCTCGAGTTGCCTGGCTGCGAGATCGGGATGCTGCAAAGCCACGGTGGCAAAGGCGACGAAGCGCTCCGGGTGCGCGGCACACACCTCCGCCAACTTCTCGTTCTGGATCCGGACGATTTGCTCCGCGAGGTCGCGCTCCGCCTCGTACCAGTACGGATTGATGCTCAGCGCCTGGACGTCGATTCCTTGCTCGTCCATGGCGCGCAGCCGCTCGGAGAGGTGCGTCACCACGCTCAGATCCGGACGGGTACTGGGACCCGGCGCGCCAAGCGTCATGCCCATGAGCGCCATGGCCTCCGCGACCGCGCAATGAGCGTGCACGTCGACGACCTTGGTGCGTCGCCCTTTCGCACGGACTGCTCGGCTTCCATGCGGAGCGCGGCCGGGGTTCGCGCGAGCCTGCGAGCGCGCCGCCCCGATCATTTGGCAGTTGACGAACGCAATGCCGCTTTCAATGCCAGCGGTCGCTTGCGACGGCGTTATTGTGGTTGTCACCGCGGCCTCCTCCCGACCAGTCCGTGAGGCGGCGCAGGGTATCACGTCAAGTGCGCCGGATGCGCGGCTCGGCCGCGTCGCGGCCCGCGGACCAGTCGCGCAGCGCTCCGCATCCCTCTGATCCGATTCGCGTTTGCGAAAGCGCGGCGCGTACCCTCGCAGCGCTCCGCATCGACTTGGTACGCCGCGACGGCGCGCACGCAGCGGCAACGCGCAGGCGCTTGATCCTCGTCAAACCGTGACGAAGCGCAGGCGCTAGCCTTTCTCGCACAGGAGTGCGGGGGGAAGAAATGAGAATCAAGGAAATCTGCAGCCGCGTGGTCGTGGTGGCCGAGCCGCATACCGATCTGCGCGAGGCCGCGCGCCTGATGCGCGACCATCACGTCGGCGCGCTGGTGGTGGTGGAGAAGCGCGAAGGCACGACCCGGCCGGTGGGCATCGTCACCGACCGCGACATCGTGGTCGAGGTGGTCGCAGCGACCGGAGTCGCCCCCGAGTCGCTCACCGTGCGCGACGTGATGTCCTCGGACCTCGTGCTCGCGCGCGAGACCGACGGCGTGTTCGAGGCGGTCGAGCGCATGCAGGACAGCGGCACGCGCCGCCTGCCGGTGGTTTCGGCCGACGGCGCCCTGGTCGGGATCATCACGCTGGACGACGTGTTGCGCATGCTCGCGGGCGAGATGACGGCGCTCGCGATCGCGGCGCAGCGCTCGGTGACGCGCGAGACGCGCACCCGCCCCGGCCTGCACGGCGCCGCAGCCTAGTCGTTCCCCGGCGACGCCGCCGGCCCGCAGTCAAGCGTCCGCCGGCGCGCGGCCGGGCGTCGCCGCGAGCCGACGTCTGGACTTCAGCATGAAATCCCAAGTACCTGTTTCCAAGAGCTTTGTCTCCTGGCACGCAAGCTGCGTAGAGGAATCGACTTTTAACCCGCGAGGAGCCAGCGATGCTGCAACGAGACAGCCTTTTCCGCCGCCGAGACGAGCCCTTTACCCGCAGCCCGCAGGCCACGCCGCCCGCAACGCCAGCGCCGCAGCCCGAGCGCCCGACCGCGCCGGCGGCCGCCGCGCCCGCGCCGGCCGTCGCGCACCATGAACCCGCCAAGCCCGGCGCCAAGGGCGAGGCGAAGCTCATCGTCGGCCCGGACATCAAGATGAAGGGCGTCGAGATCACCGACTGCGACACG
>DASPRB010000193.1:0-8095 GCA_035624675.1 Burkholderiales bacterium
CATGATGCCGAAGTGCACCGGGTCGACGCCCAGCTTCATGGCGACCGGAAACAGGATCGGCGCCATGATGAGCACGATCGATGAGGGCTCCATGACGTTGCCGGCGAGCAGCAGCAGGACGTTGACGAACAGCAGGAAGGCGACGACTCCGAGTCCCTTGTCGAGCATCCAGGCCGCCATCGCCTGCGGGATCTGCTCGGAAGCCATCAGGAAGGAGAACAGCACCGCGTTGGTGATGATGTAGAGCAGCATGGCGCTCATGTTGGCCGAATCGAGCAGTACCTTCGGCACCTTCCTGAGGGGCATGTCCTTGTAGACGAACACGGCGACGAAGAACGCGTACACCGCGCTCATGGCCGCGGCCTCCGTCGGTGTGAACACCCCGGTGTAGATGCCGCCGATCACCACCAGGATCAGCAGCAGGCCCCAGATGCTGTCGCGAAAGGCCTGCCAGCGCTCGGCCCAGCTCGCGCGCGGCAAACGGGGATAGTCGTTGTTGCGCGCGCGGTACCACGTTGTCATTCCCAGCATGGTCGCCAGCGCGATGCCGGGGACGATGCCGGCGATGAACAGCTGCCCGACCGAGGTGTTGGTGGCCACCGCGTACATGACCATCACGATCGACGGCGGGATCAATATGCCGAGGGCCCCGGAGGTCGTGATGACCCCAGCGCCGAAGCGCGTCGGGAATCCCTGCCTGACCATGGCAGGCAGGATGATCGAGCCGATGGCCACCACCGTCGCGGGACTCGAACCCGACACCGCAGCGAACAGCGCGCAGGCGAGCACGCCGGCCAGGCCGAGGCCCCCGTGCCAGTGGCCCACCATCGACGAGGCGAAGCGGATCATGCGCCGCGCCACGCCGCCGTGCGTGAGGAAGTTCCCGGCCAGGATGAAGAACGGGATCGCCATGATCTCGAACTTCTCGATGCCGGTGAACAGCTTGAGCGCGACGGCGGTGATCGGCACGTTGGTCATGGCGAACATGTAGGTGAGCACCGTCAGGCCGAGCGCGATCGAGATCGGCATGCCGGTCAGCATCAGGCCGACGAGCAGCAGGAACACCACCAGGGCGGTGGGCGGGTGCAGCCCGAGCAGCCACGCCGCGAGCGGCAGCACGATGAGGGCCGCCGGCAGCCAGGCGAAGCCGCGCAGCGCGGGGCTCACCGCGCGCCTCCGGGCCCGACGTCCGCCGGGTGCAGGTCGTCCTCAATCCCTTCGACGTGGGCGATCTCGTGGTGCGGCAGTGTCCCTGTCGCGAAAAACGACGCGGCGACCTGCAGGAAGCGAAAGCACATCAGGTACGAACCGCAGGGAATGCACAGATACACGATCCACAGCGGCAGCTCGAGGTCGGCCGAAGTCTGGTCCGTGTGGCCGATCTGCCAGACGTAGTGCGCGCCGAGGGTGCCGATGGTGCCGGTGAACAGCGCCCCGGCGAGCAGGCCAAACAGGACGTAGTTGCGGCGGAAGCGCGCGTCGAGCCGGTTGATCAGCACGTCCACGCCGACGTGGATTCCCGTGCGCACGCCGTACGCGGCGCCGAACTTGGCCATCCAGATGAACATGTAGATGCACAGCTCCTGCGCCCACGACAGGTGGATGCGGAGCAGCGCGTCCTGCAGCACCGGAATCGGCACGCCCGCCGCGTAGCGGTGCAGTACCGCGACGAAGATCAGCAGCGTCGCGCCCCCCATCAGGAACGCGATCAGCCACTCCTCGAGGTGATCGAGGACTCTGAGCATGCGCTCAGGGCTTGAAGCCGGTCTCGCGGTAGACGGTCTGGATGACTTCCTTGCCGATGCGCCCCTCCATCTCGCGATGCACGGGCAGCAGCGCCTTCTTCCACGCCGCCTTTTCCTCCGCCGTGAGCGTGATGAACTGCGTCTTGCCGGTCGCCTTGACCTCGGCCAGGGCCTTGTCGTTCTCCTCCTTGGCGATGTCGTTGGCGTACTTGGTCGCGTCCCGCATCGCGCCTTCGAGCGTCGCGCGGATATCGGCCGGCAGGCCGCTCCAGAACTGCTTGTTCACGATCACCGCGTAGCCGATGTAGCCGTGGTCGGAGAGGGTCAGGTACTTCTGCACCTCGTACATCTTCTGCGTGTAGAAGTTCGACGGCGGGTTCTCGGTGCCGTCCACGACCCCGGTCTGCAGCGCCTGGTACACCTCGGAAAAGGCCATCACCTGCGGGATCGCGCCGAGCGCGCGCATCTGCGCCTCGAGCACCTTGGAGGACTGGATGCGCAGCTTCAGACCCTTGAAATCGGCCGGCGTGCGCAGCGGCTTGTTCGCGCTCATCACCTTGAAGCCGTTGTCCCAGTAGGCGAGGCCGATGATGCCCTTGGCTCCGAGCTTGTCGAACAGCATCTTGCCGACCGCCCCTTCGGTGACCTTGTGCAGCGTGGCGTAGTTGTCGAAGATGTACGGCAGGTCGAATACCTCGAACTCCTTCACCCCGAGCGGCCCGAACTTGGCGAGCGAGGGCGCGAGCATCTGCACCGAGCCGAGCTGCAGGGCCTCCATCTCTTCGCCATCCTTGTAGAGCTGGCTGTTCGGATAGACCTCGACCTTGACGCGTCCCTTGGTGCGCTCCTCGGCGAGCTGCTTGAAGCGTTCGGCCGCCTTGCCCTTGGGCGTGTCGACGGCGACGACGTGGCTGAACTTGATGACGATCGGCTGCGCCTGCGCTCCGATCGAGAGGCAGAGCGCGACCGCGCCCGCCAGAACTGCCGGAATGATTCTCATGGTTCCGTCCCCTTGGATTGAACAGTCAAGGCTGCGTGGTCCTTCTTGCGCGCGCCATGCTACGCGTGCGATTCTGACGCAAGCTTGACGTGGGTCAAACGAGGACGGGATTGTCCATATAATGCGTGCCGACCGCCGCGGCCAAGACTTGAAACCGTACAGCGACCTGCCGTCCGCAATCCGGCGCACCCTCGTCGCCTGGGTGGCGCTCGCGGGCCTGTTAGCGGGCCCCATCGCCGAGACGGTGCACGAGTTCCAGCACCTCGCGCCCGTCCAGAACGACGCGCAAGGCAAGCGGTCCGGCGGGGTGAAACCGGCCTGCGAGACTTGCGCGGCCTACTCGGCGATGGGCCACGCCCTGTGGACCCCGCCGCTGATCGTGCTGGACGAGCGGGGCGCGCCTCGGCGCGCCGCCGTTCCCGTGCGCAGTCGCCCGGCTGCGCCTTCGCACGCCTACCAAGAGAGAGCACCTCCGTCTTCCTCGCCAAGCGCATGAGTCCGTAACCCGGCCGCGCCGGGTCCGATCGCACTTGACGAGGAGAAAGCCGTGCAACGACCAGTAGCCATGCTGGTCGCGGCGGCGTTGGCGTGCACCGTTCCGGTCGCTGCCCGCGCCGACACCCGCGACGAAATCGCTCAGATCCGCCAGCAGATCGAGCAAATGAAGAAGGATTACGAAGCGCGCATCGACGCGCTGGAGAAGCGCCTGGCCGCCGCCGAGGCGGAGGGCGACAAGGCGCAGCAGGAAGCCAGCCAGGCCCAATCAGCAGCGAACTCGGCGGCGCAGCAGCAGCGCGCCAACGCGTTCAACCCGGCCGTCTCGCTCGTCCTGCAGGGGCACTACGCCAACCTGTCGCAGGACCCGAATACCTACCGCATTGGAGGCTTCATCCCGAGCGGGCAGGATGTCGGGCCCGACAAGCGGGGCTTGAGCCTCGCCGAGTCCGAGCTGTTCTTCAAGGCGAACGCCGACCCGTACTTCAGCGGCACGCTGATCGCCTCGCTCGCGCCCGACGGCGGTGTCGACGTCGAGAACGGCTACCTCGAGACGCTCGCCCTGTCGCACGGCTGGACGCTCAAGGCGGGGCGCTTTTTTTCCAAGATCGGCTACCTGAACGAGCAGCACCAGCATGCCTTGGACTTTATCGACGCGCCGCTTCCGTACCGAGCGTTCCTCGGCGGACAGCTGGGCGACGACGGCGTGCAGGCGAAGTGGATCGCGCCCACCGATCTGCTGGTCGAGCTCGGCGGCGAAGCGGGTCGCGGGCGCAACTTCCCCGCCAGCGACCGCAACAAGAACGGCGCCTCGCTCGGCACGCTGTTCGGCCACGTAGGCGGCGACTTCGGTGTCGAGAACAGCTGGCGCGCAGGCATCTCGTACCTCGAGACCTCGCCGGACGATCGCACCTACGAGGATGGTGTCACCAACGCCTTCACGGGGCACAGCAGGCTGTGGATCGCCGACGCCGTATGGAAATGGGCACCGAACGGCGACCCGACCCGGCGCAACTTCAAGCTGCAGGGCGAGTACTTCCACCGCAGGGAAAGCGGCACCCTCACCTACGACACGACCGGCATCGCGCTGCCGGGCGACTACGGCTCGAACCAGTCCGGCTGGTACGCGCAAGCGGTGTATCAGTTCATGCCCCGCTGGCGCGTCGGCGCGCGCTACGACCGCCTCAGTCCCGGCAGCGTCACGATCGGGCAGGTCGATTCGGGCGCGCTGACGGCGGCCGACTTCCCGATCCTGCAGTCGTACGCGCCGACGCTGCAGACCGCGATGATCGACTATTCCCCGAGCGAGTTCAGCCTGCTGCGGCTGCAGTTCGCGCGCGACAAGTCGCGGCCCGACGCACCCGACGATCAGATCTTCCTGCAATACATCCTCAGTCTAGGCGCGCACCCCGCGCACACCTGGTAGGAGCCGACATGAAACTGCGAATCCTCTTCTTCGTCCTTTCGCTCGCCGTCGCGGCACCTGCGGGAGCTGCGCTCAATGTGCTCGCTTGTGAGCCGGAATGGGGCGCGCTGACCCGCGAGCTCGCCGGCGACCGCGCCAAGGTCTACGAGGCGAGCACCGCCTTGCAGGACGTGCACCACATCCAGGCGCGGCCGAGCCTGATCGCCGCCGCGCGCCGCGCCGACCTCGTCGTCTGCACGGGGGCCGAGCTGGAGATCGGCTGGCTGCCGTTGCTGACGAGCGAATCGGGCAACGCGCGCATCCAGCCGAACGCGCCGGGCTATTTCGAGGCGGCGCGCTACGTGAACCTGATCGAGATCCCCAAGCGTCTCGACCGGCGCGAAGGCGACGTGCACCCGATGGGCAATCCGCACATCCAGACCGATCCGCGCAACGTCGCCAAGGTGGCGAAGGCGCTCGCGGAGCGCCTGCAGAAAATCGACCCGGCCAACGCCGCGTGGTACCAGCAGCGTTACCAGGCCTTCGACCAGCGCTGGCAGCAGGCGATCGCCCGCTGGCAGAGCGAGGGCGCACCGCTCAAGGGGTTGAAGATTGTCGTGCATCACGAGGCCTTCGATTACCTGTTCCGCTGGCTGGGCGTCGACCAGGTCGGTACGCTCGAGCCGCTGCCAGGCGTCGAGCCGACGATCTCGCACATGTCGCAACTGCTCGAGGCGCAGAAGACCAACCCGGCGAAGCTCGTGGTGCGCGCATCGTTCAACGATCCGCGCGCTTCGCAGTGGTTCGCCGCACGCGCCGGGATTCCGGCGGTGATGCTGCCGTTCTCGGTCGGCGGCGACAAGGTGTCGACGGACCTGTTCAGCTGGTACGACGACATGCTGTCGATCCTGCTCAAGGCGGCGGGCAAATGAATCTCGCTGCCCTCGACGCCAGCATCCTCTGGCCGGCATTCGCCGCCGGGCTTCTCGTTCTGGCCACCCACGTTCCGCTCGGCATGCAGGTGCTCCGGCGCGGCATCGTGTTCATCGACCTGGCGATCGCGCAGATCGCGGGCTGCGGCGTGCTCGCCGCGAGCCTGTTCGGCTGGTCTGCGCAGGGCGCCGCGGCGCAGGTCGCGGCGCTCGCCGCGGCGCTCGGCGGCGCGCTGTTCCTCACCTGGACCGAGAAGCGCTGGCCGGAGGTGCAGGAGGCGCTGATCGGCACGCTGTTCGTGCTCGCCGCGACCGGCGCCACGCTGCTGCTGGCAGGGAATCCGCACGGCGGCGAGTACCTCAAGGACCTGCTGGTCGGGCAGATACTCTGGGTGAGCCGCACGCAGCTCGCGCTGATGGCGGCCGTCACGACGCTCGTGCTCGCGGCGTGGTTCGGCCTGCGCGAGAGGTTAGGGAGGATCGGGTTCTACGTGCTGTTCGCGTTGAGCGTTACCGCCTCGGTGCAGCTCGTCGGCGTCTACCTGGTGTTTGCGAGCCTGATCATTCCGGCACTCGCCGTGCGGCGCGCACGACGCAAGGCGCTTGTCGGTGGCTACGTACTCGGCGCGGCCGGCTACGCGCTCGGCCTCGGGCTCTCGGTTGCGACGGACCAGCCGACCGGGCCGGTGATCGCCTGGTCGCTCGCGCTACTCGCCGTGGCGGCATTGTTCGGGCGCGGCGCAACCGCGAGAAGCGTCGACGGAGCGTCGCGATTGCCCTAGAATCGGCGCGCATGCTGCGCTGGCTGGACACACGGGATGTCGACCGCTTGGTGGATGAGGTCGTTCGCGAATTGGTCGAGCGGTTTCCGCCGGAGGGTGCGGGGATCGAGCCGACATTGGCAGCGCCGCGCCCCGCGAAGAATCCAAAAAAACAGGAATCTCGCGCGGCGAAGGCTCAACAGTCGCTGCTCGATCGGATCGAGCGCTATGCGCGCGAGCACAGCCTGAATTTCTACAAGAAGGCGCACCTGGGCAACCGCATCAAGTGGGCGCTCAAGGAAGCGGGCTACGCGCCGGAGTTCGTCGATGATTTCACCCAGGAAGCGGTCACCGCGGCGACGCTGGCGAGTCGTGGCAAGTAGGGCCGGCCGATGGCCTCGGTGAAACGGCCCGCAGGCAGCGGCGGCAGCGCCGCCGATTACTTCAGGTCGGGCACGGCCGCGGCGCAGCGCGGCGAGCTCGATGCGGCGATCGCCGCCCTGCGCCGTGCGGTCGAGCTCGATCCGCGCCTGGCGCCTGCGCACTGCAATCTGGCCGGCGCATATCGGGACAAGAGAATGCTGGACGCCGCGCAGGCCTCGTACTCGCGCGCCGCCGCGCTCGCTCCTCGCCTGATGGAGGCGCACTACGGCCTTGGTCAGGTGCTGGCCGAGATGCAGCGCTGGGAAGAGGCCGCGGAAAGCTTCGCCAAGGCGGTCGCGCTCGCGCCCGGCTCCGTCGACGCCCAATACGATGCCGGACTCACTCAGGTGGCGGTGGGCAACTGGCGCCAGGCGCTGAAGCACCTGCGCCGGGCGATCGATCTCCGGCCGGGATTCGAGTTGGCGCGCTGGGCCCTCGCCATGGCGCAGATCCCGCCGGTGCCCGACGCGCAGACCGACGCCGAGGAGCGCCGCCGCGCCTTCGGCCGCGAGCTCGAGGCTTTCGATCGCTGGGTGTCGCGCGGCGAGCATCCCGAGGCGTATCGCGTCGTCGGTTCGCAGATGCCTTTCTATCTCGCCTATTCCGAGACGCCGAACCGCGAGCTGCTTTCCCGCTACGGCGCTTTGTGCTCGCGCCTCATGGCACCGTGGCAGCAGGCGCAGGGCCTGAAGGCGCGCGCGCGCGCCGATCGGAGCACGGTGCGCGTAGGAATCGTATCGGCCCACTTCCTGAATCATTCGGTGTGGACCGGTGTGCTGCGCGGCTGGATCGAGGATCTCGACCGACGCAAGGTCGAGATCGAGCTGTTTTCCCTCGGTCGCGTGGAAGACGAGGAGACGGGCAGGGCGCGAAAGCTCGCGGCGCGCTTTCACGCCGGTCAAGGCGACTTCGCGCGCTGGGCGCGGACGATCGCCGAGCGCGAGCTCGACGTCCTGATCTATCCGGAGGTCGGCATGGATCCGACCACCACCAAGCTCGCCAGCCTGCGGCTCGCTCCGGTGCAGGCGGCAAGCTGGGGCCATCCGGAAACGACCGGCTTGCCGAGCATCGATTACTTCATCTCGGCGGAGGACCTCGAGCCGCCCGGCGCGGAGGAAAACTACAGCGAGAAACTGGTCAGGCTTCCCGGCCTCGGCGCGCGCTATGTCGCCCCGCCGGCGCAACCGGACCTGGCCGCCGCGCGCAGGCTCGCCGACGGTGCGGCGGCGCCGCTGTTCATCTGTCCCGGCACGCCCTTCAAGTACGTCCCCGCGCACGACCGCCTGCTCGTCGACATCGCGCGCCGCAGCGGCGGGACGCTGCTATTCTTCATC
>DASPRB010000046.1:0-21071 GCA_035624675.1 Burkholderiales bacterium
GTGCGCGCTCATCAGCCAGACGCAGAAGTAGCCGCCCAGGCCGAAGAACACGATGCTGCCGAAGTTCACGTAGCCCGCGTAGCCGAGGATCATGTTGATGTTGCTCGCGAGCGTGATGTACACGGCCGCGAGCACCAGGCTCTCGCGCAGCTCGATGTTGTCGCCGATCGTCGGTGCGAGCGCGAAGGCCGCGATGATCGCGGCGATGATCCAGAAGAAGGGGCGGCGCAGGATCATCGCGCAGGCAGGGCGCTCATGCGTGGCGCCGCCGGAACAGCGTCAGCAGTCCGCCGGGAACGGCGATCAGGACGACGACGAACAGCACGAACTCGATCACCAGGGTCCAGCTCACCGGAATGAACGGCGTGGTCAGCCCCTCGACCAGCCCGAGCGCGAGGCCGGCGACGAGCGCGCCGGTCGGGTTGCCCAGGCCGCCGAGCACCGTGACCACGAAGCTCTTCAGCTGGTAGGCCTCGCCCGAGAGCACGGTAAACGGGAACATGGTCGCGATCAGCATGCCGGCGACGCTCGCCAGCGCGACCCCGAGCCCGAAGGCGAGCGCCAGCACGCGCGCGGTCGGGATGCCGACCAGGGCGGCCGCCTCGCGGTTGCCGGACACCGCGCGCACCGCCTTGCCCATGCGCGTGCGGTAGAGGAAGAAATACAGCGCGAGCGCGATCACGGCGGTGCACGCCGCGGCCATGAGGTGCGTGCCGGGAAAGGTGTAGCGCCCCAGGCTGAAGCCGGGCAGCGACACCGGGACGTTGAACAGGTCCGTTCCCCACACCGCGGTGCCCAGTCCCACGAGCACCAGGTTGACCGAGAACGTCGCCAGCAGGCTCATGAGCGGCGGTTGGCCGATCACGCGATGCACCGCGATCCAGTAGAGCGCCACGCCGACGAGGAAGCCGCCCGCCAGCACGACCGGCAGCGTCGCGTAGGCCGGCACGCCGGCCACGCCGGCGAGCAGGTAGACGGCGAACATGCCGGCGACGATCATCGCGCCGTGCGTCAGGTTGACAACGTCCATCACGCCCCAGATGAGCGTGATCCCCATCGACGCGAGGCCGTAGACCGCGCCGATGAGCAGGCCGTCGAGGACCGATGCGAGCAGGCCGAGCATGTACCGCCCTCACAACAAGAGGGCCGGTCCCGCGGGACCGGCCCCCTTGGCTTTGCGCACTATCCGGTTACCGAACAGGATAGACGACTTTGGCAGTTGCCGCCTCGGTCGGCCACACCATCTCGAGCGCCAGCTTGCCGTCCTTCATCTGCCACTGGGCGAGCACCATCTTGTGCGCGAGCTGCAGCCCGTGGTCCTTCGGACCGGTCGCGAACTTGTTGGGACCAAAGAAGGTGGTGACGTCCATGTGATCGAGCTTGGCGGCGACTTTCTTCGGGTCGACCGAGCCGGCCTCCTCGATCGCCTTCTGCAGCAGCAGTCCCTGCTGGTAGCCCGAGGCCGCGTGGTAGTCGACGCCGATGTTGAACTTGCTCTCGAACGCCTTGGCGAACTCCGCCACGGTCGGCCCGAACTGCGGCTTGTACTGCACCGCCGGCTCCCACTGCGACGGCACCGTGATGCCGAGCGCCGCGTCTCCGAGCGTCGCGAATTTCGGGCTGTCCGGCGCGACCAGGATCGAGACCCACTTCAGCGGCGCCTTCTGGTCGTACATCTGGCGCGCGAGCGTCGCCCCGTCCGGGTAGTGGCCGCCGCCGAGGAAGGCGTTCGCGCCGGAGGAGATCACCTTGTTGATGACCGCGGTGAAGTCGGTCGTCGCCGGCGGATACGACTCGTCCATCACCACCGTGAACCCGGCGGCCTTGGCCTGCTCCTTGGCCGCCGCGACCACCGCCTTCGAGAACGGATCGTCGGAGTAGACGAACGCCACCTTGGCGTTCGGGTCGTGCGCCTTCAGCTCCTCGATCGAGCCGCTCAGGTAGTGGCCCGCCGAGGTGATGACCTGGTACAGGTACTTGTTGCCGAGCAGGAAGATCTTCTCTTCGGCGCCGCCCGCGTCGAGCATGATCTTGCCGTACTGCTCGGTGATCACGGACGCGGTCGCGACCAGCCCCGAGGAATACGGGCTGAACAGGAACTGCGACTTGTCCTGCAGGATGAGCCGCGTGTAGAGCTGCTGCACGCGCCCGCCCTGCGACTGGTCGTCGTAGGTGACGAAGCGCACCATGTAGCGCTTGTTGCCGGCCTTGATGCCGCCGGCCGCGTTGACCTGGTCGCGCCACAACTCGCAGCCGCGGTACTGGGCGACAGAGTCGGTGTTGAGCGGACCGGTCTGCGAGACCGTCATGCCGATGGTGAGCGTGTTGGCGGCGAACGCCGGAACCGCGGCGAAGGCGCCGATTGCTGCAACGAGCCGAATACTCTTCATACCTCCTCCTCCTGAACGGAAGCTCCCTTGGATATTGCCGCGCGTGTAGCTGACGACCCCTGTAAGCGGGGCTTCTTGTGCGCAGCCGAAGGCGGGAGTCTGCCCAATCGCGCGGCCTCGCGCTTGACGCGAAGCTTGCAGCGGGAGCGCGCCCTCAAGGTCCGCGCATGCGCAGCGCGTGGCGCAGCGAAGGCACGTTCGCCTGCCAGCCGGGAAGCACCGCGGTAATCGCAAGCTCCTCGACCTGCGACGCAAAGATGATCAGCGCCGCGAGGTAGAAAGCGAGCGGCGGCCCGCCCGCGAAGATGATCAGCAGGCTCGCACCGAGCGCATAGGCCGCCACCGTGGCGAGCCGCGTGTGGTAGCTCGTGAGCTGCCGGTACTTGATGAAGCCCGCGCCGATCGGGATCAGGTAGCTGGCGACCACGGCGCCGAGCGCGACGCGCGCATCGGACACGAACTGCGGGTGCAGCCAGAACAGGCCGGGCAGCACCGCGAGGTAGGTCAGCACGTCGCCCCAGCTGTCGAGCCTGGCGCCCAGCTCGGTGGTGAGATTGAAGCGACGCGCGATCTGCCCGTCGGCGATGTCGGTGAGCAGGCACAGCGCGAAACAGGCCGCGAACGCCGCGTGTGCGTCGCGCCAGGCGAGCGCCACGAGCACCGGCGCGAGGGCGATGCGCAGCAGCGAGAGGGCGTTCGGCAGGTTCAGGTTGCTCATGATCGTCACCCGATGCGTCGCTTGAGCCCCAGCATGTACATGAGAGCGGCCATCAGCGGGTGGATCAGCAAGGTGAGCACCACCAGCGAAGCGACCACGTCCGCCGGCGGAATCCACAGCAGGCGCATCGCGAGCAGCGCGCCCGCCAGCCCGTCCAGCTGATCGACGACCCAGAATACGCCACCCAGCGCTCCGCTCGCTGCTTCGCCGGGCGCCACGCCGAGCTGGCGCTTGATGAAGCTGTTCGGCAGCTCGCCCGCGATATAGCCGAAGCCGAGCGCAAGGCCCCAGGCGAGCGGGTCGACGTCCGCCACGCCGGGCGCGCCTTGGAGCAGCGAGAACAGCGCGGTCGCGGCCGGCATGACGACCAGGCCGCGCAGGGTCTTGTTGTCGCCGAAGACGCGCCGCCCGCGGAATCGCAGGCCGAGGTCGAGCGGGACGCGCGCCAGCTCTGGCAGGAGGTCGAGCTTGATGACCGCGATGTGCGCGGCTCCGCCGGCGACGGCCGGCAGGATGAGCCAGAAGGAGTGCAGCAGCGTCATTCGGCCGCCTGCCATTGGTACAAGGCCTGCCAGGTGGCGAGCACGCGCGGCAGGAACTCCTGGCGCCGGAAGCGGTGCATGAGCGCGTACATCGGCAATCGCGTGAGCAGCAGGTCGCGGAGCGCGAGCCCGAAGCCCGCGCGCCACGCGCCGCGCTCGATGCGGCGGCCGCTCGCCCGCTCGAGCGCCTTGCGGTGCATCTCGAGGTACCGCCCGGCCCGCTCCCCGGCGCGCCGCGGCCCGAGCACGAAGCACAGCAGCTCGGCCAGGTCGCGCTGCGGCAGTCCGAGCGTCGCGAGCTCCCAGTCGAAGGCGCACAGCCGCGGGCCGGCGGGCGTGTCGCGGAAAGCGAAGTTGCGCGGATTGAAGTCGTTGTGGATCAAGGTGCGTGGCTGGCTCTCGATTTCGGGCCACCACGCTTCCAGCGCGCCGACGAGGCTTTCCCCGAGCGGCGCCAGCTCGACGCCGGCCCACGCGCCGAACGCCGGCCGAGCGAACTCCGCCAGCTCCCGCCACAGCTCGCGGGCGCCGAGCATTCCACGCAGCGTGTGGCTAACGCCGAGCCATGGCTCGCGCTCGAGCTCGGCTTCGCGGCCGTACCACACGGCGTGCACCTGCGCGATCCCGCGGACCGCAGCCGCGACATGCCCGGACGGCCAGACGTCGATCCCGCGCCTGCCGCCGAGCAGGGCGGCATCCCCAAGATCCTCGAGCACCAGCGCCGGACGCGAGTCGCGCTGCGGCAGCGTTCCGTAGAAGCGCGGCGCGTGGCGCGCGAAGCGCGCGTCGGCCAGTGCGTACACGGCGAGCTCGCGCTGCGCACTGCCGCTGAATCCGGGCACCTCGGGCGTCGTCGCGAAGGCCAGCGCAAGGCGCTCGCTGCATACGCGGGCGGCGGTGACGATCGCGCCGCGCAGCTCGTGCTCGAGGGGTTTGACCTTGACGATCACTCGCAGGCGGCGGGTGCGCCGGCCGCGTCGCGCCACGCTCATCGCGTACTTGTGCACGCCGATGCCGGCGCCGTATTTCCAGGCCGCGAGCGACGAAGTGAGGCCGTCGCGCGACGCATGCGCGACCGGCGCGACCGCGCCGACCCGCAGCGAGGCGTCGCCGAGCGCCGAGCGCAGCAGCGGCTCGAACGCGA
This sequence comes from Burkholderiales bacterium, assembly GCA_035624675.1. Taxonomy (GTDB): domain Bacteria; phylum Pseudomonadota; class Gammaproteobacteria; order Burkholderiales; family SG8-39; genus DAHVFK01. Next base: position 4,795 of record DASPRB010000046.1, read on the forward strand.
GACGGTCGAAGCCATTGACCGGCAGCTGCCGCGCGCGCGCAATGCCGGGCGCGGGGAGCCGTCCTCCGGAGATCATGGCGCCAACGCATCGTTCGATGAGCGGTGCATCGAGCGCGGGACAAGCCAGGCCGAGCTCTGCCAGGCGGTGCGCGCTCGCCCGGTCGTCCGGCACGCTCGATCTGCCTTCCTCGTAGGTCTCGAACAGCGTCAGTCCGTCCACCTCGTCTCGCCGCTCGAAGAAGAAGCGGCGCAGCGGCCGCAGCGGGTGGCGCGGCGCGCGCACCTCCTGGCCCAGCCGCTCGAGCCAGCGCGCATGCGGCACGAGCCGGATGTCGTAGCCGTACAGGTTCAACCACAGGACGAGCTCGGACCAGCGAGCTGGGGCCGGGTTTAGGAGGTGGAAGGTGCGCAGCCCGTCGTGTCGGTCGCGCGAGAGCGCGGCGATCGCGCGCGCGACGAAGTCGACCGGGCAGTAGTCGAGCACCAGGTCCACCTCAGGCGCGAGCCGCATGCCGACGCAGGCTGCGAGCATGCGCGTGACAATGTCCGACGAATTCGACTGCCCGCTGCGGCTGTCGCCGACGATGATCGACGGACGATGGATCTGCGCGGCCAGTCCCGCGCCGCAGGCCTCCAGCACGAGCCGCTCGGCGGCCCACTTGCTGCGTGCATACGGAAGCCGAAGGAGGTCGAGCTTCAGCGCATCATGCGCGTCCTCGGTGATGCGCGCGGACCCGGGCGTTAGGTAGCATACCGAGGCGCTCGATACGAGGTGGAAGCGCTTGCGTCGCCCGCGTCGGGCGAGGCGCAGCAGCGCGGGAAGCGGTCCGACGTTCACGCGCTCGAGCCTGTCGTAAGGCGCGGCCCAGTCGACCAGGCCGGCGCAATGGTAGATCGCGTCGATCGACCCGCAGGTATCGTCGTACGCAGCGGCGGACAAACCGAGGCGCTCGTCCTGCAGGTCGCCGCACAGTACCTGCACGCGGCTCATGTCGGGCCGAACCGGCGGAGACAGGCGCGCGAGCCGCTCGTCCAGGCGCGCGCGCGCGCCGTCCCGGTCGCGGCCGCGCACCAGGCAGGCGACCTCGAGCCGCGGCTCCTCGAGCAGCGCGCACAGCAGATGCGCGCCGAGAAAGCCGGTCGCGCCGGTCAGCAGAACCCTGCCACGGGTGCCGGGCGGGGTCCTCGAGTCCGCGTCGGGGCGCTTCACGGGCATCGCGCCTGAAGTTCACCGCCGCCGCTCACCGCTGTCCATCCCATGTTCGGGTGGTGGTGCGGCCGCGCCGGCCGGGCTAGCGGCCGTAGCGCTCCGCCCGCTCGAGCGCCTGCTGCGCTCCGGCGTCGTCGCCGCGCGCGCGGCGCGCCTCGGCGATCACGCGCCAGTTCTCGGCGCGCAGCACGTCGTCCGTTCCGGCCCAGGAGTTGGAGCGCGCGGCGAGGCTCTCGGCCTGCACGTAGTCGCCCTGCTGCAGGCGCACGCCGGCGAGCTGCTGCCACAGGCGCGGATTGCGCGGATCGATGCGCAGCGCGCGCTCGAGGCTCGCCTCGGCGCTCGAAAGGCGGCCCGCGTCGGCATCCGCGCGCGCGCTTTGCACGAGGCTCGCGACCGCGGCGTTCTCGGGCGCCTGTTGCGGGGCCGGTTGCTCGGGCGCGACGGCGGCGCAGCCGGCGGCAAGCGCGACGAGGAGCAGAACGAGGATTCTCACAGGCCGAAGATACGCTCGAACCAGCTCTTCACGCTACCGCCGCCCGCGGCTCCCGCACAGGGCGCGCGTGCCTGCGGCGCCGAGCCGGCGGCGAACGGCAGCTCGAGCGCGCCGGCGCAGCCCGCGTCGGCGCGCAGCCCCGTCTGCGGATCGATCCAGGCGCGCTCGATGCCCGCCGGCGGCGGCAGCGCGAGCGGCTGCGGCTCGAGCGCCGCCATGGTCTCGCCCCACACCGGCAGCGCGGCGCTCGCCCCCAGAAGCCGCGCGGCGCGGTTGTCGTCGTAGCCCACCCACACCACGCCGACGCGATCGCCGGTGAAGCCGGCGAACCAGGCGTCGCGCTGATCGTTCGTGGTGCCGGTCTTGCCCGCCGCGCCGAGCTCGGGGGGCAGCCACTCGGCGAGCGACTTCGCCGTGCCCTCGCGCACCACGTCCTGCAGACCGGCCACCAGCAGGTAGACCGGCGCCGCCGGGAACGCCTGCTCGACCGCGAGCGGGTAGCGCTTGAGCGGCTTGCCGTCCTGCGTGGTCACGTCGCGGATGGCGTGCAGCGGCACGCGGAAGCCGCCGCTCGCGATCGTCTGGTACATCTGCGCCAGCTCGAAGGGGCTCAGGTCGGCCGCGCCGAGCAGCGTCGCCGCGTACGGCGGCAGCTCGTGCTCGATGCCGAGCCGGTGCGCGGTGGCGATCACCTTGTCCACGCCGAGCTCGGTGCCGAGGCGCGCCGCGGCGACGTTGTACGAGTGCGCGAGCGCGGTCTGCAGCGGCACCGCGCCGTGGAAGCGGCGGTCGTAGTTCACCGGCCGCCACGGCTCGGCGCCGCGCGCCTTCCAGGTGAACGGGCTGTCGTCGAGCAGCGTCGCGAGCGTGTAGCGCGCGGGCTGCTCGAGCGCGGTGAGGTAGATCGCCGGCTTGAGCAGCGAGCCCACGGGGCGCAACGCGTCGAGCGCGCGGTTGAAGCCCTGATAGCGCGCGTCGCGCCCGCCGACCAGCGCCTGCAGCTCGCCGGTCTGCGAGTCGGCGAGCACCACCGCGCCCTCGAGCCCGGGCGCGCCGAAGCGCTTGTCGCGGTCGAAGGCGTCCAGCCGGTCGGCGAGCGCATGCTCGGCCGCGCGCTGCGCGCGCGGATCGAGCGTGCTGAAGATGCGCAGGCCCTCGGAGCGCAGGTCGGCCTCGTCGTAATCGCTCAGCAGCTGGCGGTGCACGAGATCGACGAAGGCGGGGTAGGGCGAGGTGCCCATCGCGCGCTGCGCGTTCAGTCCGAGGTCGGTCGCGCGCGCGAGCTGATACTGCTCGTCCGTAAGCGCGTGCTGGTCGCGCGCCTCGCGCAGCACCAGGTTGCGCCGCGCGAGCGCGCGCTTCGGGTGGCGGAAGGGATCGTAGAACGCGGGCCCCTTGACCAGCGCGACCAGCAGCGCGCTCTCGGCCTGGGTGAGGTCCTCGATCGGCTTGCCGAAATAGAACTGCGCGGCGAGGCCCACGCCGTGGATCGCGCGGTCGCGGTCCTGGCCGAGGTAGATCTCGTTGAGATAGGTCTCGAGGATCTCGTTCTTCGAGTAGTGCAGCTCGAGCAGCACCGCCATCGCCAGCTCGGTGAGCTTGCGGCCGAGCGTGCGCTCCGGCGACAGAAAGAAGTTCTTCACCAGCTGCTGCGTGAGCGTGCTGCCGCCTTCGATGCGGCGCCCGGTGACCATGCTGTACGCGGCGCGCGCCAGGCCGCGCGGATCGAAGCCCCAATGCGTATAGAAGCGGCGGTCTTCGACCGCGATCAGCTCGCCGATCAGGGTCTTCGGCACCTGATTCAGGCGCACCAGCACGCGGTCTTCGTTGTTGGTCGGGTAGATGCCGCCGATCAGCAGCGGCTCCAGGCGCGCGAGCGCGAGCGGCGCGCCCTGCGCGTCGGCGAGCCCGGTCACCGCGTCGTCGCCGAACGTGACGCGCAGCACGCGCGCAGGCTGCGGCCCGTCCCAGAACACGAACGGGCGCACGGAGATCTCGAGCGTCGCGCCGTCCTGCACGTACCAGCCGGAGTCGCCGGGGTGCGCAACTGGCCGGTAGCCGAGCGCGCGCAGCTCGCCGAGCACGTCCGCCTCGGGCACGCGCAGGCCGACGTGCAGCTCGAGCGGGCGCGCGTAGATCTTCGCGGGCAGCGCGAAGCGCCGGCCTTCGAACTCGTGCCGGACCCGCTGATCGAGATACAGGACGTAGGCCGAGGCGCCGAGCGCGAGCACGAGCAGTGCGAGCCGCAGCAGGCGCCGGCCGCGTCCCGGCTTCGCGCGACGTGCCATGACGCGATTTTACTTGCGTCGCGCGAGCGCCATCGCGTCGCCGCGCGGCGACAGAAAACGCCCTCGCCGAAACGTCGCGCGCCCGCAAGCGCCTGTTTTCACGGCACGCCGCAAGCGGCTGGCACGGCACTCGCAGGGAGCGCTGCGTGTTCAACCCACGCAAGGAGGAAGTGATGATGCGCAAACGAGCGGTTGTCCTGGCGAGCGCCGCGCTATTCGGCCTGCTCGGCTGCGGTAAGGAGGGCAGCGGGCCGCAGCAGGGCATGAAGCAGGGCCCGGACCTCGCCCTCGGCTCCGCGCCGGCTCAGTCCGATCAGGAGCTGCTGCTGCACGTGAAGAGCACGCTGACCGAGCAGAAGGAGCTCGACGCGAGCCAGGTCGACGTCTCGGTGTCCGGCGGCGTGGTGACGCTCTCGGGCATGGTGCGCGACCCCGCGGTGCGCGAGAGGATCGTGCTGCTGGTCGCGGGCGTGGACGGCGTGCAGACGGTGATCGATCACCTGGTGCTTCCGACGGGCTGAGCGCCCGGCGTCTGCCTCGGGCAACACCATGGATTTCCGGGGAAACAACCGCATAGGGGGACCCGCGGCGTCCTGCGCCGCGGGATCACGACAGCTACAAGAGGAGATTGGCCATGCACAGGCAGCTATTGCGTTTCGTTACCTTGTTGCTCGCCGCGGCGTTCGTCGTCTTCGCCGCGAGCGCGGTGGCGGGCAGCAGCGATAAGTCGCAGGAGAAAGTGACCAAGGAGTACTGCAAGTCGCATCCCGACGACGCGCGCTGCAAGACCGAAAAGTAGCGATCTCTTAGAATCGCGGGCATGCATGCCCGCGAGACCGATGGCCTGCCGTCGCCGCAGCGCCAATGGGCGATGCTGGCCATCGGGCTGGCGATCGCGATGGCCGTGCTCGACAGCGCGATCGCGAACGTCGCGCTGCCCACGATCGCGCGCGACCTGCACGCGACGCCGGCCGATTCGGTGTGGGTGGTGAACGCCTACCAGCTGGTCATCACCATCCTGCTGCTGCCGCTCGCTTCGCTGGGCGAGATCACCGGCTACCGGCGCATCTACCGCGCCGGCCTCGCGGTGTTCACGCTGGCTTCGCTCGGTTGCGCGCTGTCGGCATCGCTCGGCATGCTGACGCTCGCACGCGTGGTGCAGGGCGTGGGCGCGGCGGGGGTGATGAGCGTGAATGCGGCGCTGGTGCGCTTCATCTACCCGCGCCGCATGCTCGGCCGGGGCATCGGCATCGTCGCCCTGGTGGTGGCGGTCTCGGCCGCCGTCGGGCCGACGGTCGCGGCGGCGATCCTCTCGGTCGCCTCCTGGCCGTGGCTGTTCGCGGTGAACGTGCCGACCGGCATCGCGACCCTGATCGCGGCGCGCGCGCTGCCGCGCACGCCGAGATCGGGCGGGCGCTTCGACTACCTGAGCGCGCTGCTCAACGCGCTGTTCTTCGGCCTGCTGATCGTCGCCATCGACAGCCTGGGGCACGGCGGGCGCGGGCCGAACGTCGCGCTCGCCCTCGCCGGCGCGGCGGCAGCCGGGGTCGCGCTCGTGCTGCGCCAGCTGCCGCAGCCCGCGCCGCTGCTGCCGGTCGACCTGCTGCGCATCCGGCTGTTCGCGCTGTCGATCGCCACTTCGGTGTGCTCGTTCGCGGCGCAGACGCTCGCCTACGTCGCGATCCCGTTCTACCTGCAGGACGCGCTCGGGCGCGACGCGGTGGCCACGGGGCTGCTGATGACGCCCTGGCCGGTGGCCACCGCGCTCACCGCGCCGCTCGCCGGGCGGCTCGCGGACCGCTATTCGGCGGGCGCGCTCGGCGCGCTCGGCCTCGCGCTGTTCGCCGCGGGCCTGGCGCTGCTCGCGCTGCTGCCGGCCGAGCCCTCCGACGCGGACATCGTCTGGCGCATGGCGCTGTGCGGCGCGGGCTTCGGCCTGTTCCAGTCGCCGAACAACCGCGCCATTCTCAGCTCGGCACCGCGCGAGCGCAGCGGCGGCGCGAGCGGCATGCTCGGCACCGCGCGCCTGCTCGGCCAGACGAGCGGAGCGGCGCTCGTCGCGCTCATGTTCGGGCTGTTCCACGAGCACGCCACGCTCGCCGCGCTCGGCGCGGCGGCCGGCATCTCGCTGCTCGCTGCGGTGGTGAGCGGCACGCGCATGCTGAGGACGCAGACGTCAGGCTGACGCGCGTCAGCGGAACCCGCCGCTGCGCGGCGTGTCTGTTGAAGTGTTGGGGGGGCGACTCTCACATAGGAGTGGTCCCATGAAAAAGCCCTTCTCCCGCCTCATCGCAGTGCTGATCTCGGCTTCGTTCGCGGGCTTCGCGACGAGCGCGCTGGCCGAGGTGACCACGCCGTCGCCGGCTTACGCGCAGCAATCGGCGAGCAGCCGGATCGATCCCGTGGTCGCGCGCATCGAGGGGTGGTTCGCGCACCCGAAGTCCGAGGGCGCGTCGAAGCTCGATCCCAGAGAGCTGAACCACATGTACCAGTGCGAGACGCCGATCTGCCGCGGCATACGCTAGCGTCGTGCGGCAGGCGCCTCAGTACGCTGCTTCGAGCAGCCGCATCACGTCCGCGCTGGACGTGATCGGCTGCGGGTTGGCGCGCACCCAGGCGCTGTGCATCGCGCCCTCGGCGATCTGCGGCAGCTGCTCGCGCTTCACGCCCGCCGCGCGCAGCGTCGCCGGCTGGCCGAGCGCGGCGACGAGCTGCGCGACCGCGTCGGCGGCTGACTTGCCAGACTGTCCGAGCGCCTCGGCGATCAGCTGCTGCTTGGCCGCCGTCGCGGGCAGGTTGTAGCGCATGACGTGCGGCAGCATGATGCAGCTCGTGTGGCCGTGCGGCACGCCGGCCGCCGCGCCGAGCGCGTGGCCGATGCCGTGGCTCGCGCCGTAGTTCACCCGCGCGATGGTCGAGGCGGCGAGCCACGAGGCCTGCTGGCAGGCGAGGCGCACGGCGAGATCCGCCGGTGCCGCCTTGGAGCGCGGCAGGTATTCGGCGAACAGGCGCAGCGCGTGCAGCGCCAGGCCGTCGCAATACGGGTGCGCGTCGACCGAACAGAGCGCCTCGACCGCATGGTCGACGCCGCGCACGCCGGTCGACAGCCACAGCCATTCGGGGGTGTAGACGGTGAGCGCGGGGTCGAGGATCACCGCGCGCGCGCCGATGTCCGGGCCGGAGAAGGAGTGCTTGATGCGCGTGTGCGGATCGGTGCCGCCGCCGAGATTGGAGAACTCCGCGCCCGAGAGCGTGGTCGGCACCGCCACCTGGCGCACGGGTGAGGGCCGCTGCTCCTTGAGCGCGCCCGAGCGCAGGCGATCGAGATCCTGCGGTGCGCGCGCGCCGTGCGCCAGCGCGAGCTGCAGGATCTTCACCGTATCGATCGGCGTGCCGCCGCCGACCGTGAGGATCAGGTCGGGCCGCGCGGCGCGCACCGCGTCCGCCGCCTCGATCACGCTCGGCCAGGGCGTGTGCGCGATGCAGTTGTCGAACACGCCCGCGTAGCGCTCGCCGAGCGCCTGCTGAATATCGGATATTGCCGGGGTTCTGCGGGAAAGCGTCTTCGAGGAGACGACGAACACGCGCCGCGCGCCGATGCGCGCCGCCTCGTCGCGCGCCGCCTCGGCCGCGGGCCGGCCGAAGACCACGCGCTCGAGCGGGAGGTAGAAGAAGCTTCCGGCCATCGAGCAATCATCTTAGCCGATCGAGCCCGTGCTACGATGATTCGACAGATCGACGCAGTGCAGCGACGCGTGTGCAGGTCGGCCGCAGTGTCACCGAGGGGGGACAGGCAATGACCGGAAAGACGACGCGCAAGGGCGCATGGACCGTCACGGTCCTCCTGTTCTTTTTCATGATGATCAACTTCGCCGACAAGGGCATCGTCGGCCTCGCCGGCGTCCCGATCATGAACGAGCTGCACCTGACGCCGCAGCAGTTCGGGCTGATCGGTTCGAGCTTCTTCCTGCTGTTTTCCGTGTCGGCGGTGGTGACGGGCTTCCTCGCAGATCGCATCGCGTCGAAGTGGCTGCTGCTGGCGATGGGACTGATCTGGGCCCTGGCGCAGTTTCCGATGGCTGGCGCGGTCGGGCTCGGCACGCTGATGGCGTGTCGCGTCGCGCTCGGGGCGGGAGAGGGTCCCGCTTATCCGGTGGCGCTGCACGCCGTCTACAAGTGGTTTCCCGACGACAAGCGGCCGCTTCCGGGGGCTGTCATAGCCCAAGGCTCCGCGATCGGCGGAATCGTGAGCTTCCCGGCGTTGAATTGGGTCATCACTCACCACAGCTGGCACATGGCGTTTGCCGCGCTCGGCGTGGCGGGTCTGATCTGGGCAGCAGTGTGGGCGCTGCTCGGCCGCGAGGGCACGATCGGCGATTTGAGAGCGACGCCCGGCGCCGAAGCGGCCGAAGGCCGGATCGCCTACCGGCACTTGTTGCTGAACGGAACGAACATCGCGTCCTGGTGCGCCTATTTCGGCGCGTACTTCGGGCTCGCCCTGGCGCTGACCTGGTTCACGCCGTACCTGATCAGCGCGCTGGGATTCTCGCAGGAGGCCGCGGGCGAGCTGACCGCGGTCGCCCTGATCGCCGGCGTGTTCGTCATTCTCGGCGGCAGCTGGCTTTCGCAACGGCTGATGCACCGTGGCGCAAGCAGCCGCATCGCGCGCGGCATGTTCTCGGGAATCGCGATCTGCGCGGGCGGGGTGGCCCTCATGTTCCTGCCGCATGTCGCCGCGGTCGCCGCCAAGGTCGCGCTCGCCACCCTCGGCGTGGCGCTGCCGTCGATCGTGTTCACGCTGTCGCCGGCGATCCTGGCGGAGATCACGCCGAGCTCCCAGCGCGGCGCGATCCTCGCGATCAATAGCGCCGTCGGAACTTCGGCGGGGGTGATCGCTCCTTACGTGATGGGCAGCGTGATCCAGGGCGCCGCCTCCGCCGCGGCAGGCTACAGCGAAGGATTCCTGATCTGTGGAATGGTGATGATCGTCGGCGGGCTCATCGGCCTCGCCTTCCTGCGTCCGGAAAGCCAAAGAGCGCGCTATTCGGCGCTGCGGGACCTCATATCTCCCCAGGCGAGCGCAAGCTGAGCGGGCTGGGTCCGGCAGCGGACCGCTTCCGCGCGCTGCGCTCGTCGGCGCCCTTCTGGTCGCTGCGCGTGCACGAGCAGGCGTGCGAGACGCTCGCCGTGCGCCAGGACACGGTCGAGCCGCCGCGCCTGGCGCTCGAGCGCGGGGCGATGCTGACCGCGGTGAGCGCGGGCGGCTGCGGCTATTGCGCGACGAGCGACCTGTCGGTCGCCGGCCTGCAGGCGGCGCTCGACCGCGCCACCGCCTGGGCCGAAGCGACGCGCGCGGCGAGCGTGTACGCCTCCGACCCGGACAGGATGCCCGCGCCGCGCGGCGCGTACGACAGCCCCGCGCTCGAGGACAACCCGGGGCGCGGCGCGCTGCTCGACCTGCTCGCCGCCGAGTGCCGCGCCGCGAGCGTCGATCCCCGCATCGTGGAGCGCTACGCGGCGCTGTCGATCGTCGACGAGCAGCGGCTGTACTTCACCAACACGGGCGGCGACCTGCGCCAGCGCTTCCGTTCGGTGTTGCCGCAGCTGAGCGTCACCGCGGCGCAAGGGCCCGAGGCGCAGACTCGCAGCCTCGAGCACGCCGAGCAGGGCGGCTTCGAGCTCGTCGCGCGCGCCGGGTTCGCCGGCGCGGGCGCGCGCATCGCGCACGAGGCGCTCCGGCTGCTCGCTGCGCCCGAGTGCCCGTCGGGGAGCATGGACCTGCTGCTCATGCCCGACCAGATGATGCTGCAGATCCACGAGTCGATCGGGCACCCGCTCGAGCTCGACCGCATCCTCGGCGACGAGCGCAACTACGCCGGCACCAGCTTCGTGACCCCCGGGATGTTCGGCAGCTACCGCTACGGCTCGGAGCTGCTGAACGTCAGCTTCGACCCGACGCTCGCCGGCGAGCTCGCGAGCTACGCATTCGACGACGACGGGACGCCGGCGAAGAAGGTGTACCTGATCCAGGACGGGATTCTGCTCGCGCCGCTCGGCGGCACGCTGTCGCAGCTGCGCGCCGGGCTGCCCGGCGCGGCGAACGCGCGCGCCAGCGCCTGGAACCGCCCGCCGATCGACCGCATTGCGAACCTGAACGTCGAGCCGGGCGCGAGCACGCTCGCCGAGATGATCGGCTCGATTCGCCGCGGCGTGCTGATGCGCACCAACCGCTCGTGGTCGATCGATGACGCGCGCAACAAGTTCCAGTTCGGCTGCGAGTGGGGCGAGCTGATCGAGGACGGGCGGGTGACGGGCGTGGTGAAGAACCCGAACTATCGTGGCGTGTCGGCGAGCTTCTGGCGAAGCCTCAGGATGGTCGGCGGGCGCGATACCTTCGAGGTCCACGGCACGCTGTACTGCGGCAAGGGCGAGCCGAACCAGGCGATCCACTGCGGCCACGCCGCGCCCGCCTGCGTGTTCGCCGGCGTGGACGTGTTCGGCGGCGGGGGCGCGTGAGGCGCGCGGCGCGGCTAGCCGGCGACGAGCGCGAGCACGCCCAGCGCGGCGCAGATCGCGGCCGCCGTACGCTGCAGCGGGCGCATCGGAACGCGCGTGGCGAGCCGCTCGCCGACGAGCACCGCCGGAACGTTCGCGATCATCATGCCGAGCGTGGTGCCGGCTACCACCGGCGCGAAGGTCGCGTAGCGCGCCGCGAGCAGCACGGTCGCGACCTGCGTCTTGTCGCCCATCTCGGCGAGGAAGAACGCGATCACTGTCGTGGCGAAGACCCCCGCGCCGGCGAGTACGCGCGCGTCGGCGCTCGGCCGGTCGGGTACCAGCATCCAGGCCGCCATGGCGAAGAACGACCCGGCCACGATCCAGCGCAGCACCTGCCGGTTCGCGACCTGCGGAATGAAGTCGCCGAGCGCGCCGGCGAGCGCGTGGTTGGCGAGCGTCGCGAGCAGGATGCCGGCGATGATCGGCCACGGGCGCCGATAGCGCGCCGCCAGCATGAACGACAGCAGCTGGGTCTTGTCGCCCATCTCCGCGAGGGCGACCAGTCCGGTCGAGACGAGGAAGCTCTGCAATGAGCGCCGGATTATAGGCCAGGCATGAAGGAGCATTTCTTTTCGCTCGCCGACGGCCTGGCGTCGCGCCTGCGCGCGGGCGAAACGCTGCTCGCGAACCTGGCCGCCGAGCGCTCGGACTTCGTGCGCTTCAACCGCGGCAAAGTGCGCCAGGCGGGCAGCGTCGCGCAGGCCGAGCTCACGCTCCGGCTGCTGCGCGCCCGGCGCCAGGCGGTGATGACGCTGGACATCGCCGGATCGGTTGAGGACGAAACGCTGCTCCTAGCGACGCTCGCGCGACTTCGCGCAGCGCTCGACGCGCTGCCCGAGGATCCGTGGCTGCTGGTGAACGAGACGCCGAGCTCGAGCGAAAGCCTGCGCCGCGCCGCGCTGCCAGCGGCCGAGGAGGTCGTGTCCGGGATCGTGGGCGCGGCGCGCGGGCGCGACCTCGTCGGCCTGTACGCCGCGGGGACGATGTTCCGTGGCTTCGCCAACTCGCTCGGCCAGCGCAACTGGCACGAGGCCGACAGCTTCAACTTTGACTGGAGCCTGCACGGCAAGGACGGCCGCGCGGTGAAATCGGGCTACGCGGGCACGGAGTGGAACGAACGGGTTCTGCGCGAAGGAATCGAATCCGCGTCCGCGCAGCTCGCGCTTCTCGAAAAGCCCGGAAGAACCCTGGCGCCCGGCGAGTACCGGGCGTACCTCGCGCCGCGCGCGCTGGAGGAGCTGACCGGCATGCTGTGCTGGGGCGGCTTCTCGGCGCGCGCGCGGGCGACGCGCCAGAGCCCGCTGCTCGGCATGCAGGAGGGGCGCGCGCTGTCGCCGAAAGTCACCGTCATCGAGAATACCGCCGCGGGCGTCGCGCCCGGCTTCCAGAGCGAGGGCTTCGTGAAGCCCGCGCGCGTGACGCTGATCGAGCAGGGGCGGCTCGGCGAGGCGCTCGTCTCGCCGCGCTCGGCCAGGGAATATGGCCTGCCCGGCAACGCGGCGAACGCCGGCGAGAGTCCCGAGTCGCTCGAGCTCGCGGCCGGCGATCTGGAGGCGCGCGACGCGCTCGCCGCGCTCGGCGACGGCCTGTACGTGTCGAACCTCTGGTACCTGAACTTCTCGGACCGCGCCGCCGGGTGCATCACCGGCATGACGCGCTTCGCCAGCTTCTGGGTCGAGCGCGGGAGCATCGCCGCGCCGGTCGGCGCGATGCGCTTCGACGACACGGTGTTCCGCATGCTCGGCGAGAATCTCGTCGACCTGACGCGCGAGCGCGTCATGCTGCTCGATCCCTCGACCTACGGCGCGCGCTCGAGCGCGAGCGCGCGCCTGCCGGGCGCGCTGCTCTCGGCGCTGCGCTTCACGCTATGATCCCGGCATGGATCCGATCTCCTTGACCCGGTCCCTGCTGCACTACGAGACGGTCAATCCGCCCGGACGCGAGGCCGACTGCGCGCGCCACGCAGGCAGGCTGCTCGAAGAGTGGGGCTACCGCGTCGCCTACCAGGAGTTCGAGCCGGGCAGGACGAGCGTGATCGCGCGCGCGGGAGGCAGCAACGCAAAGGCGCCGCTGTGTCTCACCGGGCACCTGGACGTGGTGCCGCTCGGCAGCCGCGCCTGGCGGCACGACGCGTTCGCGGGCGAAGCCGACGGCGATCGCCTCTACGGGCGCGGCTCGTCCGACATGAAGGCGGGTGTCGCGGCGATGCTCGTCGCGGCGCAAGCGTTCGCCGGCAAGCTCGAGGGCACGGCCGGCGTGGTGCTCGTGCTCACGGCGTCGGAAGAAAACGGCTGCGTCGGCTCGCGCTACCTCGCCCAGCTGCCAGCGCTGATGGGCAAGGCGGGAGCGATCGTGGTCGGCGAGCCGAGTGCGAACCAGCCCTGGGTCGGCCACAAGGGCTCGCTCAAGTTCCACGCCGCGTTCCGCGGCGTCTCGGCGCACGGCTCGATGCCCGAGCTGGGCGAGAACGCGATCTACAAGGCGGCGCGCGCGATCGCCGCGCTCGAGCATTTCGACTTCCACGCGCACCCGCACCCGGTGATGGGCGCGCCGACCCTGAACGTCGGCACGATCGAGGGCGGCGCGGGCGTGAACCTGGTGCCGGACGCGGCGCGCATCGGCGTCGACATCCGCACCGTGCCGGGCATGGACCACGCGGCGCTGCTCGAGCGGCTGAAGAGCGCGCTCGGCGAGGCCGAGCTCGACGTGTTCTCCGACCTGCCGGCGGTGTGGACCGAGCCGCAGGACGCGTGGATGCGGCGCGTGTTCGAGCTGTGCAAGCCGATCCTCGGCGCCGTGCCCGAGGTGCACACCGCGACCTACATGACCGACGCGGCGAACCTGCGCAAGGTGTACGGCGGTGCGCCGACCGTGGTGCTCGGCCCCGGCGAGCCGCAGCAGGCGCACCAGACCGACGAGTACTGCAGCATGGAGAGAATCCGCCAGGCGGTCGCGATCTACGAGGCGCTGATCCGCGACTGGACGCGCTAGCGCGTCACGCAGGCCGGCTCAGGGATACAGCCCGCGCGTGGCGTGCGCCTCGAGCACGCGCGAGCAGCCGATCAGGTACGCGGCGCTGCGCAGCGGGATGCGCCGCTGCTCGGACAAGTCCCACACGTGGCGGAACGCCTCGCCGACGATGCGCTCGAGGTTCGCGTTCACGTCCTCCTCGCGCCAGAAGTAGCTCGAGAAGTCCTGTACCCATTCGAAGTAGCTGACGGTGACGCCGCCGGCGTTCGCGAGCACGTCGGGCACCACGGTGACGCCGCGCTCGAGCAGCAGCTCGTCAGCCGCGGGCGTAGTCGGGCCGTTCGCACCCTCGACCACCATGCGGCAGGCGGCGCGCCGCGCGCGCGCCTCGGTGAGCTGGCCTTCGAGCGCGGCGGGCACCAGGATCTCGCAGGGCACCTGCCAGAAGTCCTCTTCCGCGATCGGCGCGCAGCCGGGCGCGCCCTCGAGGCGCTTCGCTTCTTGCTGGTGGCGCCGCAGCGCCGGCAGATCGATGCCGCCGGGAGCGTGGACCGAGCCGGTCTCGTCCTGCACCGCGACCACCTTCGCGCCGCGCTCCGCGAACAGGCGCGCGGCGGCCTCGCCGACGTTGCCGAAGCCCTGGATCGCGACGCGCACGCCGGGCAGGTCGAAGCCCTGCTTCTGCGCCGCACGCTGGGCAATGGCCACCACGCCGCGCCCGGTCGCGTCGCTGCGCCCGAGCGTGCCGCCCATCGACACCGGCTTGCCGGTGACCACGCCGAGCGCGGTGCGGCCCATGTTCATCGAGTAGGTGTCCATGATCCAGGCCATCACCTGCTCGTTCGTACCGACATCCGGCGCCGGCACGTCGCGGTCGGGACCGAGCAGCACCCCGACCTCGCTCGCATAGCGGCGCGTGAGCCGCTCGAGCTCGGCCATCGACAGGCGCTTGGGGTCGACGCGCACGCCGCCCTTGGCGCCGCCGTAGGGCAGGCCGACCACCGCGTTCTTGACGGTCATCCAGGCGGCGAGCGCCTGCACCTCCGTAAGCGTCACGCCGGGGTGGTAGCGCAGCCCGCCCTTGCCGGGCCCGCGCGACAGGCTGTGCTGTACGCGGTAGCCCTCGAAATGGGCGTAGCTGCCGTCGTCCATGCGGATCGGCACGTCCACGATCAGGCTGCGCTTGGGGCGGCGCAGCGTCTCGATGTACGGATGCAGGGCCTTTGGCAGCAGCGGGGCGACCGCTTGCACCTGGGCAAGGTAGGTGTCCCAGGCGTCCGGCTCGGCGCGCTGCGCGGGGATCGGCATGGCGTGCATGGTAGCGCAGTGCTAGAATCCTTAGCATCCTAATCATTAGCAGGGCATGCAACATGACGGTCAGCTCGGAGAGCTTCGGCCTGCTGCTGCACCTGACCGCGCACGACTGGCGCAACGCGCTCGACCGGCGCCTGCGGCCGCTCGGCCTGTCGCGCGCCACCTGGCTGCTGCTCGCGATCGTGTCGCGCAGCGCGGGCCTGTCGCAGAGCGAGCTCGCCTCGCGCCTCGGGCTGGAGGGCGCGAGCGTGGTGCGCCTGGTCGACCGGCTGGAGCGCGAGGGTCTGATCGAGCGCCGCACCGGCGCCGACCGGCGGGTGAAGACCATCCACCTGCGCGACAAGGGCGCGGCGGTCGCCGCCGAGATCCGCAAGGTCGCTGCAGCGCTGCGCGCCGAGGTGTTCCGCGGCGTGAGTGCGCGCGAGCTGGAGGCCGCCTCGGCGGTGCTCGCCAAGCTCAAGGCCGGCCTGGAGGCGCGCCAATGAAGCCGCGCGCCGTGCTGTTCGTGGCGATCGCGCTGCTCGCCGGCGCCGGCGCGCTCGGCTACTGGCTGCTGACGCGCGGCGAGGTGTCGACCGACAACGCCTACGTGAATGCGGACGTCGCGCAGATCGCCGCGCTGGTCACCGGCCCGGTCACCAGGGTGTACGTCAAGGACAACCAGTTCGTGAACAAGGGAGAGCGGCTGTTCGACATCGATCCGCGGCCCTTCGAGGTCGCGGTCGCGAAGTCCGAGGCGAACCTCGCGCAGGCCGAGCGCGGCGCGCGCCAGGACAGCACCGACGTCGCCGCCGCAAAGGCGGACGTGGCGCGCGAGCGCGCGGCGCTGGAGAACGACGAGGCGCAGTTGAAGCGCGCCGAAGACCTGGTGGCGCGCAGGTTCCTGTCACGCCAGTCGGCGGACGACGCGCTGGCGAAGGTGCGCACCGAGCGCGCCGCGCTCGAGGCGGCTGAGGCGCGGCTCGAGCACGCGGAGGTCAAGGCGCGCGGCGGCGTCGCCGACAGCCCGGACGTGCGCGCCGCGCGCGCCGTGCTGGCGCAGGCGAAGCTCGACCTGTCGCACACCGTGGTCGACGCGCCCGACGACGGCTGGGTGAGCAACATGACGCTCGCCGTGGGCACGATCGTCAGCGCGGACAATCCGCTGTTCGCGCTGGTGCGCGCGCACAGCTTCTGGATCGACGCCAACTTCAAGGAGACCGAGCTGCACGGCATCCGTCCGGGCGAGAAGGTCGACATCGCGGTCGACATGTATCCCGGGCGCGCCTTCCACGGCGTGGTGCAGAGCCTGTCGCAGGGGACCGGCACGGCGTTCTCGCTGCTGCCGCCGCAGAACGCCACCGGCAACTGGGTCAAGGTGACGCAGCGCGTCCCGGTCAAGGTGGCGATCGAAGACTACGACCCGAAGTTCCCCTTACGCATCGGCGCCACCGCCACGGTG
>DASPRB010000215.1:0-13411 GCA_035624675.1 Burkholderiales bacterium
GATTCGATGATCGTCGACGGGCTGTGGGACGTCTACAACCAGTACCACATGGGCGTCACGGCGGAGAACGTCGCCAAGGAGTACGCCGTCACGCGCGAGGAGCAGGACGAGTTCGCGCTCGCCTCGCAGCTCAAGACCGAGGCGGCGCAGAAGGCCGGCAGGTTCAAGGACGAGATCATCCCGTTCGAGATCAAGTCGCGGAAGGGAACGGTGGTGTTCGCCGACGACGAGTACCCGCGCCACGGCGCCACGCTCGATGCGCTGAAGAGCCTGAAGCCGGCCTTCGACAAGGCGGGCACCGTCACCGCCGGCAATGCCTCGGGCATCAACGACGGGGCCGCGGCCGTGGTGCTCGCCTCCGCCCGCAAGGCAAAAGAGCTCGGCCTCAAGCCGCTCGCGCGCATCAGGTCCTTCGCCTCGGCCGGGGTCGACCCGAAGTACATGGGCATGGGCCCGGTGCCGGCCTCCAAGCGCTGCCTGTCGCGCGCCGGCTGGGCGCCGCGCGACATCGACCTGATGGAGATCAACGAGGCGTTCGCCGCGCAGGCGATCGCGGTGAACCGCCAGATGGGCTGGGACACCGCCAGAGTGAACGTGAACGGCGGAGCGATCGCGCTCGGCCATCCGATCGGCGCATCGGGTTGCAGGATCCTGGTGACGCTGCTGCATGAAATGCAAAAGCGCGATGCGAAGCGGGGGCTCGCCTCCCTGTGCATCGGCGGCGGCATGGGCGTCGCCCTGGCCGTCGAGCGCTGATCCTGTCGGACAGAACTGAGGAACAATCGAGAATGAGCAGACGTGTAGCGCTTGTGACGGGTGGGATGGGCGGCATCGGCACCGCGGTGTGCCGGCGCCTCGCGAGCATGAACGGCAACGCGGTCGTGGCGAACTGCCTGCCCGCCTACGAGCGCAGGGACGAATGGCTCGGCCGCATGCGCGCCGAGGGATTCGAGAACGTGCACGCGGCCGAGGGCGACGTGGCGGACTACGAGTCCGCCGGCGCGATGGTGCGCAGTATCGAGTCGGAGATCGGGCCGGTGGACATCCTGGTGAACAACGCCGGCATCGTGCGCGACAACATGCTGAAGAAGATGTCGCCCTCGGACTGGCTGTCGGTGATCAATACCAACCTGAACAGCGCCTTCAACGTCACCAAGCACGTGATCGACGGCATGACCGAGCGCGGCTGGGGGCGGGTCATCAATCTTTCCTCGGTGAACGGGCAGAAAGGGCAGTTCGGACAGACCAATTACTCGGCGGCGAAGGCCGGCGTGCACGGCTTCGCCAAGGCGCTCGCGCAGGAAGTGGTGCGCAAGGGCGTGACGGTGAACTCGATCTCGCCGGGCTACGTCGAGACCGACATGGTGAAGGCGATCCGCAAGGACGTGCTCGACAAGATCGTCGCCGGAATTCCCATGGGGCGGCTCGCGAAGCCCGAGGAGATCGCGGCGCTCATCGCCTTCCTGACATCGGAGGAAGCCGGGTATATTACGGGCGCGAATATCGCGATCAACGGCGGCATGTACATGAGCTGAGCGCGCGGCGCGCGGGCTCGAGGAGGGGGAGATGAGCGACAGAAGGCTGGCGGTCGTGACCGGCGGGATGGGAGGCCTGGGAGAGTCGATCTCGACCAAGATGGACGACGCGGGTTACCGCGTGGTGGTGACCTATTCGCCGTCCAATACCAAGTGGAAGGCGTGGCTCGAGGAGATGAAAGGGCGCGGCCACGACTTCGCCGCCTACCCGGTCGACGTCGCCGACTTCGACGATTGCGCGGCGAAAAGCGAGCGCATCGTCAAGGAATGCGGCGCGATCGACATCCTGGTGAACAACGCCGGCATTACGCGCGACATGACCTTCAAGAAGATGACCAAGGCGGACTGGGACGCGGTGATGCGCACCAACCTGGATTCGTGCTTCAACATGACCAAGCAGGTCATGGATGCGATGACCGAGCGCAACTGGGGGCGCGTGATAAACGTGTCCTCGGTCAACGGGCAGAAGGGCGCCTTCGGGCAGACTAACTACTCCGCGGCCAAGGCCGGCATCCACGGTTTCACCAAGGCGCTCGCGCTCGAAGTGGCGAAGAAGGGCGTGACGATCAACACCATCTCGCCGGGCTACATCGGCACCAAGATGGTGACTGCGATTCCCAAGGAGATTCTGGATTCCAAGATCCTGCCGCAGATTCCGCTCGGACGGCTCGGCAAGCCGGACGAGGTGGCGGGCCTGATCATCTATCTCTGCTCGGAGGAGGCGGCGTTCGTGACCGGCGCGAACATCTCCATCAACGGCGGACAGCACATGTATTGAGGAGCGGCAAATGGAAACCCAGGCCCGCCTTATCAAGAAGTATCCGAACCGGCGTCTGTACGACACCAAGACCTCGAGCTACATCACGCTCGCCGACGTGAAGCAGATGGTGCTCAAGCACGAGGAGTTCCAGGTCGTGGACGCCAAGTCGGGCGACGACCTCACGCGCCAGATCCTGCTGCAGATCATCCTCGAGGAGGAGTCCGGCGGCCTGCCGATGTTCTCCTCGGACCTGCTCGCGCAGCTGATCCGCTTCTACGGCAACGCCATGCAGGGCTTGATGGGCACCTACCTGGAAAAGAACATCAACGCCTTCCAGGAGATGCAAAAGTCCCTGCAGGAGCAGTCGCAGCGCATGTACGGCGATACGCCGCGCGCCTCGCAGGAGCTCTGGGCGCAGTTCATGAACCTGCAGGGGCCGGCGATGCAGAGCCTGATGCAGGCCTACATCGAGCAGAGCCAGAAGGTGTTCTCCCAGTTCCAGGATCAGATGCAGAGCCAGGCGCGCAACATGTTCGCGGGCCTTTCCTTCCCCGGTTTCCCCGGTGCCCAGCAGAAAGACCAAGGCGGTCCCGACAAGCAATCCTAGGGCGGCCGCGAGGGAAGCGCCGCGCATCGGCTTCGTTTCCCTGGGTTGTCCCAAGGCCCTGGTCGACTCGGAGCGCATCCTCACCCAGCTGCGCGCCGAGGGCTACGCCACCTCGCCCGACTACGCCGGCGCGGACCTGGTGCTCGTCAATACCTGCGGCTTCATCGACGCCGCGGTGGAGGAGTCGCTCGATGCGATCGGCGAGGCGCTCGCCGAGAACGGCAAGGTGATCGTCACCGGCTGCCTGGGGGCGAAGGACGGCGTCGTGCGCGCGATGCACCCCGATGTGCTCGCCGTCACCGGCCCGCACGACCTGCAGGGCGTGATGCGCGCGGTGCACGCGCAGCTGCCGAAGCCGCACGATCCGTACGCCGATCTGGTGCCGCCGCAGGGCGTGAAGCTCACGCCGCGCCACTACGCCTACCTGAAGATCTCGGAGGGCTGCAACCACCGCTGCACGTTCTGCATCATCCCCTCCATGCGCGGCGACCTGGTGTCGCGCCCCATCGGCGAGGTGATGCAGGAGGCGGAGAACCTGGTCGCCGCGGGGGTGAAGGAGCTGCTCGTCATCTCGCAGGACACGAGCGCCTACGGCGTGGACCTGCGATACCGCACCGGCTTCTGGCGCGGACGGCCGGTGAAGACGCGCATGACGGAGCTTGCGCGCGCGCTGGGCGAGCTGGGCGCCTGGGTCAGGCTGCACTACGTGTATCCCTATCCGCACGTCGACGAGGTGGTGCCGCTGATGGCCGAGGGGCGCATCCTTCCCTATCTCGACGTGCCGTTCCAGCACGCCGCGCGGCGCATCCTGCGGCTCATGAAGCGCCCGGCCAACGCGGAGAACACGCTGGAGCGCGTGCGCGGCTGGCGCGCGCTGTGTCCCGAGATCACCCTGCGCAGCACTTTCATCGTCGGCTTCCCGGGCGAGACCGAGGCCGAGTTCCGCGAGCTGCTCGCGTTCCTCGAGGAAGCGCAGCTCGACCGCGTCGGCTGCTTCGCCTATTCGCCCGTGGAAGGCGCGGCGGCGAACGAATTGCCGGGTGCGGTGCCCGGGGAGCTGAAGGAGGAACGCCGCGCCCGGCTGATGCAGCTGCAAGCGGAAATCAGCCGCGCGCGGCTCGCCGCCAAGGTCGGCAAGAGGATGCGGGTGCTCGTCGACGAAGTCGGCGCCGCAGGCGCGCTCGCGCGCTCGAGCGCGGATGCGCCGGAGATCGACGGCGTGGTGAGGATAGGCGACGGACACAAGCTCAGGCCCGGCGACTTCGCCGAGGTCATCGTCGAGCAGGCGGACGAGCACGATCTGGCGGCCCGGCTGGCCGCCTGACAATTTCGGCAAGGAGGTCCTATGGCAGCGCGTGAAGTGGTGGTGGTATCCGGAGCACGGACGGCGATCGGCGACTACGGCGGCGCCTTCAAGGACGTGCCGCCCACGCGGCTCGGCGCGACCGCGATCAAGGAGGCGGTCGCGCGCGCCCGCATCGATCCGGCGAGCGTCGGACACGTGGTGATCGGCAGCGTGATACACGGCGAGGCGCGCGACATGTACGTGTCGCGCGTGGCCGCGCTCGACGCCGGATTGCCGGTCGGCACCCCCTGCCTGACGGTGAACCGGCTGTGCGGCAGTGGCCTGCAGGCGATCGTCTCGGCCGCGCAGCACATCCTGCTCGGCGACACCGACGTCGCGATCGGCGGCGGCGCGGAGAGCATGAGCCGCGCGGCCTACTTCATGCCGGGCGCGCGCTGGGGCACCCGGATGGGCGACGGCTCGCTCGTCGACGCGATGACCGCCGCGCTGCACGACCCGTTCGGCCACGGGCACATGGGCGTGACCGCGGAGAACATTGCCGCCAAGTACGGCTTCACGCGCGAGCAGCAGGACGCCTTCTCGCTCGAATCGCACCGGCGCGCGGCGGCCGCGCTCGCCGAGGGACGCTTCAAGAGCCAGATCGTCCCGGTCGAGCTGAAGACGAAGAAGGGCGTCGAGCCGTTCACGCTCGACGAGCACGTGCGCACCGGCGCCAAGATCGAGGATCTGCAGAAGCTCAAGGCCGTGTTCAAGAAGGACGGCACGGTCACGGCGGGCAACGCCTCGGGCATCAACGACGCGGCCGCCGCCGTGGTGCTGATGGAGGCGAAGGCCGCCGAAAAGGCGGGCGCCAAGCCGATGGCGCGCCTCGTGGCCTACGCGCACGCGGGCGTCGAGCCTCAGCTCATGGGCCTGGGGCCGATCCCGGCGGTCAGGCGGGTGTTCGAAAAAGCCGCACTCAAGCCCGCCGACATGGACGTCGTCGAATCGAACGAGGCCTTCGCGGTGCAGGCGATGGCGGTGACCCGGGATCTCGGCCTCGACCCGGCGAAGGTCAACCCGAACGGCGGCGCGGTCGCGCTCGGCCACCCGATCGGCGCCACCGGCTGCATCCTGACGGTGAAGGCGCTGTACGAGCTCGCACGCACGCAGAAGCGCTACGCGCTGGTGACGATGTGCATCGGCGGCGGGCAGGGCATCGCCGCGATCTTCGAGCGCCTGCACTAGCCGCATGCGAACGCGCAGGCTGGGAGCGAGCGGGCTCCAGGTTTCGGAGCTGTGCCTGGGGACGATGATGTTCGGCGACCGCACTGCCGAGGCGGAGGCGGCGCGCATCGTGGCCTCGGCGCGCGACGCCGGCGTCAACTTCGTCGACACGGCGGACGTCTATGCGTCGGGCGAGTCCGAACGCATCCTCGGGCGCCTCATCAGGGCCGAGCGCGCGCACTGGATCGTGGCGACCAAGGTCGGCAACGTGCGCCTGCCGCCGCCGGACGACGCCGACCTGTCGCGCCGCCACGTGCTCGGCGCGATCGACGGCTCGCTCGAGCGGCTGCAGACCGATCACGTCGACATCTACTACCTGCACCTGGACGACCTGCGCATGCCGCTCGAGGAGACGCTCTCGGCGCTGGCGGACCTGCTGCGCGCCGGCAAGATCCGCTACTGGGGGCTGTCGAACCACCGCGGCTGGCGCATCGCCGAGGCCGCGTTGCTCGCCGAGCGCATGCGCATGCCGCGGCCGGTCGTGTGCCAGCCCTACTACAACGCGATGAACCGCCAGCCCGAGGTCGAGATCCTGCCCGCATGCGAGCACTTCGGGCTGGGCGTGGTGCCGTACTCGCCGCTCGCGCGCGGCGTGCTGACGGGCAAGTACCGGCCGGGCGAGTCGCCGCCCGCCGGGACGCGCGCCGGGCGCGGCGACAAGCGCATCCTGCAGACCGAATTTCGCGCCGAGTCGCTGCAGCTCGCGCAGACCATCAAGGCGCACGCAGAGCGCCGCGGCATGAGCGCGGGCGCCTTCGCGCTCAACTGGGTGCTCAACTGCGCGAGCGTGTCGAGCGTGCTCGCCGGGCCGCGCACGCTGGAGCAGTGGCGGGGCTACCTCGGCGCGCTCGAGCACCCGTTCACCGCCGAGGACGAGGCGCTCGTCGAGCGGCTCGTGCCGGCGGGGCACCCCTCGACGCCGGGCTACAGCGACCCGCGCTATCCGCCCGCAGGCAGGCGGCCGATCGTCGCTTAGCCGGCTTCGCCGGGCAGCGCCGTGGCGGCCTCGCGTCCGGCGTGGCTCGCGGCGAGCAGCATGTACATCGCCGGTACCACGAACAGCGTGAACAGCGTTCCGATCGCGATGCCCGTGGCGATTACCAGCCCCATGTTGAAGCGGCTCACGGCGCCGGCGCCGCTCGCGGTGATGAGCGGTACCACGCCGAGCACCATCGCCGCGGTGGTCATCAGGATCGGGCGCAGGCGGATGCCGGCGGCGGACTCGACGGCCTCGCGCTTGGACCTGCCCTCGCGCTGCAGGTTGTTGGCGAACTCGACGATCAGGATGCCGTGCTTGCTGATCAGGCCGATGAGCGTTACCAGGCCCACCTCGGTGTAGATGTTCAGGCTCGCGCCGCCGACACCCAGGCTGATGAAGATGAGCGCGCCGCAGATCGACATCGGCACCGACACCAGGATGATCACCGGGTCGCGGAAGCTCTCGAACAGCGCGGCGAGCGTCAGGTAGATGATGATGAGCGCGAAGAAGAACGTGACCACCAGCGCGCTCGACTCCTGCACGAACTGGCGCAGCTGCCCCGAATAGTCCACCGAGTAGCCCTCCGGCAGGGTCTTCGCGGCGAGCGCGCGCAGGTAGGCGAGCGCCTCGCCCTGCGACACGCCCGGGAACTGCACGCCGGCGATGGTCGCCGAGTTCTGCTGCTGGAAGTGGTTCAGGGCCTGGGGCACGACCCTGGTCTCGATGTGCGCGATCGTCGACAGCGGAATCATGTCGCCGTTCGCGGCGCGCAGGTAGTAGTTGCCCAGCTGATCCGCGTTCAGGCGGTCGACCTGCCGGACCTGCGGGATCACCTTGTAGGAGCGGTCGTACAGGCTGAAATAGTTCACGTAGCCGCCGCCCAGCATCGCCGAGAGCGCGCCGCCGACGTCGCGCATCGACAGGCCGAGCTGCGCGGCGAGCTCGCGGTCGATCACCACTCTGGACTGCGGCTGATCGATCTTGAGATCGCTGTCGATGAAGATGAAGCGGCCGCTCCTCTGCGCTTCCTGCAGGAACGCGCGCGACACCTCGTTCAGCCGCTCGAACGGCTCGGTGGTCTGGATCACGAATTCGACCGGCAGGCCGCGCGCTCCCGGCAAGGGCGGCGGCTGGAACAGCACCGTCTGCAGCCCGGCGATGCGGTTCACTTCCTGCTGCACGACCGGCTGCAGCTGCGTGGCGGTCTTGGAGCGCTGGTCCCAGGGTGTAAGCACCATGCCGGCGATCGTGCGCCCGGGCACATCGAGCTGGAACACGTGGTCGTTCTCGGGATGCGAGGCGAAGATCTGATAGATCTGCCGCGTGTACAAGGTGCGCTGCTCCAGCGTGGAGTCCGGCGCGCCGGTCGACGAGGCGATGAGCACGCCCTGGTCCTCCTGCGGGGCGAGCTCGGACTTCGCCCCGGCGTACAGGAAGTAGATGCTGCCGAGGACGATGAGCGCGAACACCGCGGTTACCGGCACGTAGTCGAGCGTGCGGTGCAGCAGCCGCTCGTAGCGCCGGTGCAGGGATTCGAACGCCCGGTCGAGCCACAGCACCAAGTGCGCCTCCCAGCCGCGCCCCGCCGGATCGTGCGGCTTGAGCATGCGCGAGCACATCATGGGCGAGAGCGTCAGCGCGACCACTGCGGAGATGGTCACCGCGCCGACCAGGCTGAACGCGAATTCGGTGAACAGCGCGCCGGTGAGGCCGCCCAGGAAGCCGATCGGCACGTACACGGCGACCAGCACTACCGTCATGGCGATGATCGGGTTGGCGAGCTCGCGCGCGGCGACGATCGCCGCCTCGAGCGGCTTCATGCCCTGCTCGAGGTGGCGGTTGACGTTCTCGACCACGATGATCGCGTCGTCAACCACCAGGCCGATCGCCAGCACCAGGGCGAGCAGGGTGAGCAGATTGATGCTGAAGCCGAGGATCAGCATTACGGTGAAGGTGCTCACCAGCGACAGCGGGATGGCGATGGTCGGGATGATCACCGAGCGCAGCGAGCCGAGGAACGCGAACACCACGAGGGTGACGATGATCAGGGCCTCGAGGATCGTCTTCACCACCTCGTCGATCGAGCTGTTCACGAACTTGGTGGAATCGTAGACGATGCGGCCGTCCAGGCCCTGCGGCAGCTGCGCCTGGATCGCCGGGAACGCGTCGCGCACGCGCTTGATCACCTCGAGCAGGTTCGCCGCCGGGGCGACCTGGATGCCGACGTACACGGCCTGCTTGCCGTCGAAGCCGACCGCCGACTCGTAGTCTTCCGAGCCGAGCGTGACGCGCGCGACGTCCGCCAGCCGCACGATGGCGCCGTCCTTCTGCTTGACGATCAGGCGCTCGAACTCCTCGACCGAGTGCAGGCTGGTCGACGCGGTGAGGTTGACCTGCACCATCTGCCCCTTGGTGCTGCCGACCGCCGACAGGAAGTTGTTGGCGGCCAGCGCCTGCTGCACGTCTGCGGCCGTGAGCCCGTAGGCCGCGAGCTTGTCCGGCTCGAGCCAGGCGCGCAGCGCGAACAGCTTCTGGCCGAGAATCTCGGCGGTCTGCACGCCTTCCACCGCCTGCAGCCGCGGCTGCACCACGCGCACCAGGTAATCGGTGATCTTGTTGGCCGGCAGCACCTGGCTCGAGAAGCCGATGTACATGGCGTCGATCGTCTGGCCGATCTGCACCGACAGGGTGGGCTGCTGCGTCCCCTGCGGCAGCTGGTTCAGTACCGCGTTCACCTTGGTGTTGATTTCGGTCAGCGCCTTGTCCGAGTCGTAGTTGAGCCGCAGATTGGCGGTGATCGTGCTCACGCTCTGGCGGCTGGTCGAAGTCATGTAGTCGATGCCGTTCGCCTGGGCGATCGAGTTCTCGAGCGGCGTGGTGATGAAGCCCGCCACCAGCGCCGGATCGGCGCCGGTGTACACCGTGGTCACGGTCACGACCGCGTTCTGGGTGCGCGGGAACTGCAGCACCGGCAACAGCGTCACCGAGCGCAGGCCGAGCACCAGCAGCAGCAGGCTCACCACGGTGGCGAGCACCGGCCGGCGAACGAAGATGTCGGTGAACTTCATCGCCGCGCGCTCACTCGTCCTTCGGCCTGGGCGCCGCCTGGTTCGCGGGCTGCACGGCGTTGTTGACGGCGACCGGGGTGCCGTTGCGCAGCTTGAGCTGGCCGGCGGTGACCACCGTGTCGCCTTCCTTGATGCCCGAGAGCACCGCGATCTGATCGCCGCGCGTCGGACCGACCGTGACGAAGCGCTGGATGGCCACCTGCCGCGGCTTGCCGTCCGGCCCCTTGCCCTGCTCCTCGATCACGAACACGGTGTCGCCGTACGGGTTGAAGGTGATCGCGGTCTGCGGCAGGGTCAGGTGGCGCTGCGCGGCCGCGAGACGAATCTCGACTTTCGCGTACATTCCGGGCAGCAGCCGGTGCCCGGGATTGGCGAGCGAGGCGCGCACCAGCACGTTGCGCGTTGCCGGATCGATCTTGGCGTCGATCGCTTCCACGCTTCCCTCGAAGCGCTCGCCCGGCAGCGCGTCGCTGGTGAGCACCACCTTCTGCCCCGGCGCGACCTGTCCGGCCTGGTTCTGCGGCACGCTGAAGTCCGCCAGGATCGGGTCGAGCGACTGCAGCGTGACAAGCTTTGTGCCGGCGGCGACGTACTGCCCGAGGTCGACCACGCGCACGCCGAGGCGCCCGTCGAACGGCGCGCGCACGAGCTTCTTGTCGACGACCGCCTGCTGCTCGGCGACGCGCGCCCGGGCGACGCGCAGGTTGGCGGCGTCGTTATCGAGCGCGGCCTGGCTGATGAAGTTCGCCTTGCGCTGCTGCAGGTCGCGCTGGTAGACGGTTTCGGCGAGCTGCTCGGTGGCCTTGAGCGACTCCAGCAGCGCGAGGTCGGACGCATTGTCGAGCTGCACCAGCGGCGCGCCGGCCTTCACCTCCTGGCCGGAGCTGAAGTGGATCGCG
Organism: Burkholderiales bacterium; assembly: GCA_035624675.1. GTDB lineage: Bacteria > Pseudomonadota > Gammaproteobacteria > Burkholderiales > SG8-39 > DAHVFK01. The sequence continues at coordinate 10,421 of DASPRB010000215.1, forward strand.
GAGATGACGCCGACCACCTGCGGCGCGAGGTCGGCGCCGTGCACCGCGCGCAGCGTGCCGACCGCGCCGATCGCGGATTGCCACTCCGCATAGCCCGCCTGCGCCGTAGACACGGTCTGCACCGGCACGCCTTGCGACGAGAGGAATTTCGTCGTCATGCGAGCGACGAAGGCTTTCCAGCCGAAGATCGCGCCGAACAGTGCTCCGGCGAGCACCAGCATCAGCAGCATGCGCTTGGTCATCGGTCGTCGCTCCAAGGGATAGCAGGCTTGTAACGTCGGCGCAGCGAAGCTGTCAATGGCTGTTGCGAGCCTTGCTAGACTGCCGGCGTGAATCAAATATCCCTTCCGGTGACCTTGGCGATGCTCGCTGCGGCGCTCTTGCACGCGGGCTGGAACGCGCTACTCAAGTCGAGCCCCGACAAGGCGCTCGAGAACGTCGCGCTCGCCGCCAGCCGCGGCGCCTTCGCGCTCGCGCTGCTGCCCTGGCTGCCGCTGCCCGCGCCCGCCGCCTGGCCGTGGATCGCGGCTTCGGTCGCGGTGCACGTGGCGTACTTCTGGGCGCTCGCCGGCGCGTACCGCTGGGGCGACCTGTCCTTCTCCTACCCGATCATGCGCGGCGGCGCGCCCGCGCTGGTGGCGCTCGCGGGGGCGGCGGTTTTCGGCGAGCTGCTGCCGGCTGGCCAGGCCGTCGCCGTGGCGCTCATCTGCGCCGGCATCCTCGGCTTCGCGACCGTGGTGCACGGCGAGGCCGCCGCGGTGCGCCGCGCGCTCGCCTTCGCGCTCGGCAATGCGGCGGTGATCGCCACCTACACGCTGATCGACGCCCACGGCGTGCGCGTCTCGGGCGCGCCGGTGAGCTACGCGATGTGGTTCTTCGTCGCCAACAGCGTGGTGCAGCTGGCGCTCGGGCTGGCGAAGCGGGCGCGCGAAGTGCCGCCGTACCTCGCGCGCCACTGGGCGCGCGCGGCGCTCGGCGGGGCCTGCACGCTCGGCTCCTACGGCATCGCCCTGTGGGCGATGGCGCAGGCGCCGGTCGCGCTCGTGGCCGCGCTGCGCGAGGTGTCCGTCATCTTCGCCGCGGCGATCGGCGCGCTGTTCCTCGGCGAGCGCTTCACGCGGCGCCGCATGCTGGCGACCGGCACGGTGCTCGCCGGGCTCGTGCTGCTGCGGCTCTAGCGCTAGCCCTTTGCCGGCTCGAGCGCGTCGTTTACGACGCGCACGTGATCGTCTGCTCGCCAAGGAGGCTGCGTGCTGCTCTGGATCGTGCGCAGCGCCCCGTTGTCCATGCGCACCGCGATCTCCCAGTGCTTGGTCGCGCGCGCCTCCTTCTCGACCTCGTGGCCCGCGAGCGCGCCGCCCGCTGCGCCGAGCACGGTCATGACGTCCTTGCCGCGACCGTTGCCCATCTGATGGCCGAGCACGCCGCCGAGCACGCCGCCGGCGACCGCACCGAGGCCGGTGCCCTGGCCCTTCACTTCGACCTCGCGCACCGATTCGACCGTGCCGCAGTCCGCGCAAGGCGCCTTTGCCGCCGCCATCTGCGCGGGGGCCTCGACACGAGGCGCCGCCTTGGCGATGCGCTTGGGCGCGGGCCTCGGCGCGGGTGGCGGCTCCTGCGCCTGCGGCGCCTCGGGCTGGGGCGGGGCGGACGCGGCCGTCGCTTCGTCGGGATTGGGTGCGCCGTGCGTGCCGGGCAGCAGCCCGGTGATCGCGGCGACGCCGGCGGCCGACAGCACGATCATGGCGACCGCGGCGGTGGCGATGAGCGGATGAAGCTTACGACCGGACGGGGTGTCCATATTGCCGACCTCCTTCGCTTGTCCAGAATGCTGTGCGCAGGTTAGCGCGCGAGCGGCGCGTGCGCCGCTCGGAATTGTTTCGAATTGTTTCCGTGCGCGGAGTGCGCGTGAACTGCGTCACGCCTCGGGGCGCATGTGCGGAAACAGGATCACGTCGCGGATCGACGGGCTGTCGGTGAGCAGCATCACCAGCCGGTCGATGCCGATGCCGGCGCCCGAGGTGGGCGGCAGGCCATACTCGAGCGCGCGGACGTAGTCGGCGTCGTAGTACATCGCCTCCTGGTCGCCGGCATCCTTCTTCTTCGACTGCTCGAGGAAGCGTTCGGCCTGGTCCTCGGGGTCGTTCAGCTCGGAAAAGCCGTTGGCGATTTCCTTCGCGTCGATGAACAGCTCGAAGCGCTCGGTGATCCCCGGATCGGCGTCCTTGCGCCGCGCGAGCGGCGACACCTCCGCCGGAAATTCCGTGACGAAGGTCGGCTCGACGAGGTGCTTCTCGGCGATCGTCTCGAACAGCACCAGCTGCAGCGAGCCCCAGCCCTGGTCCGCGCCGAACTCCACGCCCAGCGCGCGCAGCTGCGCGGCGAGGAATTCGCGGTCGCGCAGCTGCGCGTCGCTCCAGGGCTCGGGCGCGTACTTGCGGATCGCCTGCGGGATGGACAGCTGCGCGAAGGGCTTGCCGAAATCGATCTTGCGTCCCTGGTACTCGAGCTGCGTCGTGCCGAGCGCGGCCTGCGCCGCCTCGCGCAGCAGCTCCTGCACCAGCGAAATCATGTAGCGGTAGTCGGTGTACGCGCAGTACATCTCCATCATGGAGAACTCGGGGTTGTGGCGCGTCGAGATGCCTTCGTTGCGGAAGCTGCGGTTGATCTCGAACACCTTCTCCATGCCGCCGACCACCAGGCGCTTCAGGTACAGCTCCGGCGCGATGCGCAGATACAGGTCCATGTCGAGCGCGTTGTGGTGCGTGCGGAACGGGCGCGCCGCGGCGCCGCCGGGGATCGGTTGCAGCATCGGCGTCTCGACCTCCAGGTAGCCCTGGCGCGCCATGTACTCGCGCAGCGCGCGGATCGCGCGCGAGCGCACTTCGAACACCCAGCGCGCGCGCTCGTTCACCAGCAGGTCGAGGTAGCGCTGGCGGTAGCGCTGCTCCTGGTCGGTCAGACCGTGGAACTTCTCCGGCAGCGGCCTGA
>DASPRB010000037.1:0-14032 GCA_035624675.1 Burkholderiales bacterium
TTGCCGCCGTTCTTGGTGAAGGCGTGGCGCACGTCGGCCACCGTGCGCGTGCGGTTGTCGGTCATGCAGTCGACGAGCACCGCGGCGCCGCCCGGGCCGTAGCCCTCGTAGCGGATCTCCTCGTAGGCGACGCCCTCGAGCTCGCCCGTGCCGCGCTGGATGGCGCGCTGGATGTTGTCCCCGGGCATGTTGCTCTCGCGCGCCTTGTCGATCGCGAGCCGCAGCCGCGGATTGCTCGCCGCATCGCCTCCGCCCAGGCGGGCGGCCACGGTGACCTCCTTGATGAGGCGCGTGAAGACCTTGCCCCGCTTAGCGTCCTGGCGCCCCTTGCGGTGCTGGATATTCGCCCACTTGCTGTGACCCGCCATGAGATAGTATGCGCGCCCAAAAAGAAGACGCGATTTTACCGCCATGACAAGCTCGACGCGCGCCGCCAGCTACCGCGCCTGGGGCATCGGCTTTGCCCTCGCCGGCGTGGTCGCATTCTCCTTCCGCCCGATCCTCATCAAGCTCGCCTATGCCGCGGCGCCGGTTGCGCCGGTGACGCTGCTCTTCCTGCGCATGGCGATCGCGCTGCCGTTCTTCGCCGCGATCGCCTGGTGGCACGGGCCGCGCGAGCCGCGCCTCGCCGCGCGCGACTGGGGCGCGATCGGCGCCCTGGGCTTCATCGGCTACTACATGGCGAGCTTCCTCGACTTCCTGGGGCTGCAGTGGGTCGGCGCAGGACTCGGACGGCTGATCCTGTTTCTCTACCCGACGCTCGTGCTCCTGCTGTCGCTGGTATTCCTGAACAAGCGCCCGAGCCGCCGCCAGCTCGCGGCGCTCGTCCTCAGCTACGCGGGCATCGGACTGGTGGTGTCCGACGGCTTCGGCGGAGGCGCCGAGGGCGGGCGCTTTCTCGCCGGAGTTGCGCTCGTGTTCGGCTCGAGCCTGTGCTATGCGATCTACCTCGTGGCGGGCAGTCAGCTGGTGCAGCGCGTCGGCTCGACGCGCTTCACCGCGTACACCATGATCGTCGCCACGGTTCCCGCGGTGGCGCAATTCTTCGCGCTCGAGCCGCTCTCCGCGCTCGCGCTGCCGGGCGCGGTGTGGTGGTACGCGGTCATCATGGCGACGCTCAGCACCGTGCTGCCCGTGTTCCTGGTAGCGGAAGCGCTCAAGCGCATCGGCGCAAACCACTTTGCGCTGATCGGCGCCGTCGGGCCGGTCACCACCGCGCTCGCCGGCGCGATCGGACTGGAGGAGCCGCTCAACGGCCTGCAGGCGGCAGGCGGGGCGCTGGTAATCTTCGGGGTTCTGCTCGTATCGATGAAAAGGAGCGCATAGCGATGGATCTGGGAATCAGGGGCAAGACGGCGCTCGTGTGCGCCGCGTCCAAGGGACTGGGCAAGGGCTGCGCCCTGGCGCTCGCGCGCGAGGGCGCAAACGTCGTGATCACGGCGCGCGGCAAGGAAGCGCTCGAGGCGACCGCCGCGGAGATCCGCAAGGCGAGCGGCGTGAAGGTGACCGCGGTAGCGGGCGACATCACCACCCCCGAGGGGCGCGCGGCGGCGCTCGCCGCCTGTCCGCAGCCAGACATCCTGGTGAACAACGCCGGCGGCCCTCCGCCGGGCGACTTTCGCAACTGGACGCGCGAGGACTGGGTCAAGGCGCTTGAGGCGAACATGCTCACGCCGATCGAGCTCATCAAGGCGGTGATCGACGGCATGATCGCGCGCAAGTTCGGGCGCATCGTCAACATCACCTCGGGCGCGGTGAAGATGCCGATTCCCGAGCTCGGCATGTCGAACGGGGCGCGCACCGGCTTGACGGGCTTCGTCGCGGGCCTGTCGCGCGCAGTGGCGCAGCACAACGTCACCATCAACAACCTGCTTCCCGGGCCCTTCGACACCGACCGCCTGCGCTCGAACATGGCGTTCAACGCGAAGAAGCTGAATAAGACGGCGGAGGAGCTCGCCAGCGCCCGCATGGACGCCAACCCCGCGCGGCGCTTTGGCACGGTGGAGGAGTTCGGCCAGGCCTGCGCGTTTCTGTGCAGCGCGCAGGCGGGCTATATCGTCGGCCAGAACCTGCTGCTCGACGGAGGGGCGTTCCCCGGCACGTTCTGACGGCAGTAGAATTTCAGGTCCACCGTACCGGAGGACTTATGAACGCTCCGTCCCGCGCGGGCCTGCCGGCCCTCGACCTCAAGGACCCCAAGCTTTTCCGCGAACAGTGCTACATCGACGGCGCCTGGGCCGCCGCCGACTCGAAGAAGACCTTCCCGGTCGACAACCCGGCGACCGGCGAGACGATCGGCGTCGTGCCCGACATGGGCGCAGCCGAAACCCGGCGCGCGATCGAGGCCGCCGATAGGGCGTGGCCGGCGTGGCGCGCGAAGACCGCGAAGGAGCGCGCGGCGATCCTACGCAAGTGGTTCGACCTGATGATGGCCAACCAGGACGACCTGGGCCTCATCCTCACCACCGAGCAGGGCAAGCCGCTCGCCGAGGCCAAGGGCGAGATCGCCTACGGCGCCTCGTTCGTCGAGTGGTTCGCCGAGGAAGCGAAGCGCGTCTACGGCGATGTCATACCGCCGCATCAGGCCGACAAGCGCATCCTCGTGCTCAAGCAGCCGATCGGCGTGTCGGCGATGATCACGCCCTGGAATTTCCCCAACGCCATGATCACGCGCAAGGCGGCGCCTGCGCTCGCCGCGGGTTGTACGGTGATCATCAAGCCCGCCGAGCAGACGCCGTTCTCGGCGCTCGCCATGGCGGAACTCGCCGAGCGCGCCGGCATTCCGAAGGGCGTGTTCAACGTGCTCACCGGGGACGCGCCGACGATCGGCAAGGAGATGTGCGCCAATCCCACGGTGCGCAAGCTCTCGTTCACCGGCTCGACCGAGGTCGGCCGCATCCTCATGCGCCAGTCGGCCGACACGATCAAGAAGCTCTCGCTCGAGCTGGGCGGCAATGCGCCGTTCATCGTCTTCGACGACGCCGATCTCGACGCTGCGGTCGAGGGTGCGATCGCGAGCAAGTACCGCAACGCCGGCCAGACCTGTGTGTGCGCGAACCGCATCTACGTGCAGGACACGGTCTACGACGCCTTCGCCGCCAAGCTCGCCGAGAAGGTGAAGCAGTTCAAGGTCGGCGCCGGCACCGAGGCGGGCGTGGTGATCGGCCCGCTCATCGACCAGCAGGGCATGAAGAAGGTCGAGGAGCACGTGGCGGACGCGACCGCCAAGGGTGCGAAGGTCATCCTCGGCGGCAAGCCGCACAGCCGAGGCGGCCTGTTCTTCGAGCCGACGATCCTCACCGGCGTCACGCAGGCGATGCGCGTCTCGAACGAGGAGACCTTCGGCCCGGTCGCGCCGCTTTACCGCTTCAGGACCGACGACGAGGCGATCGCGATGTCGAACGCCACCGAGTTCGGGCTCGCCGGCTACTTCTACAGCCGCGACATCGGCCGCATCTTCCGCGCCGCCGAGCAGATGGAGACCGGCATGGTGTGCGTCAACAGCGGCATCCTCTCCACCGAGATCGCGCCCTTCGGCGGGGTGAAGCAGTCCGGCCTCGGCCGTGAGGGCTCGAAGTACGGCATCGAGGAGTACCTCGAGATCAAGTACCTGCTGCTCGGCGGCATCTGAGGTTGAGCGGGGCCGCCTACGCCTGGTCGCCAGACGCGCGCACGGTCGAGCAGGCGAACGCGACCGCGCTGATGCGCAGGCTCGGCGTCGCGCGCTACGACGATCTGCTCGCGATCGCCGACGGCGAGCCCGAGCGCTTCTACCGCGCCCTGCTCGAGGCGGTCGACTTCCGCTTCTACCGCCCTTACGCGCGCGCGCTGGACGAGTCGCGCGGCATCGCCTGGCCGCGCTGGTGCGACGGCGGCACGACCAACGTCGTGCTGAACGCGCTCGATCGCTGGCGCGGCACGCCGACCTGGGACAAGCCCGCGATCGTCTGGGAGGGCGAGGACGGCGCGCGCAGGGACCTTTCCTACGCCGGGCTCGACCGCGAGGTGTGCCGCTTCGCGGGCGGCCTGCGCGCGCTGGGTCTCGGGCGTGGCGACGTGATCGCGGTATACATGCCGAACGTGCCGGAAGCGGTGGTGGCGATGCTTGCCGCCGCCAAGATCGGCGCCATCGTGATGCCGCTTTTCTCCGGCTTCGGGGCCGACGCCCTGGCCGCTCGGCTCCAGCTCGGCGAAGCGAAGGCCCTCGTCACCGTCGACGGCAGCGCGCGGCGCGGCAAGCTGGTGGACGCCAAGTCGGTCGCCGACGAGGCCGCCGCCTCGAGCCCGGCCCTCGCGCACGTGATCGTGCTGCGCCGTGCGGGCAACGCGGTCGCCTGGAATAGCCGGCGCGACCGCTGGTGGCACGAGCTCGTCGCCAACCAGCCCGATGCGTCGCCCACCGAGGAGATGGAGGCCGACACGCCCTTTCTGCTCATTTTCACCTCGGGTACGACGGGCAAGCCGAAGGGCGTGGTGCTCACCCACGTCGGCTTTCCGATGAAGGTGGTCGTCGACCTTTGGCTGACGATGGACTTCAAGCCCGAGGACCGCTTGCTGTGGATGAGCGACATGGGCTGGGTGGTCGGCCCGATCATCGTCTACGGCACGCCGGTGATGGGCGGCACGGTCGTGCTCGCCGAGGGGGCGCCGAACTTTCCGGGTGCCGAGCGCATGTGGCGCCTCGTCGAGGCGCACCGCGTGAGCTACCTCGGCGTCGCGCCCACCACGATCCGCAGCTTCATGGCGCAGAAGAGCGAGCCATGGAAGCACTACGACCTTTCGCGGCTGCGCATCTGCGTGTCGAGCGGCGAGGCCTGGACGCCGGACGCCTGGCACTGGCTGTTCGACAAGGTCGGCGGCTGCCGCGTGCCGCTGCTCAACTTCTCGGGAGGAACCGAGATGATCGGCATTGTCGGTTGCACCGTCCTGCGCCCGCTCAAGCCCTGCGGCTTCAACACGCCGATTCCCGGCACCGGCGCCGACGTGCTCGACGAGCAGGGCCGCAGCACGCCGCCGGGTACGGTCGGCGAGCTCGTGATGCGCCGCCCACCGATCGGCCTCACCCAAGGCATCTGGCGCGACCCCGAGCGCTACATCCAGACCTACTGGAGCACGTGGCCCGACATCTGGCACCACGGCGACTTTGCGAGCCGCGACGCGGACGGCCACTGGTTCATCTGGGGGCGCTCGGACGACACGCTCAAGATCGCCGGCAAGCGCACCGGGCCGGCCGAGATCGAGGCGCTCCTCATGGCCACGGGCAAGCTCGCCGAGGCGGCGGCGATCGGCGTGCCCGACCCCGTCAAAGGCTCGGCGCTCGTGCTGGTGTGCTCGCTCAAGGCCGGGGTTGCGCCTTCGCGCGCGCTGGAGGACGAGCTCGCGCGCGCGGTCACGCACGGCCTGGGAACGCCGTTCAGCCCCAAGGCGGTGCTGCTGGTGACGGATCTGCCCAAGACGCGCAACCTGAAGATCATGCGACGCGTGATCCGTGCGGCCTATCTGGGCGAAAATCCGGGCGACCTCTCTTCGCTCGTCAATCCCGAATCGGTGGACGAGCTGCGCGCAAGGCGCGCCTCGCCGTAGGGCGCCGCCTGCGCCGCAAGGCGCGCGCGCGCCGCCTCGTACTCGCGCGCCAGCCGCGCCACCACCTCCTCAGTCGGCGCGATGTCGTCGATGCAGCCCACGCCCTGCCCCGCGCCCCAGATGTCGCGCCAGGCCTTCTTCTCCATATTGCCGCCCGAGCCGAAGCTCATGCTCGCCTTGTCCGCCGCAGGCAGGTTGTCCGGATCCAGGCCGGCGGCGGCGACGCTCTTCTTGAGATAGTTGCCGAGCACGCCCGTGAAGAGCGACGTGTAGACGACATCGCTCGCAGCCGAGTCGACGATCATCTGCTTGTACTCCGGCTTCGCGTTCGCCTCCCGCGTTGCGATGAAGCGCGTGCCGATGTAGGCGAGGTCCGCCCCCGCGGCCTGCGCGGCGAGCACCGCATCGCCCGTCGCGATCGCGCCGGCGAGCAGGATCGTGCCCTTGAAGAAGCGCCGCACCTCGTGCACCAGCGCGAACGGGCTCAACGCCCCGGCGTGGCCGCCGCCGCCCGCGCACACGAGGATCAGGCCGTCGACGCCCGCCTGCATCGCGCGCCGCGCATGCCGTACGCTGATTACGTCGTGGAACACCACCCCGCCCCAGCCGTGCACGCGCGGCACGATCTCGTCCGGCGCGCGCAGCGAGGTGATGATGATCGGCACGCGGAAACGCTCGCACACGTCCATGTCGTGCGCCAGGCGCTCGTTCGAGGCATGGATGATCTGATTCACCGCGTAGGGCGCCGCGCCGGGCGACGCGGCAAGCTCGGTGCGGATGCGCTCGAGCCAGGCTTCCAGCTGCTCCTTGGGGCGCGCGTTGAGCGCCGGGAACGAGCCGACGACGCCAGCCTTGCACTGCTCGATCACGAGCTCCGGATTGGAGACGATGAACATCGGCGCGCCCACGACCGGAAGCCGAAGCCGTCCTTGCAGAACTTGGGGTATTGGCATGCGTTCAAGTATGGCACGACTGGTAGAATCCACCTCTTTCGCGCTCATTCATGCCGCGCCCGATCCGCAACATCGCCATCATCGCGCACGTCGATCATGGCAAGACCACGCTGGTAGACAAGCTGCTGCACCAGGCGGGTGCGTTCGCCGCCCACGAGCGCGTCGCCGAACGCGTGATGGACTCGAACGACCTCGAGCGCGAGCGCGGCATCACGATCTTCGCCAAGAACTGCGCTATCGACTACGCGGGCGTGCACATCAACATCGTCGACACGCCCGGCCATGCCGACTTCGGCGGCGAAGTCGAGCGCGTGCTGGGCATGGTCGACGGCGTGCTGCTGCTGGTCGACGCGGTCGAAGGGCCGATGCCGCAGACGCGCTTCGTCACCCGCAAGGCTCTCGCCCTGGGATTGAATCCGATCGTGGTGGTCAACAAGGTCGATCGCGACGGCGCACGCGCCGACTGGGTGGTGAATCACACCTTCGAGCTGTTCGACAAGCTCGGCGCAACCGAGGCGCAGCTCGACTTCCCGGTGGTGTACGCCTCCGCGCTGCAGGGCTGGGCGAGCCTCGAGCCGGGCGTGCGCGGCAAGGACATGCGCCCCCTGTTTGACACCATCCTCGCCCGCGTGCCGGCGCCGGCGGACGAAGGCGTCGGCGGCCCGCTGCAGCTTCAGATCTCGGCGCTCGACTACTCCAGCTATGTCGGGCGCATCGGCGTCGGGCGCATTCGCCGCGGCCGCTTGCGGCCGGCGAGCGAGGTCGCGGTGCTGTTGCCCGGCCGCGCGCCGGTGCAGGCCAAGGTGGCGCAGGTGTTCGGCTTTCAGGGCCTTGAGCGCGTGCCGCTCGAAGAGGCGCTCGCGGGGGACATCGTGCAGTTCACCGGCATCGATGAGCTGGCGATCGGCTGCACGCTGTGCGACCCCGAGCATTCCGAAGCGCTGCCGGCGCCCAAGGTCGACGAGCCCACCATCACCATGAACTTCCAGGTGAACTCGTCGCCCTTCGCCGGGACCGAGGGCCGCTTCATCACCAGCCGCCAGATCCGCGAGCGCCTGATGCGCGAGCTGTACACCAACGTGGCGCTGCGCGTCGAGGACACGAGCGATGCGGACGTGTTCCTGGTCTCGGGGCGCGGCGAGCTGCACCTCACGATCCTGATCGAGAACATGCGCCGCGAGGGTTACGAGGTCGCGGTCGGCCGCCCGCGCGTCATCACGCGCAGCGAGAACGGAGCGCTGCTCGAGCCCTACGAGATGCTCACGCTCGACGTCGAGGAGGCGCACCAGGGCCCGGTGATGGAAGCGCTCGCGCTGCGCAAGGGCGAGATGCAGGACATGGTGCCCGACGGGCGCGGCCGGGTGCGCCTCGACTACCGCATCCCGGCGCGCGGCCTGATCGGCTTTCAGGGCGAGTTCATGAACCTGACGCGCGGCAACGGCATCATGAGCCACGTGTTCGACGATTACGCGGCCTGGCGCGGCGAGATGCCCGGGCGCAGGAACGGCGCCATGGTGTCGCAGGAGAACGGCGAGGCGGTGGCCTACGCGCTGTTCAACCTGCAGGAGCGTGGACGCCTGTTCGTCAGTCCCGGCGACAAGGTCTACGAGGGCATGGTCGTCGGCATCCACAGCCGCGACAGCGACCTCGTGGTCAATCCCAGCAAGACCAAGAAGCTCACGAACGTACGCGCCTCGGGCAAGGACGAGAACGTCCTGCTCACGCCGCCGGTGAAGCTGACGCTCGAGTTCGCGGTCGAGTTCATCGAGGACGACGAGCTCGTCGAGGTCACGCCGAAGTCGATCCGCATCCGCAAGCGTCACCTCACCGAAAGCGAGCGGCGGCGCGCGGTACGCGCCGCCGCGGGCTCCCAGCCGACTCCTGCGCCGGCATAACGTCGCGCTTGCCATGAGAGCTGTCGCCGTTGCCGCCGCGCTGCTCGCATCCGCGGCCGCGTACGCGCAGCCCTGCCTCGAGCCGGGTGCGTGGTTTTCGACGACCGCAGAAGCGCCGCGCAGTATCCCGGCCTCCGAGGTGCTCGCGGCGAGCTCGCAGCGCGAAGTCGTGCTGCTCGGCGAGCAGCACGATGTCGCCGACGACCACGTCTGGCAGCTGGAGATGCTCGCCGCGCTGCATAGCGTGCGGCCTCAGATGGTGATCGGATTGGAGCAGTTCCCGCGGCGCACCCAGCCGGTGCTCGACGCGTGGATCGCAGGCCGGCTCACTGAAAAGCAGTTCCTTGAGCAAAGCGAGTGGGGCAAGGTCTGGAACTATCCGCCCGAGCTGTACTTCCCGCTGTACCGTTTCGCGCGCATCAACCGAATACCGATGGTCGCGCTGAACGTGGACCAAACGCTCACGGCGGAGGTCGCGCGCAAGGGCTGGGATGGCGTGCCTGATGCGCTCAAGGAAGGCATGTCGCGCCCGGCACCTGCGAGCCAGCCCTACCTGGACATGCTTCTCCAAATATACAAGGAGCATCCGCAGCGCGCTGGCGCCGTTTTTCAGCACTTCGTCGACTCGCAGCTCACCTGGGACCGCGCCATGGCCGAGGCGCTGGCGCGCGCGGCGGCGCCCGGCCCGGCGGCCGGGCGCCCGCTGGTCGTCGGAATTATCGGCAGCGGGCATCTGCGCTACGGCTACGGGGTGCGCCATCAGCTGCGCGCGCTCGGCATCGACAACGTGGCGACACTGCTGCCGGTATCCGCCGACAGTCGGTGCGAGCAACTGCGCGCGGGCATAGCCGACGCGGTATTCGCGATCCCGCAACCGCTGGCGAAGGACGCGCCGCCGCGCCCGCGTCTCGGCGTGCGGCTCGAGCGCACACAGGAAGGGATCTCGATCGTCGAGGTCACGCCCGGCAGCCTCGCCGCGGCGAGCGGGTTGAAGAGCGGCGACCGCATCGTGTCGCTCGCTGGCGCGCCCGTGAGCGCCCTGCATGCGGTGATCGACGCGGTGCGCGGCCAGCCGGCGGGCACCTGGCTTCCCATGCAGGTGCGGCGCGGCGACGAAACGCTAGACGTAGTCGTCAAGTTTCCGCCGCGGGAATGAGGGCGCTCGGCAGGGTTGGCGGCTTCCTTGCCGGTGCGCTGTTCGCTGCCTCATCCGCCGCCGCGCCGAGCCTCGTACTCGATGTGGCGCTCGACCCGAGTACCCGGCGCCTGGATGCGGTCGCGCAGCTCCCCGCGCCGGCAAACGCCCACGTTGCGTTGTACGACGCGCTCTCCATCAGCCGAGTGACGCTTAGCGGCCGGCCGGTGAGCTTCGTGCAGACAGGCAGCGAGGGCAATTTGCGCGTGTGGCGCGTCCAAGCCGCACCCGGTGCGCCGCTGCGCATCGAGTACGGCGGCGTGCTGCCCGCGCTCGACCCGCAGCTCGACTTTCGCCGCGTCTTGCAGGAGTTGCCACCGCTGACCTCACCCGCCGGCAGCTTCCTCGGCGCGGGCTCCGGCTGGTATCCGCGTCCCGCGCCGCTGTTCAGCTACCGCGTGCGGCTGTCGCTGCCAGGCGACCAGCGCGGCTTGGTTCCCGGGCGGTTGCTGCGCGAGCAGGAGCCGCGCGACGCCGGCGGCCGCTACGTCGCGCAGTTCGCCTTCGAGCGCCCCGCGGAGGGCATCGACCTGATGGCCGGGCCCTACGTCGTGCGCGAGCAGCTGGTCGCGCGCGCAGCGGGCGAGCCGCTTCGGCTACGCACCTATTTCTATCCTGAGCTGGCGCCGCTCGCCGAGGGCTACCTGTCCGACAGCGCGCGCTACATCGCGCGCTATGAGAAAGAGATCGGCGCGTACCCGTTCGCCGGCTTCTCGGTCGTCGCCAGCCCGCTGCCCACGGGCTTCGGCATGCCGACGCTGACCTACATCGGCGCCCAGGTCCTGAGGCTGCCCTTCATCCGCGCCAGTTCGCTCGGGCACGAGGTGCTGCATAACTGGTGGGGCAACGGCGTGTACGTCCATTACGCGCACGGCAACTGGTCCGAGGGCCTCACCACCTTCATGGCGGATTACGCCTACAAGGAGGAGGCATCGCCCGAAGAGGCGCGCGCCGCGCGCCTCGCGTGGTTGCGCGATTTCGCGTCGCTGCCCCCCGGCGAGCCGCAGTCGCTCGCCGAATTCCGCACGCGCGCGCATGGCGCGGCCGCCGCGATCGGCTACGGGAAGGCGGCGTTCGTGTTCTACATGCTGCGCGACCTGATCGGGCCGGACGCGTTCGCGCGCGGCGTGCGGAGCTTCTGGCGCGCGCAGCGCTTCCGCGTTGCATCCTGGGCCGACCTGCAGCGCGCCTTCGAGCAGGCCTCGGGTCGCTCGCTGGCCGCGTTCTTCGCGCAATGGGTCGAGCGCTCGGGCGCGCCCGACGTGCGCATCGCCTCAGCGCGCTTCCGGAAAGGCGCGATCGAGGTAACGCTCGTGCAATCGAATCCGCCCTACGCGCTCCGCGTGCCGCTCGAGATCGTGGGCGAGAACGGCTCAGAGACCCGCCTGGTCGAGCTGGACCGCACGCAACAGACCGTCAGCCTTCCGGTCAGCGGCAGTCCACAGGGATTGCGCCTCGATCCGGACCTGCGCCTGTGGCGCGTGCTCGATCCGGCCGAGCTCCCGCCGATCCTGCGCCAGTGGATCCTGGCGGGCGCGCCGCGCGTGGTGATCGCCTCGGCGGCGCTGCGCGCCGACGTCATGGCGCTCGCCGGGCAGCTGTTCGAAAACCGCGCCGGGGAGATCCCGCTCTCGGAAGCGCACCGCGATGCGCAGCCCGTCCTGCTCGTCGGCTTGCACCCCGAGGTCGATGCCGCGCTCGCGGCGCTCGGGCTGCCGCCCGAGCCCGATAGGCTCGCGGGCCGCGGCACGGCGCAGGTCTGGACGCTCGTACGTAGCGCCGCTGCGACGCCGATTGCCGTGATTTCGGTGCGCGATGCCGACGCGCTGCGCGCGCTCGCACGGCCCCTGCCCCACTACGGCGCGCAGAGCTTCCTCGCCTTCGAGGGCGCACGCGCGATCGAGCGCGGCGTCTGGCCCGCGCCGGCACCGTTCGTCCCGCTGACGCGCTAGGCCGCGCCCGGCCGCCGCAGGCGCATCGGGCGCATCGCAGAGGCGGCGAAACCCACGCTGCGGTACAAGTCCTGGGCGCGCTCGTTCCCGGCGTCGGTGAGCAGGCTGATGCGCAGTACTCCATCGCCGCGCGCCTGCGCGATCACGTGCGCGAGCAGCATCCGGCCGATGCCGCGGCCGCGGCGTTCCGGCCGCACCACGAAGTCCTCCAGCCAGGCCGCCCTGCCCCCCTCCGCGGTGCTGACCGTGTACAGCAGGCTGCACATACCGAGGACGCGTTCGCCTTCGCGCACGACGTAGATGCGGCCGATCGAGCTGTCGTCGAGGATCCGGCTCAGGGCAAGGCGCTGCTTCCGCGCGTCCGGGGCGAATTCGGCTTCTTGGGAGAACAGCAGGCCGAGCAGCTCGACGAGCTGATCGAGGTCCTCATCGCGCGCGATTTGCGGACCGCTCATGGCTTGAGCGTGCAATATTACCGCCCGCGGACCGCGACCCCGCAAACGCCGGCCGGGCGACGCCGCCGAAAATCGTCCAAGTGAGCAGTACGCCGTATGCGGCCGCGCGGTGATTGAGTACCGTGTTCGCATGCATGCCACGGCGAACAGACACGGTCTGACCCTGCCCAGCGCGCTCGCGGCTTCGGTCGTATCGGGATGCATCGCCGGACTCGCGGTTGCCGCCCTGTACGCCGGAATGGCGCCCGCTCCGGCGGGGCTCAGCGCCGCTGCGATCACCGGCAACGCATGCCGCGCCTGCGGCGTCGTCGAGGAAGTCCGCAGGGTCGAAAATCCACAGCCGGGCAAGAATGTAAGCACGGTCGTCGCCAGCCGCGATGAAGGGATCGTGATGCTTCTGGTCGCGCTGGGCGGCGCGACGCTCGCGCCGCCGCCGGCGGCGCTCTACGAGGTTAGCGTCAGGATGGCCGACGGCTCCCTGCGCACGATCCTGGGCCAGCGCCCGCCGCGCTGGCAGACCGGGGACCCGGTCAAGGTCGTCAAGGGAGAGATCGAGGCGCGCACTACACGTTGAAGCGGAAGTGCATGACGTCGCCGTCGCGCACGACGTATTCCTTTCCTTCGACGCGCAGCTTGCCGGTCTCCCGGGCGCCCGCCTCGCCTTTGCAGGCGACATAGTCCGCGTAGGACACGACCTCGGCGCGGATGAAACCGCGCTCGAAATCGGTGTGTATCACACCCGCCGCCTGTGGCGCGGTCGCGCCGACCGACACGGTCCAGGCGCGCACCTCCTTCGGGCCGGCGGTAAAGTAGGTTTGCAGGCCGAGAAGCTGGTAGCCGGCGCGGATCACGCGGTTCAGGCCAGGCTCCTCCATTCCCATGTCGGCGAGGAACACCTTCTTGTCCTCGTCGCCGAGATCGGCGATCTGCGCCTCGAGCGCGGCGCAGATCGCCACCACCGGCGCGCCTTCGTCGCGCGCGCGCGCCTCGACGGCGGCGAGCAGCGGATTGTCGACGAAGCCGTTCTCGTTGACGTTCGCGACGTACATCGTCGGCTTCATCGTCAGCAGGAACAGCGGTCGGATCAACGCCATTTCCTCCCTGCTCAGCTGCGCGGTGCGCGCGGGATGCCCCTCGTTCAGCACTGCCTGCACCTTTTCCAGCGCCGCCACTAGGCGCTGCGCGTCCTTATCTCCGCCCGCCTTGGCCAGCTTGGCGTTGCGCGCCAGCTGTTTTTCCACCGACTGCAGATCGGCGAGCGCGAGCTCGGTATTGATCGTCTCGATGTCGGAAACCGGGTCCACGCGCCCGGCGACGTGCACCACGTTCGGGTCCTCGAAGCAGCGCACGACGTGCGCGATGGCGTCGGTCTCGCGAATGTTCGCGAGAAACTGGTTGCCGAGCCCCTCGCCCTTGGAGGCGCCGGCGACCAGGCCGGCGATGTCCACGAATTCGACCACAGCTGGAATGACCTTCTGCGGCCGCGCGATGGCGGCCAGCGCGGCGAGCCGCGCGTCCGGCACCTCCACGATGCCGACGTTTGGCTCGATCGTGCAGAACGGGTAGTTTTCGGCAGCGATGCCGGCCTTGGTGAGGGCGTTGAAAAGAGTCGATTTGCCGACGTTCGGCAGGCCGACGATGCCGCACTTCAGGCTCAAGGCTTCTCCTTGGTGTGGAGCTTCAGCATCGCGCCCTGCAGGTCGCCCGCGAGGCAGAGCGGCAGCACCTCGAGCGCCTTGCCGATGCTCGCGTCGATCGCTTCGCGGTCCTGCGGTGCGGGCTTGCCGAGCACGTAGTCGGCTACCGCGCTGCGATCGCCCGGGTGTCCGATGCCGATGCGCAGCCGCCAGAACTCGGGCGAGCCGATGCGTGCGGCGATGTCCTTGAGTCCGTTGTGGCCGGCGACGCCGCCGCCCTGCTTCAGCCTGGCGACGCCAGGCGCGAAGTCGAGCTCGTCGTGCGCCACCAGGATCTCGGACGCGGGAATCTTGAAGAATCC
>DASPRB010000257.1:0-4561 GCA_035624675.1 Burkholderiales bacterium
GCCGCTCATGCCGGCCGTCATCGCCTTGCGCAGGCTGCCCTCGATGTCGAGCTGGCCGTCGAAGTACGACTCGAGCATGCCGACGTGGCCGAACAGCGCGGTGCGCAGCTCGGCCGCGGCCGAGTGGAAGACGAGCGTGAACCCCGGCTCAGCGCCGCCGAGCCGCAGCTCGCGCCCATTGGCGAATCGCACGGCGAACGCCATGCCCGCGCGCTGCGCCGCCTGTTGCAGCTTTGGCTCGAGAAGCGATCGCATGTTCCGTACGTCGATCGGGCGCCTTGTCTCGTATTATTACGTGCGGCGGCTGCACTCGAAGCAAGATAGTAGAATCTTGCTTCGCCGATTCTGGTGCCGAGGAAGGGACTCGAACCCCCACAGTGTTGCCACCGCTAGGACCTGAACCTAGTGCGTCTACCAATTCCGCCACCTCGGCAGGGGAGCGCAATTTTAGTTGCAGCGCCTACTGGTGTCAAAGAAGAAGCCGACCAAGACAGCATTGCGCAGGCGCGCGCGCGCGGAGCGTCCCGCGCGCGAGCGTAGCGCGTACGCGCAGCAGATCCTCGACGCGCTGAACGCGGCCGGCGCGCCGCTCACGCCCGAGGACCTCGCAGCGCGCCTGCGCGTGCGCGCGCGCGAGCGCAGCGCGTTCGACGGCGCACTCGCCGAGCTCGAGCACGCGGGGGCGCTCGTCAGAAATCGCGCCGGCAGCCTGCTGGTCGCCACGCGCATCGCGGCCCACGCCGGCCGCGTCGAGGGCCACCGCGACGGGCACGGCTTCCTGGTCCCAGACGACGGCGGCGCCGCCATCTACCTGCCGCCCGCCGAGATGCGCCAGCTGCTGCACGGCGACCGCGCAGCGGTGCGCGTGACCGGGCGCGATGCGCGCGGGCGCCCGGCGGGCGCGGTGGTCGAGGTGCTCGAGCGCGCCACGCGCCGCATCGTCGGCAGGCTGCACGCCGAGCACGGCGTG
This sequence comes from Burkholderiales bacterium, assembly GCA_035624675.1. Classification (GTDB taxonomy): domain Bacteria; phylum Pseudomonadota; class Gammaproteobacteria; order Burkholderiales; family SG8-39; genus DAHVFK01. Next base: position 971 of record DASPRB010000257.1, read on the forward strand.
CTGTTCCTGGTGCCGGAGGACCGGCGCATCGCGCAGGACATCGTGGTGCCGCCTGCCGAGGCCGGACGCGCGAAGCCCGGCCAGGTGGTGACCGTCGAGCTCGTTGCGCAGCCTTCCAAGCACGCCGGGCCGGTCGGGCGCGTCGCCGAGGTGCTCGGCCGCTATGCCGACCCCGGCATGGAGATCGAGATCGCGCTGCGCAAGTTCGACCTGCCGCACGAGTTCTCCAAGCGGGCGCTCGCCACCGCGCAGGCGATGCCCGCCGCGGTGCGCGAGGACGAGGCGAAGAAGCGGCGCGACTTGCGCCAGCTCGCCTTCGTCACCATCGACGGCGAGACGGCGAAAGACTTCGACGACGCGGTGTACGCCGAGCGCGACGGCCGCGGCTTCCGGCTGTGGGTCGCGATCGCCGACGTGAGCCACTACGTGCGGCACGGCGACCCGCTCGACCTGGAGGCGCGCGAGCGCGGCACCTCGGTGTACTTCCCGCGGCGCGTGATTCCGATGCTGCCCGAGAAGCTCTCCAACGGGCTGTGCTCGCTCAACCCCGGCGTCGACCGCCTGGCGATGGTGTGCGAGATGGCGCTCACGCCGAAGGGCGCCGTGGCGCGCTTCGAGTTCTACCCGGCAGTCATCCGCTCGCACGCGCGGCTCACCTATACCGAGACCTGGGCGATGCTCTCCGAAGGCCGGGCGCCGGCGCATCTGCAGACGCTGTACGAGGTGTTCCAGCGCCTCGCGGGGGAGCGGCGGCGGCGCGGCGCGATCGACTTCGAGACCGTCGAGACGCGCATGCTGTTCGACGCGCGCGGCAAGATCGAGAAGATCGTGCCCGAACCGCGCAACGACGCGCACCGCCTGATCGAGGAATGCATGCTCGCGGCCAACGTGTGCGCGGGCGCGCTGCTCGTCGAGCGCAACCACCCGACGCTGTACCGCGTGCACGACGTGCCGGCGCCGGACAAGGTCGCGGCGCTGCGCGATTTCCTCGCCGAGCTCGGGCTGCAGCTGCCCGGCGGCGAGGTGCCTCGGCCCAAGGACTACGCGCAGTTGATCGAGCGGATCCGCCCGCGCGAGGACTTCGCGCTGCTGCAGACGATCCTGCTGCGCTCGCTCAAGCAGGCGGTCTACAGCCCGGACAACGCGGGTCACTTCGGGCTCGCCTTCGAGGCCTACGTGCACTTCACCTCGCCGATCCGCCGCTACCCCGATCTGCTCGTGCACCGCGCGATCCGAGCCTGCCTCGAAGGCCGGCGCTACGAGGGGCTCGAGTGGGACGCGCTCGGGCGCCACTGCTCCGAAACCGAGCGGCGCGCCGACGACGCGAGCCGCGACGTCGAGAACTGGCTCAAGTGCTTCTACATGCAGGACCACGTGGGCGGCGCCTTCAGCGGCAGCGTCACCGGGGTGACGCCCTTCGGGCTGTTCGTCACGCTGGACGACTACTTCGTCGACGGCCTGGTGCACATCTCCGAGCTCGGGCGCGACTATTTCCAGTTCGACGCGGCGCGCCACATGCTGCTCGGCGAGCGCACCGGCAGGCGGTATCGCCTCGCCGACCGGATGCAGGTGAAGCTGGTGCGCGTCGATCTCGAGTCGCGCAAGATCGACCTGGTGCCGGCATGAGCCGCCACGGGGGACGCGAGCCGCGCGTCGTGTTCGGCTTCCACGCGGTGCTCGCGCGCCTGCGCGCCGATCCCGGCTCGGTGATCGAAATCTTCGTCGACGAGGCGCGCAACGACGCGCGCGCGCGCGACCTCGCCGCGGCCGCCGAGCGGGCGGGCGTGCGGCTGCTGCGCGTGCCGGCGAAGCGCCTGGACGGCTTCTACGGCGGCGCGCGCCACCAGGGCGTGGTCGCGCGCGTCGAAGTGCAGGCCGCCGCGGCGAGCCTGGACGAGCTGCTCGAGCAGCTCGCCGAGCCGGCGCTGCTGCTGGTGCTCGATGGCGTGACCGACCCGCACAACCTCGGCGCCTGCCTGCGGGTCGCCAACGCGGCCGGCGCGCACGCCGTGATCGCGCCCAAGGACCGGGCCGCGGGCATCAGCGCGACCGTCTCCAAGGTGGCGAGCGGCGCGGCCGAGCTGACGCCCTACTTCATGGTGACCAACCTGGCGCGCACCCTGGAGGAGCTCAAGGAGCGCAACATCTGGGTGGTCGGCGCCGACGCCGCCGCCAAGGACGAGCTCTACCAGGCCGACCTGCCGCGCGCGATCGCCTGGGTGCTCGGCGCCGAGGGCACCGGCATGCGGCGCCTGACGCGCGAGCGCTGCGACACGCTGGTGCGCATCCCGATGCGCGGCGCGGTCGAGAGCCTGAACGTCTCGGTCGCGGCCGGGATCGTGCTGTTCGAGTCGCTGCGCCGCCGCGCCTTGCCCGGGGGCTAGTTTCTCCTTTATAATCCGCGCCTTTTCCTTGCCGCACCGCGTGCGCATGGCGGGCGGCTTAACCCACAAGGAGAGCGCATGCGGCATTACGAGATCGTTTTCATCGTCCATCCGGACCAGAGCGAGCAGGTGCCCGCGATGGTCGAGCGCTACCAGGGCCTGATCGCGGCGCGCAGCGGCACCGTGCACCGGCTCGAGGACTGGGGCCGGCGGCAAATGGCCTACCCCCTGCAGAAGATGCACAAGGCGCACTACGTGCTGATGAACATCGAGTGCGACCAGGAGACGCTCGACGAGCTCGAGCACTCGTTCAAGTTCAGCGACGCAGTGCTGCGCCACCTGATCGTCAGGATGCCCAAGGCCGTGACCTCGCCCTCGCCGATGATGAAGGAGGAGAAGTCGAAGTCGCTGATGGAGCGCGGCGGCGAGGGGCGCGCGGCCGAGGCGCGTCCGGCCGAGGTGGGCGCCAACTGAGCGCCGCTTGGACGCGGCGAACCGGGTCGAGCTGTCGGGACGGCTGGTGGAGCTTGGCGCGCTGCGCCGCACGCCCGCGGGCATTCCGGCGATCGAGTTCCGCGTTCACCACGAGTCCGAGGCGCTCGAAGCCGGGTCGAAACGCAAAGTGAGCGCGGAGATCGAGGCGATCGCGTTCGAAGGCCAGGCCCGCCTGGTTTCGGGCTGCTCCCCGGACCGCGCGCTCAGGCTGGAAGGATTCTTGTGTGCAAAGAGCCGGCGCTCGAAGAAGCTGGTTCTGCACGTGACACGTATCGAATTCGTTGAAGGAGATTGAACATGCCCGCTCCACGAGGAAGAGGCAAAGGCAAAGGCAAGGGAAAGTTCAGCAAGGACAAGAAGGAACGCGGTCAGAAGGCGCTGTTCCGGCGCCGCAAGTTCTGCCGCTTCACGGCCGAGAAGGTCGAGTGGATCGACTACAAGGACATCGAGGTCCTCAAGGACTTCGTGAACGAGACCGGCAAGATCATCCCGGCGCGCATCACCGGGACGTCCTCGGGCTACCAGCGCCAGCTCTCGGAAGCGATCAAGCGCGCGCGCTTCCTCGCGCTGCTGCCGTACACCGACCTGCACTGAGGGGAACGCCATGCAAGTCATCCTCATGGAGAAGGTCGTCAACCTCGGCAACCTTGGCGACGTGGTCAAGGTGCGCGACGGGTTCGCGCGCAACTTCCTGATTCCGCAAGGCAAGGCC
>DASPRB010000018.1:0-25481 GCA_035624675.1 Burkholderiales bacterium
GGCGGCTGCGCGTCGGCATCGCGCGCGACGCGGCCTTCGGCTTCTACTACGCCGACGACCTCGACGCGCTCGCCGAGGCGGGAGCCGAGCTCGTGCCGCTCGACATGCTGCACGCGACCCGGCTGCCGGCGCTCGACGCGCTGGTGATCGGCGGCGGCTTTCCCGAGGAGCGCATGCACGAGCTCGAGGCGAACGAGGCGCTGCGCCAGGACCTGGCGCGCGCGATCGACGGCGGGCTGCCGGTGTACGCCGAGTGCGGCGGCCTGATGTACCTCGCGCGCTCGATCAGCTGGCAGGGCGAGACGGCGCGCATGGTTGGCGCGCTGCCCGGCGACGCGCTCATGCACGCGCGCCCGGTCGGGCGTGGCTACGCGCGCCTCGCGGGCACGGGCGAGGCGGGCTGGCTGCCGGGCGCGCCCGGCGAGGAGATCGCCGCGCACGAGTTCCACTACGCGAGCCTGGAGAACCTGCCGCAGGGCCTGCGCTACGCCTGGCGCGTCACGCGCGGCCATGGCGTGGACGGCGCGCGCGACGGCATCGTGCGCGGCAACCTGCTCGCCTCGTTCTGCCACCTGCGCGGCGCGGGCGAGCGCGGCTGGGTGCGGCCGTTCCTCGAGTTCGCGCGCCGGCAGGCATCGTGAGCCGCAAGCTCTCCATCACGCAGCGCGCGGCCGAGGAAGTGCGGCGCGCCGCCGCAGCGAGCGGCACCGAGGGGCTCGCGCTGCGCGTCGCGGCCAAGCAGGAGGAGGACGGCAGCGTGCTGCTCGGCATCGGCTTCGACGAGGAGCGCGTGCGCGACGACGTGATCGAGATGGCGGGCGTGACGCTGCTCGTCTCGGAGCACTCGCGCGGCCTGCTCGAGGACATGGTGCTCGACTTCGACGCGCCGGATTTCGTGGTTATCCCGGCGCCGCCGGAAGATGGCGCTTGACCTGATCGTCGTCGGCTGCGGGCCGGCCGGCTACAAGGCGGCAGTCGGCGCCGCGCGGCTGGGCGCGTCGGTGGCGGTGGTGGAGTCGGGCCGGCCGGGCGGGAATTGCCTGAACGAGGGCTGCATTCCGACCCGCGCGCTGCTGCACCCGGCGATGCTGATCGAGGACTGCAACGCGCTTGCCGGGCGCGGGCTGGTGGGCGCGGTGCGCGGCGACTTCGCCGCGGCGGTGCGCCACAAGGACGCAGTGGTCGCCTCCCTGCGGAACGGTCTCCCCGGCGCGCTCGAGCGGCTCGGCATCCGCCTGCTGCGCGGCGCGGCGAAGTTCGAGGCGCCGCGCAGGCTGCGCGTCGGCGACGAGCTGCTCGAGGCGCCGCGCGTCGTAATCGCCACCGGCTCGCAGCCGCGCGCGCTCGCCGAGCTGCCGCTCGACGGCCGCGTCGTCGTCTCCTCGCACGAATTCTACTCTACGCTCAATGAGCTGCCCGGGCGCGTGCTGTGCGTCGGCGGCGGCGCGATCGGGGTGGAAGCCGCGTACCTCGCGCGCCAGTACGGCGCGCAGGTCGCCATCGTCGAGCGCGCGCCGCGGCTGCTGCCCTCGGCGCGCATGCCCGAGCACGTCGCCGACCTGCTCGAGACGCGTCTCGAGCGCCTGGGCGTCGAGGTGCTTACCGAGACCCAGGTCGCCGCCTGCCGCGTCGAAAGCGGCCGCGCGCGAGTGACTTTCGACGACGGCAGCGAAAGCGATTTTGGCCTCGTGCTCGTAGCGGTCGGGCGCGCGCCGAACAGCACGGGGCTGGGGCTGGAGGAGATCGGCGCGCGCCTTACCCCCTCCGGCCAGCTGCGCACCGACGGCTTTCTGCAGACGGCCGTGCCCGGCGTGTACGCCGCGGGCGACGTGCGCGAGGGGCCGATGACCGCCAACGCGGCGCTGTACGACGGCAAGCTCGTCGTCGAGAACGCGCTTGGCGGCGAGCGCACGCGCGCCAACTACTTCAAGGTGCCGTTCGTCGTGAACTCGGCGCTCGAGATCGCCACCGTCGGCCTCACAGAAGCGCAGGCCGAAGGCGCGGGCTTCGCGCCGCGCGTCGCGCACGCGAGCTTCGGCGCCTCGGGCAAGGCGCGCGCGCGCCACGACTACGACGGCTTCATCGAGGTCGTGCACGACCTCGAAACGGGACAGCTGCTCGGCGGCTGCATCGTCGGCCCGGAGGCGGGCGAGCAGATCCTGCTGCTCGGCGCGGCCTGCCGCTCCGAGCGCGGGCTGTGGTTCCTGAAGGACATGAGCTACAGCCACCCGTCGTGGTGCGAAGAGCTCGAGCGCGCGATCGACCCCTACGCCGCCAGCCTCGCGCGCGATGCGGAGAATCTGTTCCGGCCCGGCATCCACGCCGGGGACTAACGCTCGATTACGCCGCTGCCGGCGCTAGCGCGCGTCCTGCTGCAGATATTTGTGGACGAAGGCGATCGCCATGCTGCCCTCGCCGACCGCCGAGGCGACGCGCTTGACCGGGCTCAACCTCACGTCGCCGCAGGCGAACACGCCGGGCACGCTCGACTCGAGCAGATAGGGATCGCGGCTCTGCGACCAGTGCCCGGCCTTCACCACGTCGTCGCCCGTGAGCACATAACCGCGCGCGTCACGCGCGATCTCCGGCGGCAGCCAGTCGGTCTCCGCGTCGGCGCCGATGAAGACGAAGACGCCGCCGCAGTCGTGCCGGCTCACCTGTCCACTCGCGTCGTCGCGGATGTCGATGGCCTTCAGGTTGGTCTCGCCGTGCGCGGCCACCACCTGCGAGCGCAGCTTCAGCTTCACGTTCGACTTCGCGCCAAGCTGCTCGATCAGGTAGTGGGACATGCTCTTCTCGAGCGAGTCGCCGCGCACGACGAGCGTGACCGTGCGCGCATGATTGGCGAAGTACATGGCCGCCTGGCCGGCCGAGTTCCCGGCGCCGATGAGGTGGACGTCCAGCCCGTGAGTCGCGCTCGCTTCGCTGCGCGCTGCCCCGTAGTAGACGCCCTTGCCGATGAGCCGATCGAAGCCCTCGATCGTGAGCCGGCGCCACGACACGCCGGTGGCGAGAATGACGGTGCGCGCCTTGACCACGTCGCCGCCGTCCAGCCAGACCTCGCGTGCCTTGGGATCGACACGGGCGATTGAGCGCGTGACGAGGATCTCGGCCCCGAGGCGCCCGGCCTGCTTGAGCGCCCGGCTCGCGAGCTCGTCGCCCGAGACGCCGCTGGGGAAGCCGAGATAATTCTCGATGCGCGATGACGTCCCCGCCTGGCCGCCCGGCGCCTCGCGCTCCACCACGAGGGTGCGCAGCCCCTCCGATGCGCCGTAGACCGCCGCGGCGAGACCCGCCGGCCCGCCGCCGATGACGATGGTGTCGTACTCGGCATGGCGCGGGCGCGTCTGAAGGCCGAGGCGCTCGGCCAGGTCGCGCGTCGCGGGCCGGCTGAGGACCGTCCCGTCGGCCAGCCTCAGCACCGGGTACGCGTCGTCCGGCGGCAGGGGTCCGGGCCAGCGCTTCGCCAGGTTGGGCTCGTCGGACGCGATCCACTCGAAGCTGATCTGATTGCGCGCGAAGAACTGGCGCAGCGCGCCGCAGCCGTTGTCCCAGCGGTGGCCGAGCAGGGTGACGCGGGCCTTGGGCACCTCGGCCTCGATGCCCTTCATTCCGCCGATGCGCTCGAGCGCCAGCGCGCCGACTTTGACGGAAATCTCGGGCGCGGCCGCCGCGACGGCGTAGTACTCCTGGATGTCCACCTTCATGACGCGGGAGTGTTCCGCCGCCCGGTAGCCGCCGTAAAGCGGCGTGCCGAGGGCGACCGGCAGCTCGCCGAAAATGATGCCGGGAAGGCGCCAGCCCAGCCTGCGCTCGACCCCGTCGAACATCCTGACGACCTCCAACTTTCCGGAGAGCACGGCGTACAGCGCGCGCTCGGTCGCCCCCTCGTGCGCGGCGAATTCCCCGGGAGCGAGGCGCAGGTCGGCGGAGGTTCGCGCGAGGCGCTCGAGCTCGGGCTCGGCGAGCGTCGAGAACAGCGGAACCGCCCGTACGTCGTCGATCGTCAGCATGCTCCTCCCCCAGAGCAGAAGTGAAAATCGGACCGGCGGACCAAAGATTACACAATAACCCCGGCGCTTATTGCACGGGAAGCGCGAAGTTTCCCTTGCCGGCCGACTTCGCCTCGTACATCGCCCGGTCGGCTTTGCGCAGCAGCGCCTCGACGTCCGTCCCTCCGTCGGGGCAAGCGGCCACGCCGATGCTGGCGGACAGGGTGACGTTGCCCGCCGGCAGCTCGTAGGTTCCCGACAGGGTCTGATGGAGCTTGGCCGCGACCTCGGCGGCCACCCTCGCGTCGGTGTGCTTTAGCAGGATCGCGAATTCGTCTCCGCCCAGGCGGGACGGAATATCCGCGGCGCGCACGCCGTTCCTGATCCTGAGAGCCACCGCCTTGAGCAGCGAGTCGCCGGCGTCGTGGCCCTGGGCGTCGTTCACCTGCTTGAAGCTATCCAGGTCGATGAACAGAACCGCGGCGTGGCCCCCGTCCTTCCTGCAGGTCTCCAGATGACGCGCGGCCAATTCGAGGAATTGCGCCCGATTCGGTAGCCCGGTGAGGACGTCGTGTCCCGCGCGGAACTCGGCGCTGAGAATGAGATCCGAAGCGCGCGTGATGGCGTGGCCGACTTCGTCGGCCTCCTTCAGCCCCAGCCGCGGCACGACGACGCGCTGCCCCTCGCCGATCCTGCCCGCGGGCGCGACCAGCCCGCGTATCGACCGCGCGATGCTGCCGGCGACCCATCTGGCCAGCAGCACTCCGATAGTCAGGCTGACGAGCGCCGCGATCGCCGCCAGGAGCGTGCGCTCCGTGAGCTGATGAACGAGACTCTCTCGCGGTATGCCGAGGGCGACCGTCCATCCAGTCTCCGCGGAACGGCTGAACACCGAGTCCACCCGGATGCCTTCCAGGGTGGTGGCCTCGAGCGCCCCTTCCCTCTCTTGCGCCATGCGCTCGACGAGTTCGCGGGCACCCTTCTGACCGACGAAGCGCTCGTGCTCGTGCGTGCGCGCGACAATCGTGCCCGACCTGTCGAACACGGCGCCTATCCAGCCCGCCGGCAATCGCTGGGTGCTCAGAATGGCGCTGAATCGCTCGGGCAGCGCTCCGATGCTGAGCACATAGGCCGCCTCGCCATTGCGCAGCACGGGAACGTCGACGCTGACGACCGGCCTCTCGAGTACGCCGCCGATATACAGGTCGGAGACGAGCGGTTGCCTGGTCTGCACCACGCGCCGCAGCTGTGCGAGATTGCCGTGCATCGGCAGGGGCTCTCCGGGCTTGCGCAAGGTATTGAGCAGCTGACGGCCGTCCGTGTCGCTCAGGACGACGTTGCGCCCGATGCGCAAGGCTGCCACCTGTTCGGCCTGCGGGTAGAAGCCCTGCAGGTCGCCTGCCTGCGCGCGGTTCGACGTCGCCAGAACCTGCGCCGCGGCCGTGATGGCGACCAGTTCCCGGTCTATTGCGTGCACCATCGCACGCGCCGTGGCGATCGAGTTCTCTTCGAGCCGCTTACGGTCCTCGGCGAAGTCGTTGCCGAGCAGGCCGCCCGTGATCACGACCGCCGGGGCCACGGCCGCGAACACGAGCAGCACGAGCCGCGTGACGATCGTCGGAGATGCCTGGTTGCTCAATTTGCCTGGAATACCATTCTACGAATGGACTCGCGCATCGATTGCGCCCTTGCATTGATACGGTAGGCGGAAGCGTCAGCTTCACTTTGATGTGCATCAAGCGCCGGTTATCGCCCGTGCTCGTCGTGGTCGCCGCGCTCCATGAAGCCCGGATGTCCCGCGAAGTGAGGCGCCCGCCGCCCCAGCAGTGGGCTTGTTGGTGTTGTCACGCGTGAGAGGGCGAATTTCTTTGATCGGAGGCCTTGCCGCCAGCGCAACCAATGAGCCAGTCCGCATTTGACGCAGCGCAAGTGTCCCGTACCATCGCGATGCTAGTTTGGGTCCCGACAGCCGATGCGCTAACTCGCGAGCGAGCAACGAGGAAATGACCGACATGCAGAAGAAGTGGCTGCTCCGCGCCGCGGTGCTGGTGGCGATCGGCGCTGCGGCGTTCTTCGCCTGGGAGCGCTATCGGCCGACGGGCAACGAAACCTGGATCGCGAGCGGCAACGGGCGCATCGAGGCCACCGAGATCGACGTGGCCGCGAAGACGCCGGGCCGGGTGAAGGAGATCCTCGCGCGCGAGGGCGAGTTCGTGAAGGCCGGGCAGGCGGTGGCGAGGATGGACACCGACGTGCTCGAGGCGGACAAGCGGCAGGCGGAGGCGCAGTTGCAGCAGGCGAAGAGCGCGGTGGCGACGGCGCAGAGCCTGGTCGCGCAGCGCGAGAGCGACAAGGCGGCGGCGGAGGCGGAGGTGGCGCACCGCAACGCGGAGCTGAACGTCTCCCGCTCGCAGCTCAAGCGCTCGATGGCGCTCTCTGAGCAGGGCTACGTGTCGCCGCAGGCGGTGGACGACGCGAAGGCGCGGGTGGAGAGCGCGGAGGCGGCGGTGCGCGCGGCGCGCGCGCAGGTGACCGCCGCCGGCGCGGCGATCGCGAGCGCGCGCTCGCAGGTGACGGGCACGCAGTCCGCCGAGCGCGCGGCGCAGGCGAGCATCGAGCGCATCCAGGCCGACATCGACGACGCGGTGCTGCGGGCGCCGCGCGACGGCCGCGTGCAGTACCTGGTGGCGCAGCCCGGCGAGGTGGTGGGCGCGGGCGGGCGGGTGCTCAACATGGTCGACCTGTCCGACGTGTACATGACGTTCTTCCTGCCGACCGCCGCGGCGGGGCGCCTGGCGATCGGCGCCGAGGCGCGCATCGTGCTCGACGCCGCGCCGCAGTACGTGATTCCCGCGCGCGTGTCGTTCGTCGCCGACGTCGCGCAGTTCACGCCGAAGACGGTGGAGACCCCGAGCGAGCGCGAGAAGCTGATGTTCCGCGTGCGCGCGCAGATCGCGCCGGAGCTCCTGCGGAAGCACATCGTGCATGTGAAGACGGGGCTGCCCGGTGTGGCGTACGTGCGCCTCGACCCGAACCAGGAGTGGCCGGCGCGCCTGCAAGAGAAGCTGCCGGAATGACCTCCGTCGCGCGGCTGCGGGACGTCGGCCTGCGCTACGGCAAGGCGCGCGCGCTCGACGCGGTCGGCCTCGAGCTGCCGGCCGCGCGCATCGTCGGCTTCATCGGCCCGGACGGGGTCGGCAAGTCGAGCCTGCTCGCGCTGGTCGCCGGCGCGCGCGCGATCCAGGCGGGCGAGATCGAAGTGCTCGGCGGCGACATGCACGACGCGCGCCGCCGCGCGGCGATCTCGCCGCGCATCGCCTACCTGCCGCAGGGGCTCGGCCGGAACCTCTATCCGACGCTCTCGGTGTACGAGAACGTGGACTACTTCGGCAGCCTGTTCGGCTACGGCGCGGAGGAGCGCGCGCGGCGCATCGGCGAGCTGCTCAAGGCCACGGGGCTCGCGCCGTTCGCCGACCGCCCGGTCGGCAAGCTTTCGGGCGGCATGAAGCAGAAGCTGGGCCTGTGCTGCGCGCTCATCCACGACCCCGACCTGATGATCCTCGACGAGCCGACCACCGGCATCGATCCGCTGTCGCGCCGCCAGTTCTGGGAGCTGATCGAGCGCATCCGCGCCAACCGCCCCGGCATGAGCGTGCTGGTCGCCACCGCCTACATGGAGGAGGCGGCGCGCTTCGACTGGCTGGTGGCGATGAACAATGGCCAGGTGCTCGCGACCGGCACGCCGGCCGAGCTGCTCGCGCGCACCGAAAGCAGCACGCTGGACGAGTGCTTCATCCGGCTGCTGCCGCCCGAGCAACGCGCGGGCTACCGGCCGGTCGCGCTCCGGGTCGCGCCGCCCGCCGCGGACGGCGAGGCGGCGATCGAGGCGCGCGAGCTCACCATGCGCTTCGGCGATTTCACCGCGGTCGACCGCGTGAGCTTCCGCATCCGCCGCGGCGAGATCTTCGGCTTCGTCGGCTCGAACGGCTGCGGCAAGACGACCACCATGAAGATGCTCACCGGGCTACTGCCGCCGAGCGAAGGGCAGGCGTGGCTGTTCGGCCATCCGCTCGACCCGCACGACCTCGCGACGCGCCGCCGCGTCGGCTACATGACGCAGTCGTTCTCGCTCTACGGCGAGCTCACGGTGCGCCAGAACCTGGTGCTGCACGCGCGCCTGTTCGCCCTGCCGGAGGAGCGCATCGCCGCGCGCGTCGAGGAGATGGCGCGGCGCTTCGGCCTGGCGCAGATCCTGGACAGCCTGCCCGACGCGCTGCCGCTCGGCGAACGCCAGCGGCTGTCGCTCGCGGTCGCCATGATCCACGGCCCGGAGGTGCTGATCCTGGACGAGCCCACCTCTGGCGTCGACCCGGTGGCGCGCGACGGATTCTGGAACGCGTTGATCGAGCTGGCGCGCGACGACGACGTCACCATCTTCGTCTCCACCCACCTGATGAACGAGGCCGAGCGCTGCGACCGCGTTTCGCTCATGCACGCCGGCCGCGTGCTCGCGACCGACGCGCCGGCCGCGATCGTCGCGCGCCGCGACGCGCGCAACCTCGAGGAAGCCTTCGTCGGCCACCTGGCCGAGGACATCGCCCGCGGCGGAGGCGAAGCCGCCGCGCCCGCCCTCTCGCCGGCGCGCGCGGCGCCGCGCGGCGGGCCGGTGCGCCTGCGCCGCCTGCTCTCCACCACGCGGCGCGAGTCGCTGGAGCTCGCGCGCGACCCGATCCGACTGACGCTCGCCTGGCTCGGCAGCGCGATCCTCATGGTGGTGCTCGCCTACGGCATCAGCCTGGACGTGGAGAACCTCAGCTTCGCGGTGCTCGACCGCGATCAGACCAGCCTGAGCCGCGACTACATCGCCAACCTCGCCGGCTCGCGCTACTTCTCCGAGAAGGCGCCGCTGCGCGACGACGCCGACCTGGAGCGGCGCATGCGCACCGGCAGGATCAGCCTGGCGATCGAGATTCCGCCCGGCTTCGCGCGCGACGTGGCGCGCGGCATCCCGGTGCGGATCGGCGCCTGGATCGACGGCGCCATGCCCCAGCGCGCCGAGACGGTGCGCGGCTACGTGCTCGGCATGCACCAGCACTGGATCGCCATGCAGGCGCGCGCCTCCGGCGCGCGAGCGTCCGCGGGGCTCGCCACGATCGAGACGCGCTTCCGCTACAACCCCGAGGTGAAGAGCCTGCCGGCGATGGTGCCGGCGGCGATTCCGCTGCTTCTCATGATGATCCCGGCCATGCTCGGCGCGCTGTCGGTGGTGCGCGAGAAGGAACTCGGCTCGATCGTCAATTTCTACGTCACGCCGGTGAGGCCGCTCGAGTTCCTGCTCGGCAAGCAGATTCCCTACGTGGTGCTCGCGATGGTGAGCTTCCTGCTGCTCACCGCGCTCGCGATCTGGCTGTTCGGCGTTCCGCTCAAGGGGAGCTTCGCGGCGCTCTCGGCGGCGGCACTGCTCTACGTCATCGCCTCGACCGCGCTCGGGCTGGTGATCTCGGCCTTCATGAAGAGCCAGGTCGCCGCGCTGTTCGGCACGGCGCTGCTCACCATCCTGCCGGCGGTCGAGTTCTCCGGCCTGGTCCAGCCCGTCTCGGCACTGAAAGGCGCGGGACGGGTCATCGGCGAGGTCTACCCGACGACCCACTTCCTCGCCATCGCGCGCGGCACCTTCGGCAAGGGGCTCGATTTCGCCGACCTGCACGCGGCCTTCGTGCCGCTGCTCGTCGCCGCGCCGGTGCTCGTCGGCCTAGGCGCGCTCCTGTTGCGCAAGCAGGGGCGCTAGCCGTGCGGACCCTGCGCAACGTCCTGCATCTCGGCATCAAGGAATGGCGCAGCCTGGTGCGCGATCCGGTGATGGGGGTGCTGATCGTGTGGGCCTTCACGGGCGCGATCTACGCCGCCGCCACGGCGATGCCGGAGACGCTCAGCGACGCGCCGATCGCGATCGTCGACGAGGACCGCTCGCCGCTCTCCGAACGCATCGTCGACGCGTTCCGTCCGCCGTACTTCCTGCCGCCCGAGCTGATCACGCAGGCCGAGGTGGACGCGCGCATGGACGCCGGGCTCGACACCTTCGCGCTCACCATCCCGCCCGGCTTCCAGCGCGACGTGCTCGCCGGACGCGCGCCGGCGATCCAGCTCAGCGTCGACGCCACGCGCATGAGCCAGGCGTTCACCGGCAGCGGCTACGTGCAGGCGATCGTGGACGGCGAGGTGAACGAGTTCGCGCGGCGGCATCGCGCGGACGACGTGCCGCAGGTCGACCTGGCGCTGCGCGCGCGCTTCAACCCCGAGCTGAACCAGTCCTGGTTCGGCTCGGTGATGGAGATCATCAACAACATCACCATGCTGTCGATCATCCTCACCGGGGCGGCGCTGATCCGCGAGCGCGAGCACGGCACGGTGGAGCACCTGCTGGTGATGCCGGTGACGCCCTTCGAGATCATGACGAGCAAGGTGTGGGCGATGATCGTGGTGGTGCTCGCCGCGTCGGCGTTCTCGCTGCAGGCGATCGTGCGCGCGCTGCTCGCGGTGCCGATCGAAGGCTCGCTCGCGCTGTTCTTCGCCGGCGCGAGCCTGTGCCTGTTCGCCACCACGTCGCTCGGCATCTTCCTCGCCACCATCGCGCGCTCGATGCCCCAGTTCGGGCTGCTGATGATGATGGTGCTGATGCCGCTGGAAATCCTGTCGGGCGGCACCACGCCGCGCGAGAGCATGCCCGAGATCATCCGCACCATCATGCTGGCCGCCCCGAACACGCACTTCGTCATCCTCGCGCAGGCGATCCTGTTCCGCGGCGCGGGCCTGGCGGTGGTGTGGCCGCAGTTCGCCGCGCTGGCGGCGATCGGCGCCGCGTTCTTCGTCTTCTCGCTCGCGCGCTTCCGCAAGGCGCTGGCGGCGATGGCCTAAGGCCGGGACCGGAGCGGCGGCTTCCCTACAGCCAGAGCGCCTGCGCTGCCCGCTCGATCTCGTGCTTCGCCTGGCAGAAGCGCTTCGACGGGGGCTCCAGGCTCACCGTCGGCGCAGGAATCCCGTAGAAGTTTCCGGCACCGTACGCGGCCATCTCGTCGCCCACCTCGATGTAGCAGAGGCCATGGCCGTCGAACCTGCCGGCGCCGGGCTTACCGGCGATTTCCGCGGCGATGTTCTCGGCGACCACGCGTGCCTGCTCGTCGGCGAACACCCCTGCCTTGGGCAGGAACATGCCGACTGGCAACCGGATTGAGGTGGCGTCGCCGATGGCGTAGACGCCGGCGTGCCGGGTGCGCAGCGTGCTCGCATCGACCGGCACCCAGCCCGAGGCGTCGGTCAGCCTGGCCGCGCACAGCGGCTCGGGTGCCCGGTGCGGCGGCACGCCGATGAGCAGATCGAATCTCGTGTCCTCGAGCTCGAAGCGGGCCACGCGCGCCGCCGGGTCGACCTTCATCACGATCTGCTCGGCGTGGAACTCGATTCCACGCGCTTCGAGCATGCCTACCAGCTCCTTGCCGACCCGGGCGACGTGTTCGTAGAGAAGGTTCTTGAGAGCGCGGCTCATACGTGCGAATAGTCTAAGGATTATTAGATTAATATCAACGGCGCCCGCTTGAGGCAAGGCCGGGCGCGGCCGGGTCAGGTGCTCGTGACGCCGCTACTGCGGCGCGCCCGCGCGATCGGCAGGTTCTCCAGCGCGGTGCGCGTGAGGGCGTTGGCCGCGACGACGTCGACCACCGCCAGGAAGATCGGCATCGGCGGGTAGGTCTCGCCGCGCGTCCAGGCGTCCAGCTCCTTGCGCGAGCTGCCGAGGAATGCCGCCAGCGCGTCCAGGCTGCCGGCGATTTCGATCGCACGCAGCAGTGCGCGCGTGTAAACCGTCGAGGACTTGCGTCCCCAGGTGTGCGTGAGAGCGACCGGCATGAAGCGTGGCAGGTGGTGGCCGATTCTACCCCGCAGCCTGGCTGCGCCGAACGGCTCGCAGGTTATAGGCCGCGTAGGCGCAATAGGCGACGAGCCACATGGCGCCGGCCAGCTCGAGGGTGAGCAGGCGGCCCGCCGCATAGACCAGGACGACAAAGAGCGGCAGCGACAGCAGCTCGCCGATCGCGATCTCGCGCGTTCGGCGGCGGGCATACAGCGCGAACAGAAGGATCCACGCGCCGATGCGCACCAGGCTCCCGGCGAAGAACAGCGCGACGACGAGATCCGATGCTCGCACGCTGGAGTCGTACAAGGCCTCGAGCAGCGGGCGGTGCAGGACGAACAGCGCGGCGAGAGCCGCCGCCGAGGGCGGGAGCGTCGCCTTTGCGGCCGAGCGCAGCTCGAGCGCGAACGCCGGCGCGCCGCGCGCGGCGGCGAAGCGCGGCAGGTACACGAGCGACAGGAATCCGCCCGCGATCGCGCATACCCAGTCGGCCAGCCGGAACAGCGCCTGCAGCACGCCCGCGTCGTGCCAGGAGAGCGCTTCCCCCACCGCGCTGCGCAACAGGAGCATGGACAGCGGGCTGAGGATGCCGATGGACAGCCCCGGCAGGATATAGCGGCGCAGGGGATGCCGGCGATGCTCGAAGCGCCCGCGACCCGGCTCGGCTCTCGGGAGCAACAGCAGCACCACGGCGGGCGACGCCTGCGCGATCGCGATCGAGGGCAGGGCCCAGCGCGCTGGAAGCACAAGCGCCGCGGCCAGCATGAGCCCGGACTGCGCGACAGCCATCGCGAGCATCAGGCCATACTGACGCTGGCCTAGCCAGTAGTTGCTGATCAGCATGGGAATCACGCCGACCCAGCCCGCCGCCGCCGCGATCGCGAAGTACCACGGCGAGATCCTTCCGCCCGACAGGAAGTCGTTCAACAGCCAGCCGCCCGCGCCCAGGGCAAGCGCCACCGGAAGCGCGACGCGCAGACCGATGCCGCAGGCTTCGCCCAGGTGTTCGCGCCGAGCAAGCTCCCGGCGCGAGCGGGTCACATAGATCACCAACCCGGCACCGACGCCGGCCGACACCACGCCCGTGACGATTTCGAAGACCGAGGAAATCTGTGCCCACAGCGCCACGCGCTCGGCGCCGCCCTGAACGGCCAGCACCTTGTCCAGCGCCGAGCGGCCGGCGAGGCCGACGGCAATCAGCAATAAGGTCAGCGCGCGGATTTTCTAGTGGGCACCGCTACTCTCGCGCGGGCGAAGCTCGCCGCAGCCGTTCGGGCAGTAGTGGCGCGCGGCGTCGGAGGTCACCAGGACATAGGCGCACGCCTCGCAGTGCATCCTTCGATCCTTCCGTCCCCTGTCCGCCTCTCCGGACATGGCGCGGACCTCGTCCGCGAGCTTCCGCATCAGCCCGAGCCAGTAGTCGGTGTTGATCATGGAGGCGTCATTCTAGTCCCGGTGCCGAGTGCATAGAGCGACAGTGAGAGAGCCGAAACGCAGACTATGCGAAGCCGGGCGGCGCGACGAAGCGGCCATAGGTTTGCTCGATCAGCTCGGCGAGCTTGAGCGTCGTGCGGTCCTCCAGCCAGGGACCGACGATCTGCGCGCCGATTGGCAGCCCCTCGGGCGACAGGCCGAGCGGGATGGCGGTGGCGGGCAAACCGGGACAGGTCGCGACGCCCGGCCAGACCAGCTGGTCGACGTAGCAGTATTCCTTGCCGTCGATCGGGATGCGGCGCAGCTCCTGGTCGGGCGAGTGGTCGTGCGGAAAGGCCGGCGTGGGCATGACCGGGCAGATCACTGCGTCGAACTCGCGGAACAGCGCGCGCCACTGCGCGCGCAGGCCGGCGCGCCTGCTGTCGCACACGATCCAGTCGCGGTGGCTCAGTGTGGACCCGCGCAGGCGCTCGGCCGCGAGGCTCGCGTCGTCGGATTTCAGCTGCGCCGCCGCGGCCTTCATCGGCTCGAGCTCGTCGCTCGGAAGCGCTGCGGTCATGATCGCATACAGCAGGCGCATGTAGAGCCTCGTCGAGTCGGCGAGGTCCGGCAGCAGTTTGCTTTCGCGCGCGACCCTGGCGCCGGATTTCGCCAGGTGCGCGGCGAGCCGCTCGATCGCCGCGCGCACGCTCGCTGCAGTCGGCAGCAGCGGGTGCGAGTCGAGCGCGAGAACGCGGAATTCGCGCATCTCGGCGTGGCGCGCTGCGGGCAGGGCGAGCCGGTAGCCGCGGCCGGACTCGAGCTCGTCGGGGTCGGCGATGACGTCCAGCAGATCGGACAGATCGCCGGCCGAACGGCTCATCGGGCCGACGACGGCGAGATCGCGCGCGTACGGCAACGCCGGCAGCGGCGGCAGCGTGTGGCCGCGCGCAGGCACCAGCGCGTGGGTCGGCTTGTGCGCGTAGACCCCGCAATAGTGCGCGGGCGAGCGCAGCGACCCTCCGATGTCGGAGCCGAGCGAGAGCGCCCCGAAGCCGGCCGCGAGCGCCGCCGATGAGCCGCCCGACGAGCCGCCGGGCGTGCGGCCGAGGTCGAATGGATTGTTGGTGGTGCCGTAGATCTCGTTGTAGCTCTGCCAGTCGGCCAAGCGCACCGGAACGTTGGTCTTGCCGAGAACGACGGCGCCGGCGGCCTTCGCCCGGGCCACGATCAGCGCGTCTTCCTTCGCCACGAAATCCTTCTGCTCGGCGAAGCCCCAGGTCGTGGGCAGGCCGGCGACGTTGAACGACTCCTTCACCGTCATCGGGATGCCGGTCAGCGGACCCGCGTTGCCCCTCCCGAGCGCCGCGTCCGCCGCGCGCGCGGCGTCCAGCGCGCGCGCGAAATCGCGCACGCAGATCGCGTTGATCTTGGAGTTGTGCCGCTCGATGCGCGCGATCGCGTCGCGAGCGAGCTCTAACGCCGAGACCTTCTTGGCGCGTAGCGCCTTTGACAGCTCGCGTGCGCTCTTGTACGTCCAGTCGGAATTTGCCATGGTCGTCGCTTCAAGGGACAGGCGCGGAGTTTGACCGATTATCTCCGCGGGCGAAACGGCTCGTCTGAAGAGGCGCGGAATTGAGCCTGGTCAAAGTGAAGATCCTGACGCGCTGCTAAGTTGGGTGCCCCGAAGCAAGCGGCGCGCGGCGCCATGAAACGGACCGGACGAATCGCGATGTTCCTGCTCGTCGCCGCGCTCGCGGCGCCTGCCGGATGCACCGTCTCGGAGCTCGCCAAAGGCCGTCCGGGCAAGGACCTGTCGGAGATCGTGCCCGGAATCCCGCGCAGCAAGGTCGAGTCGATCGTCGGCGCGCCGGGGCGCGAGTGGGCGACGCCGAGCGGCGTGCGCTACCGCCTATACCGCTACGACGCCGGCGTGCCGCCCGCCAAGGCCGACGCCGCCACGTTCGCTTTCTTCGACGTCCTCTCGCTCGGGCTGTGGGAGGCATTCTCGAAGCCGGGAGAATGGCTCGGGCCGCCGCGCGCAGCGTGGCTCGGCGTGTCGTACGACGCGCAAGACCGGGTGATAGGCGTGTTTCCGGACACCACCGAGTTCGCGAATCTGCCGGACGACGGCCGTCGACCATGAAGAAGGTTCTTTCCGCGGTCGCGGTCCTGCTGGTCTGCGTGCTCTGCGCATGCTCGTCGACCGTCGAGCGCGTGTCCGATCCCAAGGAGTTGCAGGCTCTCGGTTTCCTGCAAGCGAATGCCGTATCGCGCCGCGAAGTCGAGGGGCGCCTGGGGCAGCCCGGCACGATCTACGAGAACGGACGCATCGTGACCTACTCGCTCGCGAAGCGGGACGACCGGTTCGAAG
Source organism: Burkholderiales bacterium (assembly GCA_035624675.1). Classification (GTDB taxonomy): domain Bacteria; phylum Pseudomonadota; class Gammaproteobacteria; order Burkholderiales; family SG8-39; genus DAHVFK01. The sequence goes on from DASPRB010000018.1 coordinate 15,686, forward strand.
TCACCGGCTCCGCTGCGCCCGAATACACGCTCGTCGTCGTCTATCGCGCGGACGACACCCTGGAGAAGTGGAGCCTGGTCAAGGCGCAATCCTTCAAATGAGCACGTGTTACCTGCACACCGCGAAGACCGAGTCGAGGAAGCTTCCTCGTCTCTCGTTTTGGATCGCGTCGGCAGTCCTGCTCGGCGGCTGCGTGCCGCTGCCGATGCCCGGCAGCATCGAGGGCGGCATTAGCGACGAAGCGGTTCGTCGAATCCAGCCGGGCACGACGACCCGCGCCGACGTGCTGTCGATGCTCGGCAATCCCGCCGAGCGCCTCGAGAACGACAGCGCCTTCGTATTCGAATGGTGGCAGTCGTATGGAAGCGTGGCGTTCGTAACCGGAGGTCCCGGGGCGGCTGGCCCGGTCGCCACGACGGGCCAGGTGGGTTGCCACGCGCTGGCGATTCAGTTCGGACCCGATGGAGTCGTTACGAGGGCGAAGGTCATCCACAGCAAGAAAAAGACCTCGACGGTCTGGTTCTCGATCGACATGCCTCGTCCGAGCTGCACGAGCGAGCTGGCAGCGGAGGTCAAGGCCTGGCTCGACGAGCCGCCAAAGAATCCTCCATGACGGCCGCGCTCGACGCGCGACCGGGCGCTCACGCGTTCTCGGGTTCCGGCAGGTCGTTCGCCAGGAACCCGCCCGACTGGTAGCGCCAGAGGTTTTCGTAGATCCCGCCCTTCGCGATCAGTTCCTCGTGGCTTCCCTGCTCGACGATGCGCCCGCCGTCGAGGACCACCAGCCTGTCCATGCGCGCGACGGTGGAGAGACGGTGGGCGATGGCGATGACCGTCTTGCCTTCCATCAGATCGAGCAGCTGCTCCTGGATCGCCAGCTCGACCTCGCTGTCGAGCGCCGACGTGGCCTCGTCCAGCACGAGGATCGGAGCGTCCTTGAGGATCACCCGGGCGAGCGCGATGCGCTGGCGCTGGCCGCCCGAGAGCTTGACGCCGCGCTCGCCGACGTGCGCAGCGTAGCCCGGGCGTCCTTTCCAGTCCACGAGTCCGACGATGAAGTCGTGGGCGTGCGCCCTCCGCGCCGCCTCCATGACCTGCGCGTCGCTCGCGCCCGGGCGGCTGTAGCGAATGTTCTCGGCGATCGAGCGGTGCAGTAGCGAGGTGTCCTGGGTCACCATGCCGATCGCCGCGCGCAGGCTCTCCTGCGTCACGCCGGCAATGTCCTGGCCGTCGATCAGGATGCGCCCGGACTCGGGCTCGTGAAAACGCAGCAGCAGGTGCACCAGCGTCGACTTGCCAGCGCCCGAGCGTCCGACGAGCCCCACGCGCTCCCCGGGACGCAGCACGAGCGACAGGCGATCGAGCACGGGCGGCGCGTTCTTGCGTCCGTACGCGAAGGTTACGTCCTCGAACCGGACTTCGCCGCGCGACACCTCGAGCGCGCGCGCTCCGGGCTGGTCGACGCCGGCGAGCGGCACCGCGATCGTCTGCATGCCTTCCTGGACCACGCCGACGTTCTCGAATATCGAGCTGACCTCCCAGCTCACCCAGCCGGCCGAGGTCGTGATCTGCCACGCGAGCGGCAGCGCGGTTGCCACCACGCTCGCGGCGATCGCTCCTTGCGCCCAGAGCGTGAGCCCGACCGCGACGGTGCCCACGAGGAGCGCGGTATTCATGATCGTCAGGCTGAGCATGAAGCGCGTGATCAGGCGCATGTGCGCGGCGATCGCGCCCTGGTGCGCTTCGATGGATTCGCGCACGTACGCGTCCTCGTCCGACTGGCGCGCGAAAAGCTTGACCGTCAGGACGTTCGTATAGCTGTCGACCACGCGCGCCATGACCCTCGAGCGCGCTTCGGAGCTTAGCCTCGAGAGCTCGCGCAGCCGCGGCACGAAGTGGCGCAGGAAGACCACGTAGCCTGCGAACCAGAGTAGCGTCGGTAAGCCCAGGCGCCAGTCCGACGCGGCCATGAGAAAAAGCGCCGCGACGCCGTAAACCGCGATGTACCAGACCGCGCGAATGCTGGACATCGTGCTTTCGCGCAGCGCCTGTGCGGTCTGCATGACCCGGTTCGCGATCCGCCCCGCGAAGTCGTTCTGGAAGAAGGTCCAGTTCTGGCGAATGACATGCCAGTGGCTCTGCCAGCGGATCAGGCTGGTCACGCCCGGAATCAGCGCCTGCAGGCGAACGGCGAGATCGGCGTACACCGCGAGCGGGCGCACGAGCAGGAACAGAACCGCCATACCTGCCAGGTACAGCGCGTGCTGTTCGAGCGCGGCCCGGCGATCCGCCGCCTCCATGATGGCGACCACCTTGCCGATGAACAGCGGCACCACGGTATCGAGCAGCGCGACCGCGAGGCTGGCAGCGAACATCGCCGCGTACCAGCGCCGGTGCTGCCGGATGAAATGCCAATAGAAAGCAAGCAGGTGCTCGGGAGGCGCCGCCGCGGAAGCGGGTGACGTCGCGCCGAGACGCCGGCGGGAGCCGAGAGCCAACTACTTGCCCTTGCGCAGGTCGTGCCTCACGGCGTAGACCGCCGCCTCGACGCGCGAGGAGAGGTTCAGCTTGGTGAGCACGTTCTTCACGTGCAGCTTCACGGTGTCGACGCTGATGCCGAGCTCCTGCGCGATCGCCTTGTTGCTCTTGCCGCGCGTCAGGCAGCCGAGGATCTCGCGCTCGCGCTGGGTGAGCTGGTCCATGAGCGAGCCGGCAGCACCGGGCTTGGCGTCGAGCAGCTTGACGAGCTTGGCGGTCATGGCGGGCGCGACGACGACCTCGCCGCGCACGGCGCGCAGGATCGCCTCGATGACTTCGTCCGGCTCCATGCTCTTCAGCAGGTAGCCGCGCGCGCCGGCGCGCAGCGCCGCGGCCATGTCGTCCTCGGACTCGCTCATGGTGAGCGCGACGATCGGGATCCGCAGCCCTTCCTCGCGCAGGCGCCGGATCGCCTCGAAGCCGTCCTGCCCGGGGAGATTCAGATCCATGACGAGCACGTCGGGGTTGCGCTCGAGCAGCGGGCGCGCCTCGGCGAGCGCGCCGGCGACGCCGGCGACGCGAATCCTGCCGTCGTGCTCGAACAGCTCGGCCAGCCCCTTGCGGAACAGGGGATGGTCGTCAACGAGGACTGCTTTGAGCGGTTCCATGCTGGCTGCGCACGGGAAACGACAGGCACAGGCGCGCGCCGCTGCCCGGCGTCGAGACGATCTGCAGCCAGCCGCCGAGGCGCTTGGCGCGCTCGTGCATGATCGCCAGGCCGAAGTGCTCGTAGCGGTCGCCGCCGCCGGGGACGAAGCCCGCGCCGTCGTCCTCGACGCACACGCGGCATTGCCCGCCGGCCAGCTCGAGCGAGAGGCGCACCGTGCTCGCGCGGGCATGCTTCTGCACGTTCGCGAGCGCCTCCTGCACGATGTGGAACACGTGCATCTCTTCCTCGGCCGACAGCCCCGGCTCCGGTCCGCGCACGTCGAAGGCGACGCGCGCGCTGCTGCGCCGGGCGAAGGCATCGAGCGCGGCCTGCAGCGCCGCGACGAGCCCGCGCGGATCCATCGGCTGGCGGAAGCGCCCGATCAGCTCGCGCAGCTCGCCGTAGGCCGCCTCGATCGCGTCCTCCATCTCGGCGAGATAGCGCTCGGCGCGCGCGGCGTCGCCACCGCGCTGCGCGTCGCGCAGCGCCGCGGCGCGCATGCGCGTGTAGGCGAGCGTCTGCGCCACCGAGTCGTGCACCTCGTTGGCGAGCAGCTGGCGCTCGTTCACCAGCGTCGCGCGCGCGTTCTCGCGTGCGAGCTGCGCGTTCTCGAGCGCGACGCCGAGATGCTCGCTGATCGCACCGAACAGCAGGCGCACGTCCTCGGAGAGGGTGTGGCCTTTGGCGAGAAACAGGTTGTACACGCCGTGCACCGTGCTCCTGTGGCGTAGCGGTACCGCGATCACCTCGCCGCAGCCTGGCAGGAAGGCGCCCGGGTTCACGCTGCGGCACACGCGCGGCTCGCCCGACCAGGTCACGCGATCGCCCTCCAGCGACTCGCCGCACACCCCGCAGTCGCGCGGCACCAGGCGCTCGCGCTCGACCATCTCGGGCGGCAGGCCGACCGAGCTCACCAGCCTCAGCTGGCGGCCGTCCGGGGTGAGCAGGCGCACGGTGCCGGCGAGCGCGCCGGCGACGCGCACCATGGTGGCGAGGTAGCGGGAGACGAGCTCGTCGAGCGTCGCGTCGGTGGAGAGGCTCGAGGCGATCTCCGACAGCACGCGCAGCGCCTGGACCTTGTAGCGGCCTTCCTCGGGCGCTTCCCCTGCGGCGTTCATATAAGAAAGTTGGCGGCCGGACCTGCCGGCGAGCATCTCCCCGGAATCATTCTAGTCGCGCTGCGGCACGAGCGGATCGCGCGATTGAAGGTAATATGACTATCCGGCCATAGACCATTCGAATAATCCAGACCCATGGCGGCACTGCTCGAAGTCGAGAACCTGCGCACGCAATTCCAGACCGCGGCCGGCACCGTGCAGGCAGTGGACGGCATCAGCTATACCGTGAACGAGGGCGAAACGGTGGCCATCGTCGGCGAGTCCGGCTGCGGCAAGTCGGTTTCCGCCCTGAGCGTGATGCGCCTGGTGGCCGAGCCGGCCGGGCGCATCGAGTCGGGCAGGATCCTGTACAAGGGCCGCGACCTGCTCGCGCTGAGCGAAGAGGAGATGCGCGACATCCGCGGCCGCGAGATCGCGATGGTGTTCCAGGAGCCGATGACCTCGCTCAACCCGGTGCTCACCATCGGCCGCCAGCTGACCGAGGGCCCGGAGATCCACCTCGGCATGACGCAGGCCGACGCGCGCGCGCGCGCCGTCGAGCTGCTCGGCCTGGTCGGCATCTCCGACCCCGAGCGGCGCCTCGCCCAGTACCCGCACCATTTCAGCGGCGGCATGCGCCAGCGCCTGATGATCGCCATGGCGCTCGCGTGCAAGCCCTCGCTCATCCTGGCGGACGAGCCCACTACCGCGCTCGACGTCACGATCCAGGCGCAGATCCTCGAGCTGATGCGCAGCCTGTCGCGCCGGCTCGGCGTGGCCATGGTCATCATCACGCACAACCTCGGCGTGGTGGCGCGCTACGCCGACCGGGTGAACGTGATGTACGCGGGCCGCATCATCGAGAAGGGGAGCGCGGCCGAGATCTACGCCGATCCGCGCCACCCCTACACGCTCGGCCTGCTGCGCTCGGTGCCGCGGCTGGACGAGCCGCGCCGCGCGCGCCTGGTGCCGATCGAGGGACAGCCGCCGGACCTCGCGCGGCTGCCGCCGGGATGCTCGTTCGCGCCGCGCTGCGTGTACCGCACCGCGCGCTGCGAGGCCGAGGCGCCTGCGCTCGCCGCGATCGGCGCGCCGGGGCACGTGGCCGCGTGCTGGGAGGCCGGGCGCCTGACGCCCCGGGAGCGCGCGGCATGAGCGAGGTGCTCCTCCAAGTCGAGAATCTGGTCAAGCACTTCTCGGTCGGCGGCGGCCTGCGCGGCGGGCACGCGGGACTGGTGCGCGCGGTCGACGGCGTGAGCTTCACGCTGCGGCGCGGCGAGACGCTCGGCCTGGTCGGCGAGTCGGGCTGCGGCAAGACGACCACCGGCCGCTGCATTCTGCTGCTCGAGCGGCCGACGAGCGGCCGCATCGTGTTCGAGGGCAGCGACCTCGCGGCGCTCGACGCGGCCGCGCTGCGCGCGGTGCGCCGCCGCATCCAGGTGATCTTCCAGGACCCCTATTCGTCGCTCAACCCGCGCATGACGATCGGCCAGATCCTCGCCGAGCCGCTCAAGGTGCATGGCATCGTGCGCGAGAAGAGGGCGCGCACGGATCGCGTGCGCGAGCTGCTGTCGCAGGTGGGCCTGCTGCCGCAGCACGCCGAGCGCTATCCGCACCAGCTCTCGGGCGGCCAGCGCCAGCGCGTCGGCATCGCGCGCGCGCTCGCGATGGAGCCGTCGCTCATCGTGTGCGACGAGCCGGTGTCGGCGCTCGACGTCTCGATCCAGGCGCAGATCATCAACCTGCTGGAGGATCTGCAGGCGCGCTACGGGCTCACCTACCTGTTCATCGCGCACGACCTGTCGGTGGTGCGCCACATCTCCAACCGGGTCGCGGTCATGTACCTCGGCAGGATCGTCGAGATGACCGACCGCAGGCGCCTGTACGAGGAGCCGCTGCACCCGTACACGCGCGCGCTGCTCTCGGCGGTGCCGATCCCGGATCCCGAGCTCGAGGCGCGCCGCGAGCACACGGTGCTCAAGGGCGAGGTGCCGAGCCCGCTGAATCCGCCGTCAGGTTGCGTATTCCATCCGCGCTGCCCGAAGGCGGTGGAGCGCTGCGCGGCGGCCGTGCCGCCGCTGCGCGAGATCCGGTCCGACCACCTGGCGGCCTGCGATCTCGCTTGACATAAGCGCAAGATCCCCTTTAACTAGCCGTCAGCTTCAGAACACCGGAGGGCGCCCCATCGCAGGGCGCCCCGCTACTTAAAGGAGGAGGTACCCGATGGCTCGACTCGCTCGTCTGCTGGCCTGCGCGCTCGGCGCGTTGTTCGCATTCCCCGTGCTCGCGCAATCGCCCCACTACGGCGGGGAGCTGGTGTTTCCGGTCCCGTCGGAGCCGCCGTCGTACGACGGCCATCGCGAGGAGACCTTCGGCCTGATCCACCCGGTCGCGCCGTTCTACAACACCATTCTGCGCGTCGACCCGACCGACCCGAGCGGCACCAAGCCCTACCCGTCGCTCGCCGAGAGCTGGACCGTGTCGCCCGACGGCAAGACCTACACCTTCAAGATCCGCACCGGCGTCAAGTTCCACGACGGCAGCGACATGACCGCGAAGGACATCAAGGCGTCCTACGACCACATCATCTTCCCGCCCCCGGGCGTGGGCTCCACCCGCAAGGGCCAGTACGCCGACGTCGAGTCGGTCGAGGCGCCGAACGCCACCACCGTGGTGTTCAAGCTGAAGCACCCCTCCGGCTCGTTCATCGCGTCGCTGCTGTCGCCGTACAACTTCATCTACAAGGCGGACATCCTGGCGAAGGACCCGCACTGGTACGAGACGCACATCATGGGCACCGGGCCGTTCATCTTCGTCGAGCACGTCAAGGGCTCGCACCTGGTGGGCAAGAAGAACCCGAACTACTGGGACAAGGGCAAGCCCTACCTCGACGGCTTCCGCGCTGTCTTCATCAAGGACTCCGCGGCCCAGGTTGCCGCGGTCCGCGGCGAGCGGGCGCAGATCCAGTTTCGCGGCTTCACGCCTGCGGCGCGCGACGACCTCGTGCGCACGCTCGGCAAGAAGATCACGGTGCAGGAGTCGCCCTGGGACTGCATCCTGTACGTCTCCATCAATCACAAGAAGAAGCCGTTCGACGACCCGCGCGTGCGCCGCGCGCTGACGCTCGCGATGGACCGCTACACGGGCTCCAAGGCGCTGTCGAAGATCGCGATCGTCAAGGAGGTGGCGGGCGTGCAGGTGCCGGGAACGCCGTATGCCACGCCGCCCGACGAGCTCGCCAAGCTGGCCGGCTACTGGCGCGACATCGACAAGTCGCGCGCCGAGGCGAAGCGCCTGCTCAAGGAAGCCGGGGTGCCGGAAGGCTTTGCGTTCACGTTCAAGAACCGCGGCATTCCGATGCCGTACGAGCCGCTCGGCGTGTGGCTGATCGATCAGTGGCGCCAGATCGGCCTCAATGTCACACAAGAGGTGATCGAGCCGGCGGCCTACTTCGGTGTCCTGCGCAAGGGCGACTTCGAGACGGCGATGGACTTCCAGTGCGGCTACATCGTCGAGCCCGACCTCGACATGTACCGGTTCACCTCGGTCAGCCGCAACCCGGCGAACTACGGCGGCTACGAGGACCCCGTGCTCGACAAGCTGTACGACGAGCAAAGCCAGGCGACCAATCCGGAGGAGCGCAAGAAGATCGTCCGGGAGTTCGAGAAGCGCCTGCTCGACGAGCAGGCCCACGTCCTGATGACGCTGCAGTGGCACCGCATCATCCCGCACTCGTCCAGGCTCCATGGATGGCAGGTGACGCCCAGCCACTACCTGAACAACACGCTCGACACCGTCTGGCTCTCGCCCTGACGGCCGTTCGCCCGGCGGCGGATCCGGATCCGCCGCCGGCATGACGCAGGCATGACGCTCTACATCGCCAAGCGGCTGCTGCTGATGATCCCGACGCTGGTCGGCGTCGCGATTCTCATCTTCGTCCTGCTGCGCGTCGTGCCCGGCGACGTGGTCGAGGCGAAGTACCTGACGCAGGGCAGCCAGTTCCAGTCCCAGGAGCTGATGAACCTGGAGCGCAAGAAGCTCGGCCTCGACCAGCCGCTGTGGAAGCAGTTCACCACGTACATGGCTGGCCTCGCGCGCCTCGACTTCGGCCTGTCGATGTGGACCGGCGCGCCGATTACCGAGGAGATCAAGCTGCGCTTCGCGCTGTCGCTGCAGGTCGCGATCATGGCCTCGATCATCGCCGCGCTGCTCGCGATCCCGCTCGGCATCATCGCGGCGGTCAAGCAGGACACCTGGGTGGACTATGCGGTGCGCGTGTTCTCGATCGCGGGGCTCGCGATGCCCTCATTCTGGCTCGGCATCCTGATCATCCTGTGCATGCTGCTCGTGTTCCACTGGGTGCCGCCGCTGGAGTTCACGCCGCTGTGGGTGGACCCCTGGAACAACCTGGCGCAACTCATCTGGCCGGCGCTCGCGGTCGGCTACCGCTACTCGGCGGTCTCGACGCGCATGATGCGCTCCGCGATGCTGGAGGTGCTGCGCGAGGACTACATCCGCACCGCGCGCGCGAAGGGGCTGCGGCTGAAGCTGATCCTCGCGCGCCACGCGGTCAAGAACGCGATGCTGCCGGTGATCACGGTGCTCGGCCTGGAGTTCGCGTTCCTGCTCGGGGGCCTCGTGGTCACCGAACAGGTATTCAACCTGAACGGTCTGGGGCTGCTGTTCGTCGAGTCGATCTCACACCGCGACTACACCATGACGCAGGCGCTGGTGATGCTGGTGGCGGCGGTCACGATCTTCGTCAACTTCCTGATCGACATCGCCTACGCCTGGGTCGATCCGCGCATCCACTACCGCTGATCATGGCCGCGACCCCCGGGACGCTCGAAGACCTGCGCGCCGCACGGGCCCCCGGCCTGCTCGCGACGGCCTGGCGATTTTCGCGCGAGCGGCCGCTGGGCGCGATCGGGCTCGCGATCATCGTCGTGATGGTGATCGCCGCCGCGGCCGCAGGCTGGATCGCGCCCTACGACCCGCTGATCAACCACTACGACGCGATGCTCAGCCCGCCGAGCCTGAAGCACCTGCTCGGCACCGACGCCTTCGGCCGCGACGTGTTTTCGCGCGTGATCTACGGGTCGCGCACCGCGCTGGCGGTCGGTCTCGGCGCGTCGCTGATCGGCACCTTCGTCGGCGCGATCATCGGCGTCGCCAGCGCCTATTTCGGCGGCCGCTTCGACCTCCACATGCAGCGCCTCATGGACATGCTGCTGTCGTTCCCGCTCATCGTGCTCGCACTGGTGGTGATCGCGATCCTCGGCACCGGGGTGCAGAACGTGATCCTCGCGATCGCGGTGCCGATGATTCCGCGCTGCGCGCGGGTGGTGCGCTCGAGCGCCCTCGCGGTGCGCGAAATGCCCTACGTGGATGCCGCGCGGGCCTCGGGCTTCACCGATTCGCGCATCATCCTGCGCCACATGCTGCCGAACGTCATGGCGCCGACGCTGATCATGCTCACCTCGTTCCTCGGCCAGGCGATCCTTCTCGAGGC